>NZ_JBHXJE010000013.1:0-21530 GCF_042723275.1 Streptomyces sp. NPDC058373 | reverse complement strand
GCGGGAGCCCCCGCCAGGGCGTTCGCCCGCGGCAACGAGGCCGTACCCGGCTTCTCCTCGACGGGTGGGCCCAGAGGGCCACAAGGCGGCCTCCCGGACCCGTCGTGTCGACCTGGGCCCGGCGACAGGAACAGTGCCCCGGGACGACCGACGCCGAGACCGTCTCGAGGCTGCTGGGATGCGAAGGCCGACGGCCGAGTGAAGGAGGGCGGAGCAGGCTCAGCCGAGCCCGGCGAGCAGCACGAGGCCGACACCGAGGCGGCCGTTGCCGGTCTGCGACCGAGCGACCCCAGCAACGGCCGCCGGGGCGGGCGGAGTGTGCCCGAGGCAGGGGAGAGCCTGAGGCGCTCGGAGCTCCGCCACCTCCGCCGCCAGTTCGCGATCAGCGGCACAGGAGTCCCACCGAGCCGCCCCTGGACTCGGCACCTCCCCGACCACCATCTCCCTCATCCCGCCTCCAGGAGAAGCCCGTCCCCTACGCCTCCGCCACCCCCACCGCTGGCCTGCGGCCGGTAGGCGCGCGTCAACTAGCCGGCCGGCCCGAGGTCGGCCAGGACCTGCTGCCCGGCGAATCTCTTGCCGTAGGGCAAGGCGTTGTCGCTCAGGGCGCATTCGAGGCGGTCGATGCCGCGAAGAAGGGCGGCGGCCCGGCGCATGAGGGCCGTGCACTGGTGGCCTTCCCGCCGTGGGCTCCGCTGTAGGCCAGGCCGCTGTGGTCGTCCACAGTCGAAGGGAGGCAGTCGAAGCCCATTGCCGCGTCGAGTCCGGCCATCCCCTCGGCCCAGGAGCTTGTGGCCGCCGCCATCGGGAATGCGGCCAAGCCTCTTGGTATCCACGCGGACCAGCTCGCCGGGACGGTCGCGTACGTAGCGGCGGATGACTTCGCCGACGGGCCGGTCCAAGTACGCCAGACAGTTCAAACCATGCCGAACCAGAACGCGATGCACGGTCGAGGCGGGCAGGTGCGGAATGGGGCCGCAAGGCGGGCCGCGAGGCGGGCCGAGCTGAGCTTGCGGGCGCGGCAGCAGACGGCCCACACGGCCCCCGATCGCCCCCCGTGCGACGCGGTGTCGTGCGCGGGCGAGAGGGCCGGTCGCACTGTCCCAACTCGCCCTCGTCCCGCCAGAGACGCCTCCACTTGTCAGCGGTGACGCGGGAGACGCCCACCTCAACGGTGACGTGGGCGACAGGTGGTCCGGAGCCGACCCGTGCGACCAGCAACCGCCCGCCATGAACGGTCAACCGGGCATCACGGTGAAACAAAGACCCCCCGGCGTTCGCACCTCGCCATGCAGCGCTCGACGGCCTTCCGCTGCTTGCCAGGCCATCTCAGGAGGGTCCGCCGGCGGACCTGGTATCCAGCTCCGTGACTGGTGCTCCCTGAGGCGGGCCCCGGCCACCTACTCACGAGCAGCGCACGGTGACGCCCCGTCGGCGACGCGCCAGCGGTCCCGAACGGCCCACAGGAGATCACTCAAGGGCACACCCCGGCCCAGCCCATCGACCATCCGTTCGGAAGGCCACTGCTCAACAGCCCGCGCGCTGCTGCCGCTCCCGAAGCCACCGCAGATGCCTGACGTACTGCCCGGCCCACGACTCCGAGCACGATCGATCGACAGAGACCACTTGGGGGTCCGCCGCCCGCTCGCACCTCTCGGCTTCGAAGAACCCTGAGTTCGACCTCGACCAGCCGTGCCAACGCGTCCCGATCCTGCTCAGCCGCCGGACGCATGCGAACCGCGCTGCTCCACACCTGACCGCTCGCTGCGGCTTCGTCCATGTCGCCAGCCTGTGAGCATGCAGGGGGCATTGGAGTCCGTTCGAACCAAGATCCACAAGGCGCGCGCGCCCGGAAGCGCACCGCATCACCCCGCATCACCCCGCCCCACAGCGCTCACCCCAGCACACCGGGTCGGACCCCACCGGCACACCACTTCACCGAGCCGGTCAAGCACAGCCCGATCAACTCACCGCCTGGTCGGCCACCAGTCACGGTTCGCCGACTCACCGGCCTGCTCCGCGCCGGCGCGGTCGGCCGGCCCACCAGGTCGGCCAACCCGACCCCACCCGGGATGGCCGACCTCACGACCGGCCAGCCACCCCAGGCGACTCCTCGCCCTACTTCTTGCGGCGACGTCCGCCCTTCTGGGCCTTGCGCCGCTCCGCACGGGTGAGGCCGTCGGAGTTGGCGGTGCGGCCCGAGGCGCCCTCGCTGGCGAAGTCACCTTCGACGACCCCGCCCTCACCGTCGACGGTCGGCGCGGAGAAGTGCAGCCGGTCGGGACGCTGCGGAGCGTCGAGCCCCTTCGCCCTGATCTCAGGCCTGCCACCGGCCGGAACGGCGTCCCGCTTGGTGAGGTCGGCGCCCTGCTCGGACTCGGCCACCGGAACTTCCTCGACCTGCTGCTCGACCTGGACCTCCAGGTTGAACAGGTAGCCGACCGACTCCTCCTTGATGCCTTCCATCATGGCCGTGAACATGTCGAAGCCCTCGCGCTGGTACTCGACCAGCGGGTCCTTCTGCGCCATCGCCCGCAGGCCGATGCCCTCCTGGAGATAGTCCATCTCGTAGAGGTGCTCACGCCACTTGCGGTCCAGGACGGAGAGGACCACACGGCGCTCCAGCTCCCGCATGATCTCCGAACCGAGCTGCTCCTCACGCGCCGCGTACTGCGCGTGGATGTCGTCCTTGATGGAGTCGGCGATGAACTCGGCCGTCAGCCCGGCACGGTCCCCGGCCTCGTCCTCCAGCTCCTCGACGGTCACCTTCACCGGGTAGAGCTGCTTGAAGGCGCCCCACAGCCGCTCGAGGTCCCACTCCTCCGCGAAGCCTTCGGCGGTCTCCGCCTGGATGTAGGCGTCGATGGTGTCGTCCATGAAGTGCTGGATCTGCTCCTCGAGGTTCTCGCCCTCAAGGACACGACGGCGCTCGCCGTAGATGACCTCTCGCTGCCGGTTCAGCACCTCGTCGTACTTCAGGACGTTCTTACGCGTCTCGAAGTTCTGCTGCTCCACCTGGGACTGGGCGGAGGCGATGGCGCGGGTCACCATCTTGTTCTCGATCGGCACGTCGTCCGGGACGTTGGCCATCGCCATGACCCGCTCGACCATGGCGGCCTTGAAGAGCCGCATCAGGTCGTCACCGAGCGACAGGTAGAACCGGGACTCACCCGGGTCGCCCTGACGTCCGGAACGGCCGCGCAGCTGGTTGTCGATACGCCGCGACTCGTGCCGCTCGGTGCCCAGCACGTAGAGGCCGCCGGCCTCCTTGACCGCCTCGAACTCGGTCTTCACCGAGGCCTCGGCACGCTCCAGCGCCTCGGGCAGCGCCGCCGCCCACTCCTCGACGTGCTCGACCGGGTCGAGCCCGCGCTGGCGCAGCTCGGCCTCGGCGAGGTCGTCCGGGTTACCGCCGAGCTTGATGTCCGTACCACGGCCGGCCATGTTGGTGGCCACCGTGACCGCGCCGCGGCGGCCGGCCTGGGCCACGATCGACGCCTCACGCTCGTGGTGCTTGGCGTTGAGCACCTCGTGCTGGATCCCGCGCTTGGAGAGCTGCTGCGAGAGGTACTCGGACTTTTCGACCGAGGTGGTGCCGACCAGGATCGGCTGCCCCTTCTCGTGCTTCTCCGCGATGTCGTCCACGACCGCGTCGAACTTGGCGACCTCGGTCCGGTAGATGAGGTCGGACTGGTCCATGCGGACCATCGGGCGGTTGGTCGGGATCGGGACGACGCCCAGCTTGTAGATCTGGTGGAACTCGGCCGCCTCGGTCATGGCCGTACCGGTCATGCCCGAGAGCTTGTCGTAGAGGCGGAAGAAGTTCTGGAGGGTGATCGTGGCGAGCGTCTGGTTCTCGTCCTTGATGTCCACCCCTTCCTTCGCCTCGATCGCCTGGTGCATGCCCTCGTTGTAGCGGCGGCCGGCGAGGATACGGCCGGTGTGCTCGTCGACGATCATGACTTCGCCGTCGATGACGACGTAGTCCTTGTCCTTCTTGAAGAGTTCCTTCGCCTTGATGGCGTTGTTGAGGTAACCGACGAGCGGGGTGTTCACCGACTCGTAGAGGTTGTCGATGCCGAGCCAGTCCTCCACCTTGGCGACACCCGACTCGTGGATGGCGACGGTGCGCTTCTTCTCGTCGACCTCGTAGTCGCCGGTCTCCTCGATGCCCTTGAGCTGGTTTCCCGCCTCGCCCTTGGTCAGGCGGGTGACGAGCTTCGCGAAGTCGCCGTACCACTTGGTCGCCTGGTCGGCGGGGCCGGAGATGATCAGCGGCGTACGGGCCTCGTCCACGAGGATCGAGTCGACCTCGTCGACGATCGCGAAGTTGTGGCCCCGCTGCACCAGCTCGTCCTTCGACCACGCCATGTTGTCGCGCAGGTAGTCGAAGCCGAACTCGTTGTTGGTGCCGTAGGTGATGTCGCAGGCGTACTGCTCGCGGCGCTGCGCCGGGGTCATGTTGGCCACGATGCAGCCGACGTCCAGCCCCAGGAACTTGTGGACGCGGCCCATCAGCTCGGAGTCGCGTTCGGCGAGGTAGTCGTTCACCGTGATCAGGTGGACGCCCTCGCCGGAGAGCGCGTTGAGGTAGGCCGGCAGCGTGCCGACGAGGGTCTTGCCCTCACCGGTCTTCATCTCAGCGACATAACCGAGGTGCAGCGCGGCGCCACCCATGAGCTGGACGTCGTAGTGACGCTGGCCGAGGACCCGCTTGGCCGCCTCCCGGACGGTCGCGAACGCCTCCGGCAGGAGGTCGTCGAGGCTCTCGCCGTCGGCGAACCGCTCCTTGTACTCATCGGTGAGGGCGCGCAGCTCGGCGTCGGAGAGGCTGACGAAGTCCTCTTCGATGGAGTTGACCTGGTCCGCGATGCGGTGCAGCTTGCGCAGGATCTTGCCTTCGCCTGCACGCATGAGCTTTGAGAGGACGGACACGGGGGTTGGTCTCCTTGCCGGTCGGGCCTGGCACGGTCGGAATTCTCTTGGGCAACGGCCATCGTATGCGAGGACCCCACCGCGCCGGGAGGTCTGTCATCACGACAACGGACGGGCCGCCGCGAAGGTGCCGCGGGGAGCTCTCGCGGTTCTGGAGACAGAACACTCGGCACCGGGACAATCACCCTATGGAGCCGATCACTCTCACCACCCCGCGCCTCACCCTGCGGGCGCTGACCGCGGCGGACGTCGACGCCGTGCACCAGGCGTGCCAGGACCGCGACATCCAGCGGTGGACCACCGTGCCGTCGCCGTACCGCCGCGCGGACGCCGAGTATTTCGTGAATCGGGCGTGCGGCGAGGGGTGGCGACAAGGGTCCGAATTCACCTTCGGCGCCATGGAGACGGGGGGTCAGGGCACCCTGGCGGCGGTGATCGGCCTGACCATGCGCGCGACCCGGACCGGGGAGATCGGCTTCTGGACGGCCAAGGAGTACCGCGGCCGGGGCCTGATGACGGAAGCGGTGCAGGCCGTCACCCGCTGGGCCTTCGCACAGGTGCCGGTGGACCGGATCACCTGGCGGGCGGAGGTGGGCAACTCCGCGTCCCGGGCCACGGCCCTGCGCGCGGGGTTCGCACTCGAAGGCGTCGAGCGGGCCGGAGTCCTCAACAACGGCGTCCGCAGGGATTGCTGGGTCGCGGCCCTGCTCCCCTCCGACCTCGGCCTCCCGTCCACCGACCCCTACGTACCGGCGCGGACGACCACCCCCGTACCCCCACCCGCGTCCGCACCCGCGCCCGCCGAGCACGGGTAGGGCCCCCGTCCACGCCAGGGCGACCCGCGGGGCCTCCCGGACGACGACGCGCCGCACACTCGCCCACACAGCGCTCACAGCCCACACAGCGCTCCCCAGCATCACGATCAGCCACGTCGTCACCCTGCTGCCCCCTTCCCCTGCTCCCGCGCCCAGCCTTTGCGGTGACCAGCCACCACAGACACCGAAGTTCGCCGACAACACCTTTCGTCACTCTCTGTGACGACCATGCCCGGCTCCTGACGCCCTAACCCTGCGCAAGAGAACCAATTCGCCCTGTCGGTGCCACGCCCTACAGTGCGGGCATGACGAGTCTGCCGAGCGCCGCCGAGCCCCTGGCCGCCCCCCGCCCCGTCGCCAGCCTCTCCGCTGACGAAGCCCGCCGTATCGCGCTGCGCGCGCAGGGCTTTCTCGGCGCCCCGGACCGTCGTGCGGGCGTGCGGGGCGTGCTCCGCGGCGCCGGCGCCGTGCAGCTGGACACCATCTCGGTCCTGGCCCGCTCCCACGAGCTGGTGCCCTACGCCCGCCTGGGCGCCGTCGGCCGCCCGGCCGTCGAAGCCGCCTACTGGGGTGCCGACGCGGACGGCGCGCCGCACGCGTTCGAGTACTGGTCGCACGCGGCGTGCATCCTGCCCATCGAGGAGTGGCCCCACTTCGCCTTCCGGCGGCGCGCCTATCGCGCCCGCCCGCACTGGCATCACGACCTGTCGCAGGCGGCCTACGACAAGGTGATCGCGCAGTTGGCCGCGGAAGGCCCGCTGACCGCCTCGGAGCTGGGCGGCGCCAAGAACGGCGGGGAGTGGTGGGACTGGTCGGAGACGAAGATCGCCGTCGAGCGGGCCCTGATGTACGGAGAGGTCGTCTGCACCAGCCGACGCGGCTGGAAGCGGGTCTACGACCTCGCGGAGCGCGCCATCCCCGCTGCGCTCCTCCACGACGACCTGGACGACCAGGCGTGCCTGCGCGAGCTGGTCGTCCAGGCGGGCCGGGCGCTGGGCGTGGGCACCCGCTCCGACCTCGCCGACTACCACCGGATCAAGGGCGAGCACTTCGACGCGGTGATCGCGGACACCGGCCTGGTCCCGGTCGAGGTCGAGGGCTGGTCCAGGCCCGCCTGGGCCGACCCCGAGGCGTTGAGCAGGCCGCCGCGCGGCCGGCACCGGACCACGCTGCTCTCCCCCTTCGACTCATTGATCTGGGAGCGCGCCCGCACGGAGCGGATCTTCCTCTTCACACACCGGCTGGAGGCGTACACGCCTAAGGCCAAGCGGCTCTACGGCTACTTCGCCATGCCCGTCCTCGCAGGCGGCAAGTTGGTGGGCCGCGTCGACCCGGCACGCTCCGGCGACACCCTGGTGGCCCGGCACGTGGCCCTAGGCGGGGACCTGCCGGGCAGCCCCCGACCCGCCAAGGCCGTCGCGGCGACGGCGGCGGCGCTCGCCGAAGCAGCCCGTTGGGTGGGTTGCGGCGAGGTACGGGTGGAGCGGATGACCCAGCCGGAGCTGCGCACCGCGCTCACCGCGGAACTGGCCGCCGCTCTGGACTGAGGGCGAAGCGGAGAGGGCGGCACCGGACCGCGGTGCGGCCCCCGCGCCGAGGAGCTGGACGCCGTACGTCCAAGGCTTTCAGCGAATCTCCAGGATCTTCTCCCGCATCGCGTAGACCACGGCTTCCATGCGTGAGTGGAGCTGGAGTTTCTCCAGGATGTTGCGGACGTGGTTCTTCACCGTGTTCTCGCTGATGAACAATTCCTTGGCGATATCGCGGTTGTTCATGCCGGTGGCGACGAGTTTCAGCACCTCCAGCTCACGCTCGGTGAGCCGGGGTGCGGGAACGAGACGACGCTCGTCCGTCCGCTGGATCATCGATTTGAACTCGGTGAGCAGTTTTGAGGCCATGGACGGGCTGATCTGCGACTGGCCGTCGGCGACCGCCCGGATGGCCGTCGCCACTTCGTCGGTGGAGATCTCCTTCAGCAGATATCCCGTGGCGCCCGCCTTGATGGCCTCGTAGAGGTCGGCCTCTTCGTCGCTGATCGTCAGCATGATGATTTTGGCGCTGGGTGCCACTTCCTTGATCGCCGTGCACGCCTCGATACCGCCGCGCTTCGGCATCCGCACGTCCATCAGCACGATGTCCGGCAGGAGATCGGCGGCCTTCTCCACCGCTTCGGCGCCGTCGCCGGCCTCGCCGATCACCTCGATGTCCTCTTCCGCCTCCAGGACGATCTCCAGCCCGCGCCGGAACAGCGCGTGGTCGTCGACGACGAGGACCCGGATGGGCTCCACCGGGTCGTCCTCGAACTCTTCCTCCAAGTCGGGCCCCCGGGAAGCGGCAAACCCTGGCAGCCCGCTGACCGGCCCTCGCCCCGCACCGGTCCCGGAGCCCGCTGCGGCCCCGCCGTTGTGCAACGGTCCGAAAGTCTGCGGCATCGTTCCTCCCCCTGAAGGCCATGGCCCGTCTCACCGCGCCTCCCCAACCTGGGTCGGCCGAACGCCGGTTGACCGGCTCGGTCATGATTTCATGCCAGGGCGGCGACGCGCGGCAGAGCTGCGGAGACAGGGGCGCCCCCGGGGGGCGCGCCAACGCTCCCGGGGGCACTCACGCGGACCTGTCGCGACGGCTCAGCCGCCCAGTGCGCCTCCGGCGCCTCCGACGGGCGCCTCGGCCACCATCGGGTCGGTCTGGAGGTGGATCACGCCGTAGTCGTACGCGTGACGCCGGTAGACCACCGCGGGCTCCTTGGTCTCCGCGTCGACGAACAGGTAGAAGTCGTGCCCGACCAGCTCCATCTCGTAGAGCGCCTGGTCGAGCGACATGGGAGCAGCCGCGTGGGTCTTCTCGCGGACGATCAGCGGCCCGTCGCCCTGGACCTCCAGAGAACCCACCCTGGTGGTCTTGACGGCCTCTTCGTCCTGCTCCGTGACGAGGGTGCCGTCGCTGGCGAGCCTGGCCGCGTCCGGAATCTGGTCCACGACCTCGGCGGCGGAGAGACGTCCCGCGCCCCGTCGCGAGTAGCGCTTGTCGTGCTCCTTGCGCATCCGCGCGTCGAGCTTGGCGGTCGCCAGGTCGAGGGCCGCGTAGGGATCGGCCGCCGACGCCTCGGCTCGGATCACGGGTCCACGGGAACGGACCGTGATCTCCACGCGGTCCTTCCGGTCAGCCTGCCTCGGGTTCGGTTCCTTGGACACCTCGACGTCCAGGCTCATCACCTTGCCGTCGAGCTTCTGGAGCTTCTCCAGCTTCAACTTGTCGGCCACGTGCTTGCGGAACCGCTCGGGCACCTCGGTCTTGCGTCCCTTGACGACGATGTCCACGCAGAACTCCGTTCCCGGATCGCTCCGCTTCAAAGCGGAGCATCTTCCTCTTGCACCGGCTCCGGATCATTCCGGAGCCTTGGACTCGGTGACTTACACCTCCTCCTCCCCGCGGGACCGGGATCTCCACCTCACCGATACGAGTGAACGATCACGTCACCGCACCGGCAATTCGGTTATCGGAGGAGCCCTGTCGAAGCATTCCTCCCCACCGAACATATCCCGCTCGGAGGGATGCGTCACCCTCTACCGCCGCGTACCTCCATTCGGGTGGTTCAACCCCCTCACCTGCTGCAACGATGCGAGCTCCTCAGCAGTTCCGGTTTATTTCGAAGGACGACGGTGAAGAGGCGACGACCGCTGCGCGCGGAAGCCTTGCTCCACGACTTC
Organism: Streptomyces sp. NPDC058373; assembly: GCF_042723275.1. Classification (NCBI taxonomy): domain Bacteria; kingdom Bacillati; phylum Actinomycetota; class Actinomycetes; order Kitasatosporales; family Streptomycetaceae; genus Streptomyces; species Streptomyces sp. NPDC058373. The sequence goes on along the minus strand of NZ_JBHXJE010000013.1, from coordinate 12,073 downwards.
CCCGGAAGCCCGTGGGGTACCCGTCCGATCGGCCCTCGTCGAGTCCCGGGCCATGGCTCCAATTGTCCTCCTCCCAGCTCTTGCGCACCGCCCGAGCGGCCTCGGCCAGCGTCGCGCCGGTCGTCATCAGGTCGTCGACCAGGACCACCCGCCCTTGCGCCAGCACGGCACCACCGCCCGCGACGACCCGCAGGGCACCGGCGACATTGGCGGCGCGGCCCTCGGCGTCCAGTCCGCTCTGGTCGGAGACGCGCCGCCGCTGCCTGAGGAGAGGAGCGGCCCTGGCCGGCACCCCTGCCCGGCGCAGTTCCGCGGCAGCGTACGAAGCCATACGGCGCACCGGATCGTGCCCGCGCGACCGGACGGCCCCCGGCGCTGAGGGGACCGGCACGAGCAGGAGATGGCCCAGGCCTGGCCCACCGCCGGTCGCCGTGCTCGCCCGTACGACCGCGGCGAGCACGCTCCCCAGGACGCGCGCCAGCCAGAGCGCCCCACGCTCCTTGTGCTCCAGCAGCAGAGCGCGCGCGGCGCCCTGATAGGGAACGGCGGCCCGTACGACCGGAAGCCCCGCCGGCGCCGGGGACGGGCGCACCCGGCGGGCCGCGCCACCGCCGATCTCCGCGAGACAGCGTCGGCAGAGCCGGATGCCGCCTTCCCCGCACCCGGCGCAGTCGAGCGGCATCACCAGGTCGCTGAAGGCCTGCCACCACCATGAGTTCATGCCGCGCACTCTGCCGCCGGGGGTGCCCGCCCGCCGGGGCCTGGGGATGGCCTACCGCTTGTGGACAACTCGCTCACCGCATCGGGTGAAACCGCCCCGAGACCGACTTTCGCGGCATCGGCCGGACGGCGCGCGGGCATGGAGCGTCACATGACGCATTCCGAACACACGCTCGGCCGCCATCGAGCCGAAGACCCGCGGACCATGTCCGCCTCACCCCGGGTAGACCGGGGCCGCCCCCTCCTTGACCACGGTCTGCCAGTTCCCGCCCGGGGGAAGCCGCACGATCCCGTCGTCCGACCGCGCGACCAGCGGCAGCCGGTCGTCCTCGGAGGCGGTGATCTCCTTGACGCCGGTGAGAGCGGGCAGCGAGCCGCCCGAAGGCGTGGACCCGTCGCTCTGCACGTACCGCAGTTGCTGGACACCGCCGGACTCCCGTCCGACGACGACCAGGCGGCTGCCGCCGGCCCAGGACATGGCGCTGATCTCCTCCATGTGCGGCGCGGCCGTACGCAGCTCGGTCACCGCCACCGGGGAGGAGTCGCCGTCGGCCGTCCGCTCCACCCTGCCGATCCGCAGCGACGTGCGCCCCTCCTCCGCGACGATCAGCGCGACGCGGACACCGTCGGCGGAGATCCGGACGGCCCGCACCGTACCCTCCCCGAGCCCCGCCACCTTCACTTCCTGCGGTTCGTCCGCGCCCTGCTCGAGCCTGAGCAGCCGGGACCGCTCACCGTCGCGGTCCGCTATCCACAGGTCCCCCCTGCCGTCCCAGCTCGGGGCGGAGAGCCTTTCCTTCTCCGCCTTGGCCCGGCTGCGCACCTCGGTCTTCTTCAGTCCGTCCCCCGAGGTGAGGGAGCCGACGAAGAGCGAGCGCCCGTCGAGCGAGACCCCGGCGGCCCGCTCCTCGTCCCGCGAGACCGCGGCCGACCTCAGGCCCTGCTCCCCGACGCCGAAGGCACCGGGCACGGGTTCCGCGCTCGAGCCGCTCTCCCCGTCGGCGCCCCCGGTCATCCGGACCAGCCGGTGACCGTCGTCCACGAAGTACTGGTAGTCGGGGTGGCCGGCCGTGACCGCGGGGACGACGCTGTCCGCCCGGTCGTCGTCCAGGACGCAGAGCTGGGATCCGTTCGACCGCAGCAGTTCCACCTCGTCCACACCGGAGGAGGTGAGGTCACGCAGGGTGAAGAGCAACTGGGTCGCCATCTTCACGCACTGCGCCTGGCCGACCTGGTCGGCCTCCTTGTTGAGGGGCACCTTCAGCCGGTTCTGGTCGTCCGGGACCAGGGCCTTGGCCGACGGATGGAGGCGGGTGCCGTCGGGGAAGACCGAGTCCACGACCGGGTCGAGCCAGTCGCTCGGCCCGGAGAGCACCGACCGCACGGCCTCCGTGACGGGGTCTATGCGCTGGCGGACGTAGACCGGGTCGGCGACGAGCCCGACGGGCCTGCCGGGCTGCTGGGACTCCTCGGTCGCCCAGAAGTACTTGTTGACCGGCCGGTAGATGCGCAGGAAGTCGGACTCGCCGACGACCACGCCCGTGGGCGGGGCGTCGATCCGCCACTGCTTGCCGTCCGGCCCCTTCACCTCCACGAGGTGTACGGGTTCGCTGTAGGCGCCCTCGGAGGGCTGGTAGGCCCGCTGCTGGTCCACCCTGGCGGCCATCCGGCCCGTCAGCGTGTACTGGAACCCGCCGTCCCGGTCGGACCGGGCCCGCTCCGCTCCGCGGTTGGGTCCGTCGCGCAGCACCGTGGTGCTCCGCTCCGGCTCCCAGCTCTCCGCGGCCTCCTCCGTCAGATACTCCCTGGCTATCGAGAACTCGGGATCATCACTGGTCAGAGCCTCGAGAAAGCCGTCGAGTATCTCTTCGGGCCGGGCGCCGTCCCGGGGCGGGACACCGAAGACCCGGACCTGCGCGTCGGTCCGCTGCGTGGCGTCGACGGCGGCGACGTCGCCGCTGTCGGGCATCGAGGCGCATCCGGTCAGCAGGACGGCCGCGAGGGCCGTGGCACAGACCGAGATCCCGGAACGCCGGGGCGCCCCCACGCCCGGGCCCCGCGGCGCTGTACGAGAGCGCCGCGCGCTGCTCCGCCGACCGCTGTCAGTCCCCACGGTGGGCCTCCCCGCCCTCACGGCCCGCACGCGCGACGCCGTCTCCTTGATCGCCCGGGCGCTCGTCCAGGGTGGCCCTCGGACCGTCCGGGCTCATCTCCCCGGCGCAGTGCTCCCTGGCCGACTCCTGAACACCGGACCGTGCCACCACGCGGGAGCCACTGCCCGGCAGCGCGGCCGGGTCCACCACCGGACGGGGCGCCGCCCGCGACGGCAGACGGCAGCGGTCGGCGCCGTCCTCACCGCCTGCGGGCCGTGCGGGGGACGAGAGCCGTGCCTGACCCACGCCCGGCGCGTGCAGCACCGTCGTCGCCACACGCGTACGCGGCGCGGCGGACACCGCACGGGAAGGCGGCTCCTCCTCGCGTTCAGCGCCCTGGTTCCGCCGCGAGTCCGCGGGTTCCAGAGGGATCGGTGATCCGCGCAACGCCTCGTCGGCGGTGCGCGGCACCGTCAGCCGGAACTGCGAGCCTCCGCCGGGCTCCCCCCACGCCTGGAGCCAGCCCCCGTGGAGCCGTGCGTCCTCCAGCGCGATCGAGAGGCCCAGCCCGGTGCCGCCGGTGGTCCTGGCACGTGCGGGGTCGGCTCGCCAGAAGCGGCTGAACACCCTGGTCGCCTCCCCCGGCTTGAGCCCCACTCCGTAGTCCCGGACCGCGACGGCCACGGCCCCGCCCGCCGAGGCCAGCCGTACGACGACGTCCCGGCCCTCGCCGTGCTCCACCGCGTTCACCACGAGGTTCCGCAGCACGCGCTCCACGCGCCGCGGATCCACCTCGGCGACGACGGGCTGCTCGTCACCCAGGATCCGTACCCGCGTGCCCTTGCGTTCCGCCAGCGGCTCGGCGCCTCCGACGACGCGGCGCACCACGTCCCGGAGGTCGGTGGGCTCGGCCTCCAGGGCCGCCGCACCGGCGTCGAAGCGGCTGATCTCCAGAAGGTCGGCGAGGAGCGACTCGAAGCGGTCGAGCTGGTCGGCGAGGAGTTCGGCGGACCGGGCGGTGACCGGGTCGAAGTCCTCCCGCGCCTCGTGGATGACGTCCGCGGCCATCCGCACGGTCGTCAGCGGCGTCCGCAGTTCGTGCGACACGTCGGAGACGAAGCGGCGCTGCATCCGGGACAGGTCCTCGAGCTGCTGGATCTTGAGCTGGAGGTTCTGCGCCATCTTGTTGAAGGCTTCGCCGAGGCGGGCGATGTCGTCCTCCCCGGTGACCTTCATACGCTCCTGCAGACGTCCCGCCGACAGCCGCTCGGCGATGCCCGCCGCCATCCGCACCGGCGTGACGACCTGCCGGACCACCACCCAGGCGATGGCGCCGAGCAGCACCACGACGAACATGCCGGCGGTGGCGAGCGTGGTCTTGACGAGGGTCAGGGACTTCTCCTCCTGCGTCAGCGGGAAGAGGTAGTAGAGCTGGTAGGCGTCCCCGTTGGGGTCGTTCAGGCGCTTGCCGATGACCAGGCCGGGCTGGGAAGCCTGGCTGGCATAGGTGATCCGGGTGTAGCTCTGGTACAGGCCTCCGGGAGATCTGGCGGTCTCGTCGACGGCGCGGCGCAGGTCCACCGGCACGCTCTGCACGGGCACCACGCCGCCGGAGGCGCGCGGCCCCCGGATGCTCCCCGTGTCGTCGAGCGCGTCGGCGCTGAGCGCGACGACGTCGAACGCGGACTGGCCGCCGCTGGACAACTGCTCGACCAGGTCGGACATCCAGACCGTGGCGTTCTGAGTGCGCCCGTTGGCGAGGCCGCCGTCCTGGGCGGTCCGCGCACTGGTGGTGTCCGCCTTGTCCTGCGCGACCTGGAAGCCGCCACGGGCCTGGCTCTGCGCGGCCCGCTGCTTGGCGTCGAGCAGGCCGTTACGCACCTGCCCGATCACGACGAAGCCGAGCAGCAGCACGACGCCGAGTGACATCAGCAGCGTGGTCACGACGACCTTCAGCTGGATGCTGCGACGCCACAGGCGCACCGCCGGGAGCAGCGGGCGCCGTACCCAGCGGGCGAAGAGCCGCAGGAAGGGGCTGCTCGGAACCCCGCCCTGCAGGACGCGTCGGCTCTCCCTCAGCCAGCCGAGGCCCGGGCCCCTGCGCGTCCGTCCGACAGGCCGCCCGGCGCCGTTGCCCTGTTCCTGCGACGGCGGGGCGGCACTGTCCCTGCTCATCTCAGCTCGGTCCGGCCTTGTAGCCGACACCGCGTACGGTGACCACGATCTCGGGGCGTTCCGGGTCGCGCTCCACCTTGGAGCGCAGGCGCTGGACGTGCACGTTGACCAGGCGGGTGTCGGCGGCGTGCCGGTAGCCCCACACCTGCTCCAGCAGTACCTCCCGGGTGAAGACCTGCCATGGCTTACGGGCCAGCGCCACCAGCAGGTCGAACTCGAGCGGCGTCAGCGCGATCGACTGGCCGTCCCGCTTCACGGAGTGTCCGGCGACGTCGATGACGAGGTCGCCGATGGTGAGCTGCTCGGGCGCCGGCTCCTCCGACCTGCGCAGGCGCGCCCTGATGCGGGCCACCAGCTCCTTGGGCTTGAACGGCTTCACGATGTAGTCGTCGGCGCCGGACTCCAGTCCGACCACCACGTCCACCGTGTCGCTCTTGGCTGTGAGCATGACGATCGGCACACCAGACTCCGCCCTGATCAGGCGGCACACTTCGATTCCGTCGCGGCCAGGCAGCATCTGGTCGAGAAGCACCAGGTCCGGCTTGGTCTCGCGGAAGGCAGCGAGGGCCTTGTCGCCGTCAGCGACGAACGAGGGTTCGAAGCCTTCACCGCGCAGCACAATCCCGAGCATTTCCGCCAATGCGGTGTCGTCGTCGACGACGAGAACGCGTCCCTTCATTACGACATCATCCCATTAGCTCATCGATACCTGGCGTGACCTGGCGCACAACTGCTCCAACGCCCCTTCGGTCACGGGCGAGACAACGCCCCATTCGGTCACCACGGCGGTCACCAGCTCCGGAGGTGTCACATCGAACGCCGGGTTGTACGCCTGCGTCCCCAGGGGCGCGATCGGCACACCACCGCTCGCTTCCCCGCCGACACCACGCCCTGACGGCAGGACCGCCTCCGTCACCTCGTGACCGCTCCGCTGCTCGACCTCGATGGCCGCCCCGTCCGGGGTGTCCATGTCGATCGTCGTCACCGGCGCGACCACGATGAACGGCACGTGGTGGTAGCGCGCCAGCACGGCGAGCGGATAGCTCCCCACCTTATTCGCCACCGACCCGTCCGCCGCTATCCGATCGGCCCCGATCAGCACGGCATCCACCTCGCCCGCCGCGAAGAGTGACCCTGCCGCACTGTCCGTGAGCAGCGTGTACGCCATACCGTGCCGGGCCGCCTCGTAGGCGGTGAGCCGCGCACCCTGGAGCAGCGGCCTCGTCTCGCCGACCCAGAGCCGACGGAGCTTCCCCTCGCGGTGCGCGGCCAGGGCCACGGCGAAGGCGGTCCCCTCACCGCCGGAGACCAGCGCCCCGGTGTTGCAGTGGGTGAGGACACGGTGCTGCCCGCCGGGGGCAAGCTCGTCGAGGAGGGCCAGCCCCTGCCGGGCCATGCGGCTGCTGCCCTCGGCGTCCTCCCGGTGCAGGGCACGGGCGGCGGCCAGCGCGGCCGCGGCGGCCGCCCGCTCGTCCCCGCCGACGGCGAGCGCCGCGGCGTGGGCCTCCTGCGCCCTGCGGACACCGCGGGCGAGGTTGACGGCGGTGGGCCGCGCCCCGGCCAGCATCCGTGCCGCGTCGGCGACGTCGAAACCGCGGGCGGCGGCGAGCGCGACTCCGTAGGCCCCGGCGATGCCGAGCAGCGGCGCGCCGCGGACGGCCAGGGTCCTGATCGCCTCGACCAGGGCCGGGGCGTCCGTGCACGGCAGCTCGCTCTCCTCACCGGGCAGCCGTGTCTGGTCGAGCAGCACCAGCACCGGCCCTTCGGGCGGCTCCTCCCAGCGGAGGGCGGGAATCGAGTCCGGTATGTCCGCGGCACCTCGCGTGTACTGATCAGCCATTCGCTCAGTCTGCCCTGTGGGCACCGGACAAAAGAAGGCGTGGACGGCGACGGGGGCCGGTCCGTACGGCACCCGCCCGTGGGACCATGGCTGCCAACCGGCCGCCGCGACCGCGCGGGCACCGTGAAGGAGCGACGATGAACGACACTCCGGGCTGGGCAGCGCCCGGATCCGAGCCCTCGGACGACCGTGACCGCCACCGCGACGTCCCGCCCCCCGAGGGAGCGAAAGGCAGCGACCAGGACGGCACCCCGTCCAAGTGGTCCAAGGAGCAGCCGCCCCCTGGTCAGTGGTCGGCTCCCGGGACGGCAGGCCCCGCTTCCTCCGGCTCCGGCGACGGCTGGGACGGACGCCGTACCCGCGCGGAGAGCGGTCAGGCCCCACAGCCCGGCGGTGGCTGGGGCGGCGATGGGAACACCCCTCCGGTCGCGGCCAAGCCCGGGGTGATTCCGCTGCGGCCGCTCGGGGTGGGCGAGATCCTCGACGGAGCCGTGTCCACGCTGCGTGCGCACTGGCGCACCGTGCTCGGGATATCGCTGATGATCGCCGTGGCGACGCAGGTGGTGCTGATCCTGTTGCAGCGCTTCCTGCTGCGCGACTCCGTGGACGTCGCGGCGCTCGAAGATCCGTCCGCGACGACCGACGAGCTGCTCTCCGCCATGGGCGGCGCGCTGGCGGACTCCGGCCTCGTCCTGCTCGTCTCGCTGCTCGGCACCATCGTGGCGACCGCCCTGCTCACCATGGTGACGAGCCGGGCGGTACTCGGGAAGCCCGTGTCGCTCTCGGACGCCTGGCGCGACGCCCGCCCGCAGTTGCCCCGGCTCGCGGGCCTGACGCTGCTGCTGCCGGTGATCGCCATCGCCGTCGTGGCCGCCGCGATGCTTCCCGGCGTACTCCTCAGCCTGGCGACCGGGTCGGACGGCGCGGCCGCGCTGCTGGCCTTCGGCGCCCTCGCGGGTGCGGTCGTGGCCGTCTGGCTCACGATCCGGTTCTCCCTCGCCTCGGCCGCGCTCATGCTGGAGAAGCAGGGCGTGGTCAAGGCCATGACGCGGTCGGCGAAGCTGGTCCGCGGCTCGTGGTGGCGTGTCTTCGGCATCCAGCTGCTCGCGCAGCTCCTCGTGGGGATCGTGTCGTCGATCATCCTCCTGCCGTTCTCGCGAGTGGCCGCCGTCATCACCGGTGAGAGCGCGGCGAGCGCGCTGGACGAGATGGTCGTCACCAACTTCGGCTGGACCTACCTGATCATCACCGGCATCGGCTCGGTGATCGGCGCCATGCTGACCCTGCCGATCGTGGCGGGGGTGACCGTGCTGCTCTACATCGACCAGCGCATCCGCCGCGAAGCCCTCGACCTGGAGCTCGCCCGGGCCGCCGGCGCCCCGGCGCACGGCACCCCGCCGCCCTCGCCCGGAGGCTGATGCGGTGACCTGGCCCAGGGACGCCTGGGCGGCTCTGGCCGCCGGGCCGCACGCGGACGGCGCCCCACCGCCGCACTGGGACGGCGATCCGGCCCGGGAGGCCGCCCGCCGGGAACTCTCCGAACCTCGGTACCGCGAACACGACCCGGACCTGCTCCAGAGGGCGTGGAGCACCTTCTGGGGCTGGGTCCAGGATCTCTTGGACGCAGCGGCCGCTGGGTCCAGGATCTCTTGGACGCAGCGGCCGGCGCGGCTCCCGGCGGCGAGGTGGGGGCGGCCGTGGTCGTCCTGGCCCTGCTGGGCCTGCCCCTCGCCCTCCGCCTGTGACTGGGCCGCACCGAGCACGGCTCGAACCCGTCCGCCGCGCTCTTCGAGACGGGCCCCCGCACAGCCGCCGAACACCGCGCCCAGGCGGCGTCCCATGCCGCGGCCAACGACTGGAACAGCGCGGCGCAGGAGACGATGCGCGCCCTCGTCCGTTCCCTGGAGGAGCACGGACTCCTCAGCCCGCACCCAGGGCGCACGGCCGACGAGGCGGCCGCCTCGGCAGGCCACGTCCTGCCCGGCCACCGGGATGCCCTGAAAGACGCCGCGAGAGCATTCGACGAGATCGCGTACGGCGGCCGCACCGCCGACGAGGAGACGTACCGCCGTCTCGCCGCTCTGGACACGGCCCTCCGCGCGACGAAGCCGACGGGCGCGGTACAGGCCCCGGCGGGTGGCCCATGACCACTCACTCCCCCGCCTTGGTGACGCCCTCCCTGCTGTGGGCGCGCTCGCGCGGCGTCCTGATGGCCGCGCTCCTCGTCCTCGTCGCCGACATCGCCTTGGCCGCCCTCCAGCAAGGCGGGGAGGACGAGAACCTGGACCCGGCCTCGTACGATCCGCAGGGCAGCCGAGCCGTGGCCATGCTCCTCGCCCGTGACGGCGTCCGCGTCCGGCCGGTGGACTCGCTCACCGCCCTCCGCGAGCAAGCCGCCTCCGACACGACGCTGTTGGTCACCGTCCCCGACCGGCTCACCGCCGAGCAGCAGTCCGCCCTCCGCCCCACGGCCGCCTCGACAGGCGCCCGCCTCGTCCTGCTCGCCCCCGGTGAGTCCTCCCTCCCGCGGCGTGCACCCGGCACCGAGGTCCGGCCCCCCGCCGACCGGTCGACGCTTGCCCCGGCCTGCTCGCTCCCCGCCTCGCGACGCGCGGGCAGCGCCGACATGGGAGGGCTGCGGTACTTGACCAGGACGCCCGAGGCCGAGCGCTGCTACCTCTCGGACGGTCTCCCGTCGCTGGTCCGCTCCCGGCCGAGCCCACAGACCTGGGCAACGCCCCTGGCTCGGACGCGCCAGAGACCGTCCTCCTGGGCTCGCCGGACATCCTCCACAACGACCGGCTCGACGACCACGGCAACGCCTCCCTCGCACTCCAGCTCCTCGGCTCCCGCTCCCACGTGCTCTGGTACCTCTCTTCCTCTCCGGACGCTTCCGCCGAGCCCGACGAGCCCCGCAGCTTCCTCGACCTGATCCCCGCCGGCTGGCGCTGGGCCGCCCTGCAACTCGGCATCGCCGCGGCCCTGGCGGCGATCTGGCGCGCCCGCCGCCTGGGCCCCGTGGCCAGCGAGGATCTGCCGGTCGTCGTCCGGGCCTCGGAGACGACGGAGGGCGGGGCCCGCCTGTACCACCGCGCCGACGCCCGCGAGCAGGCTCCCGCACTGCTGCGCCGGGCCGCCCGCGCCCCGCTCGCCGAACTCACCGGCGTTCCCCCGGCGGACGCCGACTCCCCCGAGCCCCTCCTGCCCGCGCTGACCGCCCGCTCGGACGGCCGACGCTCCGACCGGGACTCCGCCCTGCTCTTCGGCCCGGCACCGGCCGACGACGCCGGCCTGGTCCAGCTCGCCGACCAACTCGACGCCCTCGAAAGAGAGGTACGCACCTCATGAGCGCACCGATGTCCGACGCCGAAGCCGCCGCCGACGGTGCCCGCACCGCCCATGAAGCGGTACGCGCCGAGATCGGGAAGGCCGTGGTCGGCCAGGACCCGGTCGTCACCGGGCTCGTCATCGCCCTTCTCCGCCGTGGCCACGTCCTGTCGGAAGGCGTCCCCGGCGTCGCCAAGACACTGCTGGTCCGCGCCCTGGCAGCGGCTCTCGAACTGGGGACCAAGCGTGTGCAGTTCACGCCCGACCTGATGCCCAGCGGCATCACCGGCTCCCTCGTCTTCGACGCCCGCACGTCGGAGTTCTCCTTTCAGCCCGGCCCTGTCTTCACCCACCTCCTGCTCGCTGACGAGATCAACCGCACCCCTCCCAAGACGCAGGCGTCCCTGCTGGAGGCGATGGAGGAGGGGCAGGTCACCGTCGACGGCACGGCACACCGCCTCCCCGAACCGTTCCTGGTCGCGGCGACGCAGAACCCGGTGGAGTACGAGGGCGCGTACCCCCTGCCCGAGGCCCAACTGGACCGGTTCCTCCTCAAGCTGAACGTCTCGCTCCCACCCAGGGACGACGAGATCGCGCTGCTCACCCGGCACGCGCAGGGCTTCGACCCGCGTGACCTGTCCGCCGCCGGGTTGCACCCGGTCGCCGGCCCCGCCCAACTGGACGCTGCTCGCTCGGCAGTCGCCCGCACATTCGTCTCGCCCGAGATTGCCGCGTACATCGTTCCGCGGTGAAGGAGAGGGATCATGGCGCTCACCGGCCGCACCGCATGGCTCGCCGCTCTCGGCACCCTCCCTGTCGCTCTGCTCGAACCAAGCTGGCTGGGGATCACCGCCGTCAACTCCCCCCTCGCTGTCGCAATGATGTGCGACTTCGCATGGGCCGCGCCAGCGCGAAAGCTCCGTTTCACCCGATCTGGTGACACAAGCGTTCGACAGGGCGAGAGGGCGGAGACCCGCCTCCACGCCACCAACGACTCATCCCGGCGCCTGCGCGCTGTGGTCCGCGACGCCTGGCCGCCCAGCAACGCCGTACCGGGAAGCACCGGTCCGGCCCGGCATCGCATGGACGTGCCCGCCAGCGGCTCCCGCGAACTCCGCACCCCGCTCCGCCCCACCCGCAGGGGCGAGGCCGTCGCGCACGGCGTCACCGTCCGCTCGTACGGTCCGCTGGGGCTCGTGGCCCGCCAGACGACCCGCCCCGTCCCGGGCCGCGTCCGCGTACTACCGCCCTTCCACAGCCGACGCCTGCTCCCCGCCAAGACCTCGCGCCTCCGCGAGCTGGACGGGCGCACCAGCGCCCTCGGCCGGGGCGAGGGGACCGAGATTCACAGCCTGCGCGGATACGTGCCCGGCGACGACGCCCGTTCCATCGACTGGCGCGCGACGGCCAGGCAGTCCTCCGTGGCGGTACGGACCTGGCGGGCCGAACGCGACCGGCGCGTGCTGATCGTCCTGGACACCGGCCGCACCTCGGCAGGCCGCGTGGGGAACGCCCCTCGGCTGGAGGCGGCGATGGACGCCGCTCTGCTCCTCGTCGCTTCCGTAGCCGATCCGAGGCTCGCGGAGATGACGCAGGCCCGCGGCACCGCGGAGAAGGTCTACCAGGCAGCCGCGCCCACAAAGCCCAGGCGGAACGCGCCCGCACCGCAGGCCTGCTCCGGCGGCGAGGGGTCACAGTGGTGGACGCCCCGCCGACCGAACTGCCCTCGGCGCTCGCCGACGCCTATCTCGCCGCCAAGGCGACGGGAAAGCTCTGAGTCCTTGGCGCCGAAAGGTCCTGAACGCAGAAATGCCTCGGGCCCTGGAAACCCTTTGACAGGTTTCCAGGGCCCGAGGCCACAAATAGTTCGGCGGCGTCCTACTCTCCCACAGGGTCCCCCATGCAGTACCATCGGCGC
>NZ_JBHXJE010000012.1:37846-140098 GCF_042723275.1 Streptomyces sp. NPDC058373 | reverse complement strand
CCCACCGGAGCAACCGCGAACCCCGCCAGGGCCGCCACTCAAAGCCAACGCCGACCGAGAAAATCCCAGCCCGGCCGGCGCTTGAGGCCAATCAGTGACCGGCACAGGCGAGCCGAGCTCAGCCAAGACTCAGCCCGGCCGGCGCTTGAGGCCAATCAGGGACCGGCACGGTCGAACCGGACAGACGGCCGAAGACAGCCCGGCCGGCGCTGAGGCCCCCGTCAGGCGATGGCGGACTTCAGAGGGACGACAGGATCGGCGACAAGGCCGAGGCTCATCACCGCGCCGGAGGCGATGAGCTTGCGGCCCTGAGCCAGATCGCGAGGCCGCCCCACCGCCAGGACGGCCCGCAGCCCCCCGCCAGGGGCGACCCAGCAGAGGCTCCAAGCGGCCTCGCCGGGGTCGCCGCGGTGGACGAGGCGGTCCTCGGCGCCGTGGTGCCCGGCGTACTGGACGAAGCGCCCGAACTGCTCGGACCAGAAGTAGGGCACGGGGTCGTAGGCCTCGGGCTCGGCCCCCGTGAGGGAGGCGGCCACGGTCCGCGGCCCCTGGAGGGCGTTGTCCCAGTGGTGGACGAGGAGCCGCTGCCCGAAGCGCGCCGAGGGGAAGGAGGCGCAGTCCCCGACGGCGTACACGTCGGGGACGGAGGCCCGCAGCCAGGCGTCCGCGAGGACGGCCCCGTGGGCGTCGAGGGCGACGCCGGAACCGGCGAGGAACCGGGTGGCGGGCCGCGCCCCGATCCCGACGACCACCGCGTCGGCCGGGAGGAGCCTCCCGTCGGCGAGCCGCACCCCGTGGTCCTCCACGCGGGAGACCGCCACCCCGGTCAACAGCGCGACGCCGTGCTCGGCATACCAGGCGGCCATGGGCTCGGCCGCCTCGGCGGGCAGCGCCCCGGCGAGCGGCCGGTCGGCGGCCTCCACGACGGTGACGTGGCACCCGGCCTCCCGCGCGGCGGTGGCGAACTCTGCCCCGATCCACCCCGCGCCGACCACGACGACGGTGCGCCGGTCGTCGAGGACGGGCCGCAGCCGGGTGGCGTCGTCGAGGGTGCGCAGGAGGTGGACGGCGGGGTGGTCCCGGGTGCCGGGGAGGGCGAGGGGTTCGGCGCCGGTGGCGAGGACGAGGGTGGCGTACGGGACCGGGCCCGCGTCGGTGTCGACCAGGTGGTCGGCGGGGCGGACCCCGGTGACGGCGACGCCCAGCCGCAGCTCGACACCGAGCGCGTCGAAGTCCACGTCGAAGGCGGACCCCTCGGCGGTGCCGAGCAGGACGGCCTTGGAGAGCGGCGGCCGGTCGTACGGCGGGTGGGGTTCGGCGCCGAGCAGCGTCACGGGCCCCGCGTACCCCTGTTCGCGCAGCGCCACCGCTGTCTGCACCCCGGCCATGCCCGCGCCGACGACGACCACGCCGGGATCTTCCTGATGCGTCTCGCTCACCCGGCCACTGTAGAACTCCGGCCGGGCGGTGGCGGCGGGCGGCCGGGGTCCAGGGGGTCCGTAAAGTCCTGTGCGGTGTCCGCGGTGTCCGGTGCGTGCTCTCGGCGTGCCGGGCGGAAGCTCTCGTACTGGACGTACTCGTGCTTTCGCCCGGTGCGGCGAGAGCACGTGGCGGACACCGTGGGCGCGGTGCGGGACTTTGCGGACACCCCCTAGGCTGGCGGGTGGACTTCGCGGGAGCCCGGCGGTACCGGGCTGAGAGGGAGGCTGCCGGCCTCCGACCGTACGAACCTGATCCGGGTCATGCCGGCGAAGGGAGGGGCTGGATGCCCATGGACGAGGACAAGGGCCAGGACGAGGGCCCGACCGGGTACGGACGGGCGGGTACGGCCACGTCCGGGGCTCCGGTGGGGCCGGGGCCCGTGCCCGCCGCCGATGCCGTGCGGAGCCCGGCGTACGCGGCCGGGGGCGGCCGGGACGTGGTGGTGGCCGGTGGCGGGATCATCGGGCTGGTCACGGCGTGGCGGGCCGCCCAGCGCGGCCTGACGGTGACGGTGGTGGACCCGGCGCCGGGCGGCGGCGCGGCGAGTGTCGCGGCCGGGATGCTGGCGGCCGTCACGGAACTGCACTTCGGCGAGGAGCGCCTGCTGGCGCTGAACCTGGCGTCGGCCGAGCGCTACCCGGCGTTCGCCGCGGAGCTGTCCGAGGCGAGCGGCCAGGAGCTGGGGTACCGGCCCTGCGGCACGCTCGCGGTGGCGCTCGACGCCGACGACCGGGCCCATCTGCGCGAGTTGTACGCCCTCCAGACCCGGTCGGGGCTGGAGTCGGTGTGGCTGTCGGGCCGGGAGTGCCGCCGGCTGGAGCCGATGCTGGCGCCGGGGGTGCGCGGCGGCCTGCGGGTCGACGGCGACCACCAGCTCGACCCGCGGCGCCTGGCGTCGGCGCTGGTGAAGGCGTGCGAGCGGGCCGGGGTGGCGTGGTGCCGGGGTACGGCGGAGCGGCTGGTGGTGCGCGGCGGCCGGGCGGTGGGGGTGGAGCTGGCGGACGGCACACGCGTGGAAGGCGGGCAGACGGTGCTGGCGGCGGGGAGCCGCAGCGGGCTGCTGGCGGGGCTGCCGCCCGAGGTGGCGGTGCCGGTGCGGCCGGTGAAGGGCCAGGTGGTGCGCCTGGCGGTGCCCGGGGCGTACCGGCGCGGCGGGCCGTTCCTGAGCCGGACGGTGCGGGCCGTGGTGCGGGGCAGCCATGTGTACCTGGTACCGAGGGAGAACGGCGAGCTGGTGATCGGGGCGACCACCGAGGAGCTGGGCTGGGACACCACGGTGACCGCGGGCGGCGTCTACGAGCTGCTGCGCGACGCCCACGAGCTGGTCCCCGGCCTGACCGAGCTGCCGTTCACCGAGGTCCGGGCGGGGCTGCGCCCGGGGTCGCCGGACAACGCTCCGCTGCTGGGGCCGACCGCGCTGCCGGGGCTGCACCTGGCCACCGGCCACCACCGGAACGGGGTGCTGCTCACCCCGGTGACCGGAGACGTCATGGCGCACGCGCTGACCACGGGCGAGCTGCCCGGGTACGCGGACGCCTTCACCGCGCGGCGGTTCGAGGCCGCGCCCGTCCAGGAGGGGGCCCGATGACCATCGAGGACCTGACGACGACAGGACCGGCGGAGGAGACCCGCACCGTCTGTGTCAACGGCGAACGGCGCGCGCTGGCCGCCGGGACGACGCTGGAGGCGCTGGTGGCCGCCCTGACCTCCGCGCCCCGCGGGGTGGCGGCGGCCGTCAACGAGGCCGTGGTGCCACGGGGGGCGTGGGAGGCGACCGTGCTCGGCGAGGGCGACCGCGTCGAGGTGCTCACCGCAGTGCAGGGAGGCTGACCGTGGCGGACGACACGTTCACGATCGCGGGGACCGAGTTCGGCTCCCGGCTGATCATGGGGACCGGCGGGGCGCCGAGCCTGGAGGTGCTGGAGCGGGCACTGACCGCCTCGGGCACCGCGCTGACGACGGTGGCGATGCGGCGGCTGGACCCGGGGGTGGCCGGTTCGGTCCTCTCCGTGCTGGAGCGCCTGGCGATCCAGGTGCTGCCGAACACCGCCGGGTGCTACACCGCAGGTGAGGCGGTGCTCACGGCGCGGCTGGCCCGGGAGGCGCTCGGCACCGACCTGGTGAAGCTGGAGGTCATCGCCGACGAGCGGACCCTGCTGCCCGACCCGGTGGAGACACTGGAGGCGGCGGAGGTGCTGGTCGACGACGGGTTCACGGTGCTGCCGTACACCAACGACGACCCGGTGGTGGCCCGCCGCCTGGAGGAGGCGGGGTGCGCGGCGGTGATGCCGCTGGGCTCGCCGATCGGGTCGGGGCTCGGCATCCGCAACCCGCACAACTTCGAGCTGATCGTGGAACAGGCCAACGTTCCGGTCATCCTCGACGCGGGCGCGGGGACGGCCTCGGACGCGGCGCTGGCGATGGAGCTGGGGTGCGCGGGTGTGATGCTCGCCTCGGCGGTGACGCGGGCGCAGGAGCCTGAGCTGATGGCCTCGGCGATGCGCCACGCGGTGGAGGCGGGCCGCCTGGCGTACCGGGCGGGACGCATCCCGCGCCGGCACTTCGCGCGGGCGTCGTCGCCGGTCGAGGGCGTGGCGCACCTCGATCCGGAGCGTCCCGCGTTCTGACCGGCCGGCCTCTTCGCAGAGCCCGGCGGGCCGTGCGGCGAGCCGGTGGCCAGGGCGTCACAGCTTCGCTGCGGTCGCCTCCGGAGTCTCCGGGGACGCGCCACGGCTCGTAGACTCCGGTGCGTGGATACGCCGCTTCCCGACACTTCGCCCCGGCCCGCGGGCACCGCCCCGCTGGGGCTGGTGCTCGACGGGCGTTACCGCGTCGACGCGCTGATCGCCGTCGGCGGCATGGCCACGGTCTACCGGGCCCTGGACACCCGCCTGGACCGCGTGGTGGCGCTCAAGGTGATGCATCCGGAGCTGGCCGCCGACGCCTCCTTCGTGGAACGTTTCATCCGCGAGGCCCGCTCGGTCGCCCGCCTCTCCCATCCCAACGTGGTCGGTGTCTTCGACCAGGGCGCGGAGGGGGCGTACGTCTATCTGGCGATGGAGTACGTGCCCGGGTGCACCCTGCGGGACGTGCTGCGCGAGCGCGGCGCGCTGACGCCGCGGGCGGCGCTGGACGTGCTGGAACCGGTGCTGGCGGCGCTCGGAGCGGCCCACCGGGCGGGGTTCGTGCACCGGGACATGAAGCCGGAGAACGTCCTGATAGGCGACGACGGCCGGGTCAAGGTCGCCGATTTCGGCCTGGTCAAGGCGGTGGACACGGTGACGAACACCACGGGCACCGTACTGGGCACGGTGGCGTACCTGGCGCCGGAGCAGATCGAGCAGGCGGACGCGGCGGACGCCCGCGTCGACGTGTACGCCTGCGGCGTGGTGCTCTACGAGATGCTGACCGGCGGGCGCCCGCATTCGGGGGACTCCCCCGCGCAGGTCCTCTACCGGCATCTGAACGAGGACGTCTCCCCGCCCTCCGAGGCCGTGCCGCACCTGGGCCCCGAGCTGGACCGCCTGGTCGCGGTGGCGACGGCGCGGACGGCGGACGCCCGTCCCGAGGACGCGGTGGCCCTGCTGGCGCTGGCCCGCGCCGCCCGGGCGGCGCTGGGCGACGCGGCGCTGGACGCCGTGCCGCCGGCGGCGCTGGAGGGCGACCGCAGCATCGCCGAGGACCGCACCAGCGTCATCCCCCGCTTCTCCACCCCGGCCCGGCCCGCCGAGCCCGCCGCCGACGACGACGGGGTGCAGCGCACCAGCGTGCTGGCCTCTTCCCCGCCGGAGCCTCCTCCCGGCCCGGCCCGACGCCGATGGAGCTCGAACCGGCGCCGGGGCGGGCTCGCGGCACTGGTGGCGGTGCTGTTGGTGCTCTGCGTGGGCGCCGGGGTCTGGTACGTCAGCTCCGGGCAGTTCACGCGGGTGCCGCCGCTGCTGACCAAGACCGAGGACGAGGCGCGGCAGCGGCTGGCGGACGCCGGGCTGAAGGTGGGCGGCGTCGACAAGGCGTACAGCGACACCGCCGACCGGGGCACGGTGACCAAGACCGACCCGGCCACCGGTGAGCAGGTACGGGACAACGGCTCGGTGCGGCTGACGGTCTCGCTCGGCCCGCGCAAGGTGACCGTGCCCCGGGTCGAGGGGATGGCGCTGGGCAAGGCCAGGGCCCAGCTGCGGGACGCCGGGCTGGCGCCGGGGATGGTGTCCCGGGCCTTCAACGACTCCGTCGGCGAGGGCAAGGTGATCAGCACCGACCCGGCCGCCGGGACCGAGCGGCGCGGCGGTTCGGCCGTGGCGCTGGTGGTCAGCAAGGGCGCGCCGGTGGACGTGCCGGACGTGGCCGGTTCCTCGCTCCAGGAGGCCACCGAGACACTGGAGGAGGCCGGGCTGAAGGTGAGCACCGCCGACGAGCGGGCCTTCTCCGAGCACGAGAAGGGCGCCGTGGCCGAGCAGTCCCCGAAGCCCGGGACGGAGCTGGCCGGGGGCGCCGAGGTGGAGCTGACCCTCTCCAAGGGCCCCGACCTGGTGGAGGTCCCGGACGTGACCGGCGAGAAGGAGGCGGCGGCGCGCAAGACGCTGGAGGACGCCGGTTTCCGCGTGGACGTCTCCCGGTGGTTCTTCGGCGACACGGTGTGGAACCAGTCGGTCGACGGCGGCGACACCGCCCCGCGCGGCTCCGAGATCACCCTGCGCGTCCGCTGACCCCCGCGTCCCCCGCGCCCGCCCGCACCGGGCGCGGGGGACGCGCGGCGTCGTGCGACCCTGGACATCGTGAACAAGAGCAGCATCGGTGCCCACATCCCCGTGGCGGGCGGTCTCGCGAAGACTGGCCTCGCCTACGCCCAGGACCTCGCCGCCGAGGCGGTGCAGGTCTTCGTCGCCAACCCGCGCGGCTGGGCGACGCCCGACGGCGACCCCCGCCAGGACGAGGAGTTCCGCCGTCTCTGCGCCGAGCGGCAGATCCCGGCGTACGTGCACGCGCCCTACCTGATCAACTTCGGTTCGCACACCGAGGCGACGGCCGAGAAGTCGGTGGAGTCGCTGCGGCACTCGCTGCGCCGGGGCCGGGAGATCGGGGCGCTCGGCGTCGTCGTCCACACCGGTTCGGCGACCGGCGGGCGCTCCCGCGGGACGGCGCTGGCGCAGGCCCGCGAGCTGATGATGCCGCTCCTTGAGGAGCTGGGCGACGACGACCCGTACCTGCTGCTGGAGTCGACGGCCGGGCAGGGCGCCTCACTCTGCGCGGAGGTGGAGGACTTCGGCCCGTACTTCGACGCGCTGGAGCGCCACCCGAAGCTCGGCGTCTGCCTGGACACCTGCCACATCCACGCCGCCGGTCACGACCTGGCGGCGCCGGGCGGGGTGAAGGAGACGCTGGACGCGCTGGTGGCGACGGTCGGCGAGGGCCGGCTGCGGCTGATCCACGCCAACGACTCCAAGGACGTCGCGGGCGCCCACAAGGACCGGCACGCCTCGATCGGCTCGGGCTCGATCGGCGCGGACCCCTTCGGCGAGCTGCTGGGCCATCCGGCGGTGACCGGGGTCCCGCTGGTGATCGAGACGCCGGGCGGCAAGGAGGGCCACACCGCGGACGTGGCCCGCCTGAAGGAGCTGCGCGACCAGGCCCAGGTGGGCTGATCCGGACGGACCCGGGGGGGGCGGGGGCCAGGGACTTCCCAGCAGCCGAAGGCCCTCAGAGCCCGGGCCCGTCCCCCGGCTCCTCCTGGTACGAATAGCGCTGCTCCCGCCAGGGGTCGCCGACGTTGTGGTAGCCGCGCTCCTCCCAGAAGCCGCGCCGGTCGGCGGTCATGTACTCGATGCCGCGGACCCACTTGGGGCCTTTCCAGGCGTACAGGTGGGGGACGATCAGGCGGAGCGGGAAGCCGTGTTCGGCGGTGAGGAGTTCGCCGTCCTTGTGGGTGGCGAAGACGGTGCGGTCGTCGAGGAAGTCGGTGAGCCGCAGGTTGGAGCTGAAGCCGTACTCGGCCCAGACCATGACGTGGGTGACGTGGTCGGCGGGCGGCGCGGCCCCGGCGACCGTACGGGCGAGGACCCCGCCCCACTCGGCGTCGAGCATGCTGAACTTGGTGACGCAGTGCAGGTCCGCGACGACCGTGGTGTACGGCAGGGCGGTGAACTCGTCGTGCGTCCAGGTGTGCTTGCCCGCCTCGGCGGTGGCGCCGAAGACCCGGAACTCCCAGCGGTCGGGACGGAAGCGGGGCACCGGCCCGTAGTGGGTCACCGGCCATCCGCGCTGGAGCCGCTGCCCGGGGGGGAGCTGTGGCTGCTGCGCCTGGCGGCTTTCCGGCTGTCCCATGCCTTCCATCCTGACAGACCCGGGCAGCCGGAAATGACCAGGGCGGTCCCGATTCGGGCATCTGCCACTAAGCCTGCACTTACTGGACCAGGGCCCGGCCCTTTGCGAGGATGCGCGCATTCGTGCCCCGTCCGCACCCTGGAAGGAGCCCTTGCCATGCAGGGCGATCCCGAGGTCATCGAGTTTCTCAACGAGCAGCTGACCGCCGAGCTGACGGCGATCAACCAGTACTGGCTGCACTACCGGATCCAGGACAACAACGGCTGGTACAAGCTGGCCAAGTACACGCGTGCCGAGTCCATGGACGAGATGAAGCACGCGGACAAGCTCACCGAGCGCATCCTCTTCCTGGACGCCCTCCCCAACTACCAGCGCCTCTTCCACGTCCGGGTGGGCCAGACGGTCACGGAGATGTTCGAGGCCGACATGCAGATCGAACTGGAGGCGGTGGACCGCCTCAAGCGGGGCATCGAGGTGATGCGGACCAAGGGTGACCACACCTCCCGGCGGCTCTTCGAGGAGATCCTGGAGGACGAGGAGCACCACATCGACTACCTGGAGGCGCAGTTGGCGCTCATCGAGAAGATGGGCGAATCGCTGTACCTCGCCCAGCAGATCGAGCAGCCGGACAGCTGAGCCGTCCTGGCGGCGGTCGGCCCGGGGCTCAGGCGGCCTCGTCGAGCGGCGCGGCGCTCCCCGCGGCGGCCGGTGCCGCCCCCACCCGGCAGCCCGCGGCGTGGCGGCGGGGTGCGGCGCCCCGGCCCAGCAGGGCCTGGATGCGGCGGACGCAGGAGCCGCAGTCGGTGCCGGCCTTGCAGGCGGAGGCGATGCTGCGCGGCGTGCCGGCGCCCGCGGCCGCACGGTCCCTGACTTCCTCCTCGGTGATGCCGAAGCAGGAGCAGACGTACACGCGGTTCACCTCCGGGAATGCGGCGGTCGGACGGCCTGTACCGACCGATCGGACCGACCCTTCGGTGAGGCTAACCTAACCTTACTCATCCGGGGATGCGCGGAACAGCCCGAGTACGCCAGTGGGGCGCGGATCACAGACCGACCCGCGCCCCCACGACGCCACCTTCCAGCCCGGCCGGCGTCCGAGGCCGTCTTGAGGCCGCACTCGCCGACCGCGCCCAGCCGATCTCAGCCCGGCCGGCGCCTGAGGCCACACTCCAGCCCGGCCGACCCTTGAAGCCACACTCCAGCCCGGCCGGCGCTTGAGGCCGACAGGCGCGGGGCCCGGCCGAAGCCGAGCCCCGCAGAAACCGGACCGGAGGTCCTCACTGGCCCCGGTACATCTCCGCCACCAGGAAGGCGAGGTCCAGCGACTGGCTGCGGTTGAGCCGGGGGTCGCAGGCGGTCTCGTACCGCTGGTGGAGGTCGTCGACGAAGATCTCGTCGCCGCCGCCGACGCACTCGGTGACGTCGTCACCGGTGAGCTCGACGTGGATGCCGCCGGGGTGCGTGCCGAGCTCCTTGTGGACCTCGAAGAAGCCCTTCACCTCGTCGAGCACGTCGTCGAAGCGGCGGGTCTTGTGGCCCGAGGCGGCCTCGAAGGTGTTGCCG
The DNA here is from genome assembly GCF_042723275.1 of Streptomyces sp. NPDC058373. NCBI lineage: Bacteria > Bacillati > Actinomycetota > Actinomycetes > Kitasatosporales > Streptomycetaceae > Streptomyces > Streptomyces sp. NPDC058373. The sequence goes on along the minus strand of NZ_JBHXJE010000012.1, from coordinate 130,732 downwards.
TGCATCGGGTCGGTGACCCAGACCGGCATGGCGCCGGAGGCGGTGACCTTCTCCACCAGGGTGGGCAGGTGGTCGCGGATCTTGTCCGCGCCCATCCGCACGATGAAGGTGAGCCGCCCGGGCTCGCGCTCCGGGTCGAGGCGCTCGATGTACTCCAGCGCCTCCTCCGGAGTGGTGGTGGGGCCGAGCTTGACGCCGATCGGGTTGCGCACCTTGGAGGCGAACTCGATGTGGGCGCCGTCCATCTGCCGGGTGCGTTCGCCGATCCACACCATGTGGCCGGAGACGTCGTACAGGTGGCCGGTGCGCGAGTCGGTGCGGGTCAGCGCCGTCTCGTAGTCGAGGAGCAGCGCCTCGTGGGAGGCGTAGAACTCGACGGTGCGGAACTCCTCCGGGTCGGCGCCGCAGGCGCGCATGAAGCTCATCGCGTTGTCGATCTCGCGGGCGAGCTTCTCGTACCGCTGGCCGGACGGGGAGGACTTCACGAAGTCCTGGTTCCAGGCGTGCACCTGGCGCAGGTCGGCGTAGCCGCCGGTGGTGAAGGCGCGCACCAGGTTCAGCGTGGAGGCGGAGGCGTGGTACATCCGCTTGAGGCGCTCGGGGTCGGGGACCCGGGCCTCCTCGGTGAAGTCGAAGCCGTTGACGGAGTCGCCCCGGTAGGTGGGCAGCGTCACGCCGTCGCGGGTCTCGGTCGGCTTGGAGCGCGGCTTGGAGTACTGGCCGGCGATGCGGCCGACCTTCACCACCGGCACGGAGGCGGCATAGGTCAGGACGGCACCCATCTGGAGGAGCGTCTTGACCTTGGCGCGGATGTCGTCCGCGCCCACGCCGTCGAAGGACTCCGCGCAGTCGCCGCCCTGGAGGAGGAACGCCTCGCCCCGGGCGACGGCACCGAGCCGGGCCCGCAGCTGGTCGCACTCGCCCGCGAAGACCAGCGGGGGGAAGGACTCCAGCTCCGTGACCACCCGCGCCAGGGCTTCCTGGTCGGGATACTCGGGCTGCTGCGCGGCAGGCAGGGTTCGCCAGGACGGCACATGGGCAGCAGAGTTCTCAACAGTCGATGTCACGAGAGCCAGGGTACGGCCTCGGCCCGCGGCGTCCGGCGCTCTGCCCACAGTGTGGGACGAGCGACACACAGTGCGGAACACTCCCCGGGACGGCCGCCGGGTGCGCTAGGCTCCGGCCCATGACCGCGCAGCAGACCCAGAACTGGTGGTGGACCGCTCATCCGGCGGCCCGCTGACTGACGCGCTCATCACGTATCCAGGCCGCCCGAGGGGCGGCCTTTCGCATGTACGGGGCCGTTCCTCCCCACCTCGTCCCGCGCCGGGGCCCGCCGTCCGGGCCCCCGCGAGGAAAGGAACCCCGGTGACTTCCGCATCGCCCGCCGCTCCCCCGCCGCCCGCCGAGCCCTCCCGTCCCGCGCCGGACGCGCCCTTCGACTTCGCCCGGCTCACCGCCCCCGGCGCCCCGCCCTTCGCCCTGCTGCGGCGCTCCGCCCCCGGCCTCGACGGGCGGACCGTGGAGGTGCTGACCGGGCCGGTGCGCGAGGTGGAGCGCCTGGCCGAACTGCCCGTGGACGGGCGCCCCGCCCTGGCCCTGGTGCCGTTCCGGCAGATCCGCGAGCGGGGCTTCGACGTGCGGGACGACTCGACCGGGCTGGTGGTGCTGCACGCCGACGCGGTGCACCGGGTGCCGGTGGACGAGGCGCTGGCGGGACTGCCGGAGCACCGGGTGGCGGTGGCCGACGGCGGCTTCGACCTGGCCGACGAGGAGTACGAGGAGGTGGTGCGCCGCGTCGTCGCGGACGAGATCGGCCGGGGCGAGGGCGCCAACTTCGTCGTCAGCCGCACCTGGGAGGGCCGGATCGAGGGGTTCTCCCGCGCCGACGCGCTGGCCCTCTTCCGCCGCATGCTGGACCAGGAGCGCGGCGCGTACTGGACGTACGTGGTGCACACCGGCGAGCGCACCCTGGTCGGCGCCAGCCCCGAGGTGCACGTACGGATGTCCGGCGGCGGCCGGGACGAGGCGTCCGGCGCGGGCGGCACCGTCGTGATGAACCCGATCAGCGGGACCTACCGCTACCCGGCCGGCGGGCCTACGGCGGACGGGCTGCTGGAGTTCCTCGCCGACTCCAAGGAGCGCGACGAGCTGTCAATGGTGGTCGACGAGGAACTGAAGATGATGTGCGCCGTCGGCGACCTCGGCGGGGTGGTGGTCGGGCCGCGCCTGAAGGAGATGGCGCACCTGGCGCACACCGAGTACGAGCTGCGCGGGCGCTCCACCCTCGACGCGCGCGAGGTGCTGCGGCAGACCATGTTCGCGGCGACCGTCACCGGCTCGCCGGTGCAGAACGCCTGCCGCGTCATCGAGCGGTACGAGCCGGGCGGGCGCGGCTACTACGCGGGCGCCCTCGCCCTGCTCTCCACGGACGCCTCGGGCGCGCAGAGCCTGGACTCGCCGCTCCTCATCCGCACCGCCGACATCGACGCCGCCGGGCTGGTCCGGGTGCAGGTCGGCGCCACCCTGGTCCGGGGCTCGGACCCGGCGGGCGAGGTCGCCGAGACGCACGCGAAGGCGGCGGGGGTACTGGCGGCGCTCGGGGTGCGGCCGGGGCGGCCCGCGTCCGGCCGGGCGCCGGTGCGGTTCGCCGACGACATCCGGGTGCGGGCGGCGCTGGACGCCCGCCGGGAGCGGCTCTCGCCCTTCTGGCTGCGGATGCGTGAGCCGTCGGCGCCGGTGGCCGGGGAGGCGCTGGTGGTGGACGCCGAGGACACCTTCACCTCGATGCTGGCCCACGTGCTGCGGGCGGCGGGGCACCGGGTGGTGGTCCGCCGGTTCGACGAGCCGGGGCTGCGGGCGGCGGTGGCGGCGCACCGGGGGACGGTGGTGCTGGGGCCGGGGCCGGGCGACCCGTCGGACGCGGCCGACCCGCGGATGCGGCTGCTGCGCGAGGTGACCGCCGACGTGCTCGACGCGCGGCACGGCGGGCGCGGGGTGCTGGGGGTGTGCCTGGGCCATGAGCTGATCGCGGCCGAGCTGGGGCTGCCGCTGGTCCGCAAGCGGGTGCCGTACCAGGGGGCGCAGGTGCGGATCGACCTCTTCGGGCGGCCGGAGACGGTCGGGTTCTACAACAGCTACGTGGCGTCCTGCGACGACGAGGCGGCCGAGGAGCTGGCGGCGCACGGCGTCGAGGTGAGCCGGGACGCGGCCGGGGAGGTGCACGCGCTGCGCGGGCCGGGGTTCGCCTCGGTGCAGTTCCACCCGGAGTCGGTGCTGTCGCTGCGCGGCCCGGCGCTGGTGGCCCAGCTGCTGGCGGGAGTGCCGGCCGAGGTCGGCTGAGGCGGTCGGCGCCGGGTCCCGCCGCGCGGTGGCGGGGCCCGGGGTCAGCGCGGGGAGAGGGCGGGGACCAGGACGTTCTCGTTGCGGCGGCCGGCCAGGTGGTCGCGGACGTTGCGGACGGTGGTGTCGATGATCTCGGTGACGGCGTCCTCGGTGCAGTACGCCTGGTGCGAGGTGACGGCCACGTTGGGGAAGGTCATCAGGCGGGCCAGCAGGTCGTCGGTGACTTCCACGCCGTCTCCCCGGGTCGATGGGTCACGTCAGCGTGAATACGCGGGGCGCGGCCCGCCGGGTGGCGGCGGGGTCCGGGTCAGTGGCCCGGGCCGGGCTCCTCGTCGTCCAGTCCGGCCTCGATGGCGTACCGGACCAGTTCGACGCGGTTGTGGAGCTGGAGTTTGCCGAGGGTGTTCTGCACGTGGTTCTGGACGGTGCGGTGCGAGATGACGAGGCGCTCGGCGATCTGCTTGTAGCTGAGCCCCTTGGCGACCAGGCGCAGCACCTCCGTCTCGCGGGCGGTCAGCCGGGGCGCGTCGGGCTTGCCGCGCGAGGGGGCGGGCCCGGCGGCGAGCCTGCGGTACTCCCCGAGGACCAGCCCGGCCAGGCCGGGGGTGAAGACGGCGTCGCCGCGGGCGGTGCGGTGGACGGCGTCGATCAGCTCCTCGGTCCCGGCGGACTTGACCAGGTAGCCGGTGGCCCCGGCCTTGACCGCCTCCAGGACGTCGGCGTGCTCGCCGCTGGCGGAGAGGACCAGCACCCGCGGGCCGTCCTCGCCCGCTACCTCCTGGCAGACCCGGGCGCCGGGCAGCCCCGGCAGGTTCAGGTCGAGGACCAGCACGTCGGGGCGGGTGGCGCGGGCCCGGCGGACCGCCTGCGGCCCGTCCCCGGCGGTCGCCACCACCTCGAACCCGGCCTCGGCGAGGTCCCGGGCGACGGCGTCCCGCCACATCGGGTGGTCGTCCACCACCATGACCCGCACCGGCTCCCCCTGGCCGCCCCCCGGCGGCACTTCCTCGGTCGTCACTGCGTCCCCTCCCCCGTCTCTGCCGGGGCCCGGCGGCCCGCTCCGGCCGCCTCCCCGTCGTCCTTCGGTACGGTCAGCTCCACCTCGGTGCCCTGTCCGGGGACCGAGACCAGCGCGGCGGTCCCGCCCAGGTCGCGCAGGCGGCCCCGGATGGACTGGGCCACCCCGAGCCGCCCCTCCTCGGCGGCCTCGGCGAGCCGCCCTTCGGGGATGCCGGGCCCCTCGTCGCGTACGGAGACGAGCACCTGGTCCGGCTCGTCCTCCACCAGGATCCAGGCGCGGGCGCCGGGGCCGACGTGGGTGCGGACGTTGTCCAGCGCGGCGCCGACGGCCGCGGCGGTCTCCCGGGCCGCCTGCGGGGCCAGCTCCACCGGGGTGCCGGGGCCGGAGAGGGTGACCCGCGCGTCGGCGTACCGGCCGAGCAGCGCCATCAGGTCGCGCGGCCCCTCGTCCTCGGCGGCGGCCGAGGACCCGTCGGCGATACGCGGCTCCGGTACGGGCCCCTGGGTGATGAGGCGGCGCAGCGCGGCCTCCTGCTCGCCCGCGAGGCGGCCCAGCTCGGCCGCCTCGCCGCCGACGGCGGTGCCCCGGCGCTGGACCAGGGCGAGGACCTGCAGGACGCCGTCGTGGATGTCGCGGGCGAGGCGTTCGCGTTCCCGGGTGGCGGCCTGGATCTCCAGGGCCCGGGCGAGGGTGCGCTCGGAGGCGCGGGCCACCTCGACCACGTAGCCGATGGCGATGGCGGCGACCCAGACCAGCAGCACGTTGTGGAGGGTGTTGGGGCTGGCCTCGCCGCGCTGGGCGAGGTTGGCGGCGCCGACCAGGGTGGAGGCGGCGGCGGCCCAGCGCCAGCCGCCCTTCAGCGCGCAGGCCAGGACGGCTCCGGCGGTCCAGATCGAGGGCAGCGTGGGCCCGTCGGCGGCGTGCCGCCCCGCGCCGTCGGCGAGCGGGGTGAGCAGGATGCCGGCCAGTGCGAGGGCGACGTCCACGGCGAGGAAGGGCCGGGTGCAGCGGGCGGCTCCGGTGAAGCGGGGCAGGGTCGCCAGCGTCCACACCAGGAGCACCGCGAGGAAGCCGAAGGCGACCTGGGGGCGCTCGTAGGAATCCCGGGCGGCGGCCGCGATGGCCACCGCGTAGACCGCGGTCAGGGCGCGGTAGGCGGTCAGCGCGCGCCACAGGGGCTGCTCGACCGACATGCTCACCGCGGCCGCCTCACGTCTCATCTCCGCGCCCCCGTGTCACCGGCCGCCCGTGCCGGCGGCCTCTTCCGCCGACAAAAGTAACCGGAACCGGGGCGCGGACGCGGACCGCGGGTCAGGCGGCCCGTCCGGCGTCGTCCTGCTCTCGGGAGGCCTCGGCCCTCGCCGCGGCCTTCTCGGCCTTGGCGATCGTCTTCTCCTCCTCGGCCCGGCGCTTGGCGTCCTCGGCCATCTGCCGCTTGGCGACGGTGGCGTAGACGTCGACGTACTCCTGGCCGGAGAGCTTCATGATCTCGTACATGACCTCGTCGGTCACCGCGCGCAGCACGAAGCGGTCGTGGTCCATGCCCTCGTAGCGGCGGAAGTCCAGCGGCTTGCCGATGCGGATGCCGGGGCGCATCAGCTTGGGGCGGACCTGGCCGGGCGGCTGGATCTTCTCGGTGTCGATCATCGCGACGGGGATGACCGGCGCCCCGGTGGCCAGCGCCACCCGGGCCAGGCCCCCGGGCTTGCCGCGGTACAGGCGCCCGTCCGGGGAGCGGGTGCCCTCCGGGTAGATGCCGAACAGCTCGCCGCGCTCCAGCACCTCGATGCCGCTGCGGATGGCCGCCTCACCGGCGCCCCGGCCGCCGGAGCGGTCGACGGGGAGCTGGCCGACGCCCTTGAAGAACGCGGCGGTCATCCGGCCCTTCACACCCGGCGTGGTGAAGTACTCCGCCTTGGCGATGAAGGTGACCTTCCGGTCGAGCATCGTGGGCAGGAAGAAGGAGTCGGAGAACGACAGGTGGTTGCTGGCGAGGATCGCGGGGCCGTCGGCGGGGATGTTCTCGATGCCCTCCACCCACGGCCGGAAGGCGACCTTCAGCGGCCCTCCGATGACGACCTTCATGGCTCCGTAGATCAAGGGTCTTCCTCCTGCCGGGTGTGTCGCCTGAGACCTTAACCCGTGGTGGGCCCACGGCCCTCCTCGACGGCGGGGCGGCGGCGGCCGGTCCGCCGTGGCCGCGGGGAGCCGTCGGCACAGCACGAACCTGGTCGGTGCAGGCCCGGTCGCGTACGGTGAACACCACACCAGCCCGCACCGGCGGCGGCCGCGACGCCCCCTCCGGAGCCGTCTGCCCCCGTCCGCGCCTCACGAACGGAGACCGAAGGTGCCGGTACTGCCTGGAGCCGAACCGTACCGCCACGACGGCGGGCCCACGGGTGTCCTCCTCTGTCACGGCTTCACCGGAACACCTCAGTCGATGCGCCCCTGGGCCGAGGACCTGGCCGCCCGGGGCCACACCGTCTCCCTCCCCCTCCTCCCCGGTCACGGCACCCGCTGGGAGGACCTCCAGCTCACCGGCTGGCAGGACTGGTACGCGGAGGTCGACCGGGCCCTCGGCGAGCTGCTCGCCCGCTGCGAGCAGGTCTACGTCGCCGGGCTCTCGATGGGCGGCGCGCTGGCGCTGCGGCTGGCCGCCCGGCACGGGGACGCGGTGCGCGGCGTGGTAGTCGTCAACCCGGCCAACAAGGTGCACGGCCTGAGCGCCTACGCCCTCCCGGCCGCCCGGCACCTGGTCCGCACCACCAAGGGACTCGTCTCCGACATCGCCCTTCAGGGCTCCGAGGAGGTCGGCTACCACCGGGTGCCGCTGCACGCCGCGCACTCCCTGCGGGCCTTCTTCCGGCTGGTCGACGCCGAGCTGCCGCAGGTCACCCAGCCGCTGCTGCTCCTGCGCAGCCCGCGGGACCACGTGGTGCCGCCCGCTGACTCGGCGCGGGTCATGGGCCGGGTCTCCTCGCGGGACGTGACGGAGATCCTGCTGGAGAACAGCTTCCACGTGGCGACACTGGACCATGACGCACCGCGCGTCTTCGAGGAGAGCGCCGCCTTCATCGTCCGCACCGGTGCGGACGGGACGGGCAGCACGCCGGAAGGGGAGGCCGTCAGTGGCTGAACAGGGCGCGGGCCGCGAGGAGAACTGCGAGCCCGACGAGGAGAAGAAGCCCCCGCTGGACGAGGCGGCCGCCTGGGAGGCGATCGTCGCCGGGTACGGCGAGGAGCCGGCCGATCCGCCGGGCGCGCGGCCGTTCAAGTCGGTCGAGGAGATGGCCGACCTGGACCGCGGACTGCCGCCGGTCACCAAGGACACGGGCGGTGGCACCGACACCCTGGAGCCGGAGCGGCCGCCGCTGGGCGGTTCGGTCTCCTTCGCGCCGGGCATCGGGCCGCGCGACTACCAGCTGGCCGACGTGCCCGCCTCGCAGCCCGCGGGGAAGGACGGCAGGAAGGGCGGCGCCGCCCAGGACGACGACGAGGGCCACTTCGTGCCGCCCGAACCGCCGCCGCTGCCGGAGGCCGACACCACCACCCGCTTCGCCTGGGTCGCTGTCCTCGGCGGCCCCCTGCTGCTCCTCCTCGCCGTCCTGTTCGGCTGGGAGATGACCTGGTGGCTGACGACGCTCGGCGTCGGCGGCTTCCTCGGCGGCTTCGCCACGCTGGTCGCCCGCATGAACGACGGGGACGAGGACGACGACGACCCGGGGCGGGGAGCCGTGGTCTGAGGGCTGCCGCCCCCGGCGACGGGGCCTCGGCTCAGGGCCGGGTGTACGGCACCCGCAGCGCGGCCAGGACCGGCAGGTGGTCGGTGGCCCGGAGCAGGTCGTCCTCGGTGAACGGCGGTACCCCGGGATGCGCGGCGCCCGGGGCCGGGACGCCGCAGCCCAGCATCTCCACGCCCGGGGTGGCGAAGACCGCGTCGATCCGCTGGTGCGGGTCGTGGGGTGTCGAGGTGTACTCGCCGCCCCAGGGGCGTACCGCCCAGCCGTCCTGGAGCTCACCGGCCAGCCGCCGGAAGGTGCGGCCCTCCGGGCGTTCGTTGACGTCGCCGCCGGCCACGGCGTGCTCCACGCCCATCGCGGCGAGGCGGTCCAGCAGCAGGCCGCCCTGCGCGTACCGCTCGTCCTTCTGCAGGCTCAGGTGGCAGCTCACCACCCCGAGCCTGGCCCGCCCGAACCGCACCACCGCCGTGGAGAAGCCGCGCCGGTGCAGGCCCGGGGTGAGCGGCAGCAGTTCGTCGTACGTCGACTCGACCGTGGCCCGCAGCGAGCAGAGCAGCGCCGGTCCCGACGCGGGGGCGCCGCCCGCCAGCACCACCAGCCCCGAGGCCGCGGCCAGCCGCCCCAACGGCTTGCGCCACCGGAAGAACCTGGGGGCCTCCTGCACCAGGACGAGGTCGGGCGCGCAGGCCCGCACCACGCGGGCCACCGCCGCCGGATCGTCCCGCAGCGACCGCACGTTGTAACTCAGCACCCGCACCACGGCGCCCCCGTCCACCTGCCCCGACAACGCCAACTCCCCGGGTCCGGGCCGCACCATGTCCACCATCCCCCCAAATTAACCGGCTCCGGCAGCGGTTCAGCGTTCGCTGTCGAGCTGGGCGAGTTGCGGCCCGGCACGGGGCGCCCTCAAACGCCGGCCGGGCTGTGACTGGCCTCAAACGCCGGCCGGTCTTCAGTTGCGCGCGGTCCGGCTTCCGTGCGCCGGTCACCGATGGCCTCAAGCGCCGACCGAGCTTGGATAAATCAGCCCGGCCGGCGCTTGAGGCCACCCCTCAGCCCGGCCGGCGCCTGAGGCCACCCCTCAGCCCGGCCGGCGCTTGAGGCCAAAAAAAGGGGGCCCGGCCGTCAGGCCGAACCCCCAGAACGGGCCGAGCGCCAGCTCAGCCCTGACGGGCGAGGTCGGCCGCGCCGACCAGCCCAGCCTTCCCCCCGAGCTGCGCAGCAAGCACCTGGGCGTGCGGCCGCCAAGCCCCACCGATCAACCACCGCCGAAACGACTTCCGAATGGGATCGAGCACCAGCTCCCCCTCGTCGGAGACGCCCCCGCCGACGATGAACGCCGACGGGTCGAAGAGCGAGGCGAGATCCGCGAGCCCGGCCCCGGCCCACCGGGCCAGCTCCCGGAAGGAGTCCACGGCGACAGGATCCCCCTGCCGCGCGGCCTCACTGACGTGCTTCCCCTCGATCCCCTCGGTGGTCCCGTCGCCGAGCGACAGCAGCAGCACCGCGTTCTCGGGGGTGGCCGCCGCCCGCTGCCGCGCGTACCGGACGAGGGCGCGTCCGGAGGCGTACTGCTCCCAGCAGCCCTGGCTGCCGCAGCCGCAGAGCAGCCCGTCGGGGACGACGCGGATGTGGCCGAACTCGGCGGCGACGCCGAAGCGTCCGCGGCGCAGCTTGTTGCCGATGATGATGCCGCCGCCGAGGCCGGTGCCGAGGGTGATGCAGATGACGTCCTCGTGGCCCTTGCCCGCGCCGAAGCGGTACTCGCCCCAGGCGGCCGCGTTGGCGTCGTTCTCCACGACGACGGGCAGGCCGACGCGCTGCTCGACCTTGTCCTTGAGCGGCTCGTGGCGCCAGTTGATGTTGGGTGCGAAGAGGACGGTGGCGCGCTTGTCGTCGACGTATCCGGCGGCGCCGATGCCCACGGCCTCGATCTCGTGGCCCTTGCGGGCCCCCTCGACCGCGGAGGCGATGGCGTCCACGATGGCCTCGGCGGTCGGCGGTGTCGGCACCGTGAAGGTGTTGAGGATCGTGCCCTCTTCGTCCACGACTCCGGCCGCGATCTTGGTGCCGCCGATGTCGACGCCGATGGTCAGTCCCATGTGTCCCTCAGTTCAGGTCGAGCCCCGCTGCGGTTCACGGTACCCGAGGGGCGGACGCCGTCCGGGAGTTCGGGCGGGGTCAGTCGAGGTCGATGTGTTCGGCGGGGCCGGGGCCCTCGTCGTCGCGGGGCCCCCCGGGCCGCGCGGCACCGGTGCCGCTGCCGCTGCCGGGCTCCGGCTTGCGCGGCGGCGGGGTGGCGCCGGGGCCCGTGCCCCGGGTCCAGCCGCTCTCCTGCCTCTCGACGGCGGAGCGGTAGGCGGCGAGGAGTTCGGAGCCGGCGGCGGCGAGGTGGCCGAAGACCTCCGGGTTGCGTTCGATGACCGGTTCGACGGCGGCGCGGGCCTGCCGTACGGCCTGTTCGACGCCCTGGGCGGTGGCGCCGAGGAGGTTGCCCTCGGCGAGCTTGCCGGTGACGGCGTCCAGCAGCTTGCGGAGTTCCTCGGCGGCGGAGCCGGGCGGGGTGCCGTAGCGGGCGCGGCGCCGCTCCTGCTCGGCGGCGAGGTCCTCGGCGCAGGCCTGTCGCCAGGCGTCCTCGTCGGCGCCGGGTCGGTCGGTTCCGGGGCGCTCGGTGGCGTCGCTCATGGGCCAGCTCCTGCGGCGGGTGAGGGGAGGGGTACTCCCTTCCGACGGTACCGGAACGGCGGGCGGCGAGGAGGCGTCCGGCCGGTGCCGGGCGGGGCTCAGCGGCCCTGCGGCCACTGGGCGGGATCGGGGGCGAAGCGGACGGTGAGCGCGCCGTCGCGCAGGGCGGCCCCGGCGACGGTGCAGCGGCGCAGGGCGGCGGGGAGCGGCAGGATGCGGCGGAACGGTCCGGCGGTGATGACGAGTTCGTCGGCGCGGCGGACCAGGTCGAGCTCGTCGCGGCCGACGCCGGGCAGCTCCAGGCGCCACAGCAGCACCCCGTCGGTGGCGAGCCGGTCCTCGACGCGCGGTCCGGCGACGGCGGGTACGGGCCCGGGCGCGGGCACGCCGAGGGCGTCCAGGTCCTCCGGGCCGCGCGGGTCGTGGCCGAGGTGGGGGACGCGGACGGCGGGGCCGCCGGGGTCGGTGTCCCAGGTGTCGAGGGTCTTGGCCTGCTGGGCGAGGAGCGTCGCGGCCCAGGCTCCGGCGCCGTCGGCGGGGAGCACCCGGTTGGCGAGGAGCGGGTCGGTGGGCAGGGCGTGCAGGGCGAGGGCGGTGCGGGCCTCGCGGACGGCGTCGGTTCCGGCGGGGCCGGGTTCGGCGACCAGGGTGACGCTGGTGCCGGGCCGGCTCAGGGCGGCCTGGGCGGCGGCCAGCTCGGTGTCCCAGCGGGCGGCGGCCGCGTGGAGGCCCTCGCCGGGGAGCGGGAGTCCGGCGAGGCGGCCGAGGAGGGGGCGCAGGGCGCGGGCGGCCTGGCGTTCGGCGGGGAGCAGCCGGCCGAGGTAGCGGCGCAGTTCGCCCGGGAGGGAGAGCAGGGCGAGGGCTCGGGGTGCGGCGGGCAGGTCGACGACGACGAGGCCGGGCCGGGCGGGGTCGCCGTCGGGGAGGGCGGCCAGTTCGCGCAGGGCGCGGAGCAGGGCGAGTTCCTCGGCGCCGGGGAGCGGGGTGAGTTCGTCGGCGGCGAGCGGGGTGGCGCCGAGCGCGTCGAGGGCGGTGGCGGCGCGTTCCTGGAGGGCGAGGAGGTCGGCGCGGAGCCGGTCGGCGGCGTCCAGGCGCAGGGCGTGCAGGCCGGGGGCGGCCTCGACGGGCGCGGGGCCGAGCGGGACGCCGAGGGCGGTGCCGAGGCGGTCGCCGGGGTCGGCGGTGAGCAGCAGGACGCGGGTGCCGGTGCGGGCGGCGGCCCGGGCGGTGGCGGCGGCGAGGGTGGTGCGGCCCGCGCCGCCGGGTCCGGTGACGAGGACCGTGCGCACGGTCGTCCTCCCTGTTCGGGTTCTGCCCTGTTCAGGGGCTGCGAGGTGGCTGACCGGGCGGGGCGGCCGGCGGGCGGGGCGGCCCGCCGGGGGCCGTGGGGTCAGGCGCCCGGGTGGGACTCGACGCGCTTCTTCAGCCCGGCCAGGGCGCGGTCGATGATGACCTTCTCGGCCTTGCGCTTGATCATGCCGAGCATGGGGATCTTGACGTCGACGGTCAGCTGGTAGGTGACCTCGGTGCGGTCGGCGGCGAGGGCGGCGAGGGTGTAGGAGCCGTCCAGCTCGCGGAGCATCTGGGACTTGACCAGGGTCCAGCTCACCTGGTCGGCGCTGTGCCAGGTGTAGGCGAGGGTGTGGTCGTCCTTGATGGCGCCCGCGTCGAGGACGAGGCGGACCTGCTCGGCGCGGCCCTGGTCGTCGGTGGCGAGGACCTCGGCCTCCTTCACCTCGCCGGTCCACTGCGGGTAGCGGTCGAAGTCGGCGATGACGGCCATGACCTCGGCCGGGGCCGCCTCGATCGTGATGCTAGAGCTGGTGTGTTCCGCCATCGCCGTGGCTCCTCCATGCTGAACGGTGCGGCCGGGCCCGTCCGGGTGCGGCCTCGGCCGGGCGCTGTCGGGCGTCCCGCCGCGTGCAGGCTACCGCGCGCCGGGGTGCGGGAGGTCACGTGGCTCCCCGTCCCGGGCCCGGGGGCGCCGGGAGGTGCCGGGCGGGACGGTCACCAGGTGAGGGCCCAGGGACGTCCGGTGCGGGCGAAGTGGCCGACGTTGACGCATTCGGTGGCGCCGACGCGCATCCGGCGGGCCAGCGGCTGGTGGACGTGGCCGAAGAGGGCGTACCGGGGGCGGGTGCGGTGGATGGCGTCGAGCAGGGCGGAGCTGCCGCGTTCGAAGCGGCGGGCGACGGTGTCGTAGAGGAGTTCGGGGACCTGGGGCGGGATGTGGGTGCAGAGGACGTCGACCTCGCCGAGGGCCTCGATCTTGGCGGCGTACTCCTCCTCGGGGATCTCGTACGGGGTGCGCATCGGGGAGGGGAGGCCGCCGCCGACGAAACCGAAGACGCGGCCGCCGATCTCGGCGCGGGTGCCGTCCAGGACGGTGGTGCCGGGGCGGGCGTACTCGGGCCAGAGGCGGGGGACGTCGACGTTGCCGTAGGTGGCGTAGGTGGGGGTGGGGAAGGCGGCGAAGAGTTCGGCGTACTGGCGGCGGACGGCGGCCTCCAGGGCGCTTTCGCGGTCGATGCCGGCCCACAGGGTGCGCTGGAAGGCGCGGGCCTCCTCGAAGCGGCGGGCGGTGCGCAGGGCGACGACGCGGTCGGCGGCCTCGGTGCCGAAGAGGTCGGGGAAGATGCCGCGCGAGTGGTCGGCGTAGTCGAGGAAGAGGACCAGGTCACCGAGGCAGACGAGGGCGTCGGCCCCGTCGCCCGCGCGGGCGAGGTCCTTCGCGTTGCCGTGGACGTCGCTCACCACATGGATCCGTGTACCCGCCATGCCTGCCACCCTAGAACCACCGGCCCGCGCCCGTGTAGACCCGGCCGGACCTGCGCTTACTTCACAGCGGCAAAGGGGGTGGACTAGTGTTCCCGGAGCATCGCCGCGCCGTGTGATGGATCAGACATCTGTCCGGCACCCCCTACCGGAACCGTCATACCGGTGGGTAACGTCCGGGCAGTCCAGTCGTGCTCACCCCACTGAGCACCTGCCCGATCTTGGACCGCACCGTCGCATCGCACAGTGTCGTGGCGCCGGCGCCCTATGAGGAGCAGCAGTCTTGCGCGAGTTCAGCCTTCCGGCCCTGTACGAGGTACCAGCGGACGGAAATCTCACCGACATCGTCCGGCGCAACGCGGAGCGGCACCCGGATGTGGCCGTGATCGCCCGGAAGGTGGACGGCGCGTGGGAGGACCTGACCGCCACGGCCTTCCTCGCCGAGGTACGCGCCGCCGCCAAGGGCCTGATGGCCTCCGGCGTCCAGCCCGGCGACCGGGTGGGGCTGCTCTCCCGGACGCGGTACGAGTGGACGCTGATGGACTTCGCGATCTGGAGCGCCGGAGCGGTCACCGTCCCGGTGTACGAGACCAGTTCGCCGGAGCAGATCGAGTGGATACTCGGTGACTCGGGCGCCGTCGCCTGTGTCGTGGAGACCCCGGCGCACGCCGCCTCGGTGGAGTCGGTGCGCGGCGAACTGCCCGCGCTGAAGCACGTCTGGCAGCTGGACGCGGGCGGCGTTGCGGAGCTGGGCCGGGCCGGGGCCGGGCTCAGCGACGAGGCGGTCGACGAGCGCAGCGCGCTGGCGGGTGCCGACGACCCGGCGACGATCGTCTACACCTCGGGCACCACGGGCCGCCCCAAGGGCTGCGTGCTGACCCACCGCAGCTTCTTCGCGGAGTGCGGCAACGTGGTGGCGCGGCTCAAACCGCTCTTCCGCACCGGCGAGTGCTCGGTGCTCCTCTTCCTCCCGGTGGCGCACGTCTTCGGCCGGCTGGTGGAGGTCGCGGCGCTGATGGCGCCGATCCGCCTGGGCCTGGTGCCGGACATCAAGCACCTCACCGACGAACTGGCCTCGTTCCGTCCGACCATGGTGCTGGGCGTCCCCCGCGTCTTCGAGAAGGTCTACAACTCGGCGCGCGCCAAGGCGCAGGCCGAGGGCAAGGGCAAGATCTTCGACAAGGCCGCGGAGACCGCGATCGCCTACAGCCGGGCGCTGGACACCCCGCAGGGCCCGTCGTTCGGCCTGAAGCTCAAGCACAAGCTCTTCGCCAAGCTCGTCTACGGCAAGCTCCACACGGTCCTCGGCGGGCGCGGCGAGTACGCGATCTCCGGCGGCGCCCCGCTCGGCGAGCGGCTCGGCCACTTCTATCGGGGCATCGGCTTCTCGGTGCTGGAGGGGTACGGCCTCACCGAGTCCTGCGCGGCCACCGCCTTCAACCCGTGGGACCGCCAGAAGATCGGCACGGTCGGCCAGCCGCTGCCCGGTTCGGTGGTGCGCATCGCCGACGACGGCGAGGTCCTGCTCCACGGCGAGCACCTCTTCGACCGGTACTGGAACAACGAGGCGGCCACCGGCGAGGCGCTGGCCGACGGCTGGTTCCACACCGGTGACATCGGCACCCTCGACGAGGACGGCTACCTCGCGATCACCGGCCGCAAGAAGGAGATCATCGTCACCGCGGGCGGCAAGAACGTCGCCCCGGCGGTGATCGAGGACCGCATCCGCGGGCACGCCCTGGTCGCCGAGTGCATGGTGGTCGGCGACGGGCGGCCGTTCGTGGGCGCGCTGGTCACCGTGGACGAGGAGTTCCTGGTGCGCTGGGCGGCGGACCACGGCAAGCCGGCCGGTTCGACGGCGGCCTCGCTGCGGGAGGACCCGGAGCTGCTGGCGGAGATCCAGCGCGCGGTGGACGACGGCAACGCGGCGGTCTCCAAGGCCGAGTCGGTGCGCAAGTTCCGCGTGCTGCCCTCGCAGTTCACCGAGGAGTCGGGCCACATCACGCCGTCGCTGAAGCTGAAGCGCGGCGTGGTCCTCAAGGACTTCGCGGACGAGATCGAGGCGATCTACACCCGCTGACCCGCCCGTACGGACCGAGGGCCCGCCCCCTGCGACTGGGGGCGGGCCCTCGGCGTACCCGGACCGGTGGCGGCGTACGAGGGTCAGAGGAGGGCGCGGAGCTGTTCGGCGAGCAGGTCCCAGCGCCAGGTGGACTCCACCCAGGCGCGGCCCCGCTCGCCCATGGCGGTGCGCAGGGCCGGGTCGGCGAGGAGGGCGGTGAGCCGGTCGGCGACGTCCTCGGGGCGGGTGCCGCGCACGACCCAGCCGGTCTCGCCGTCGAGGACGGCGTCGGGCGCGCCACCGGAGTCCCCGGCGACGACGGGCAGCCCGGTGGCGGACGCCTCCAGGTAGACGATGCCGAGCCCTTCGACGTCGAGGCCGCCGCGCCGGGTGCGGCAGGGCATGGCGAAGACGTCGCCCGCGCCGTAGTGGGCGGGGAGTTCGGGCCAGGGGACGGGGCCGGTGAAGTGGACCGAGCGGGCGACGCCGGTCCGCTCGGCGAGGGAGCGCAGCTCCTTCTCGTACGGGCCGCCGCCCACGATCAGCAGGACCGCGTCGGGCTGGGCGGCGAGTACCCGCGGCATCGCCTTGATCAGCGTGTCCTGGCCCTTGCGCGGCACCAGCCGGGAGACGCAGACGACGACCGGCCGGTCGGTGAGGCCGAGGCGGGCGCGGACGGCGTCGCCGCCGCTGTCCGGGTGGAAGGTCTTCTCGTCGACGCCGGGCGGCAGGTGCGCCATGCGGGCGGTGGCCTCGGGGCTCAACGCCCCGGCGATCCGCGCCCGGGTGTACTCGCCGAGGTAGGTGATTGTGTCCGTGGAGTCCCCGATACGCCGCAACAGGTTCCGGGCGCCGGGCAGTTGGGCCCAGCCCGCCTCGTGGCCGTGGGTGGTGGCGACCAGCCGCTCGGCCCCGGCGCGGCGCAGCGCGGGCGCCATCAGGCCGAGGGGGGCGGCGGCGCCGAACCAGACGGAGGTGCAGCCGTGTGCGCGCAGCAGGCCGGTGGCGCGCCGGGTGGCGGCCGGGGTGGGCAGCAGCATCGTGGTCCGGTCGCGGACGACGGGGAAGGGCTGTTCGGCGTCGAAGGCGGCGGTGGCCTCGGCGCCCTCGCGTCCGCGCTTCCAGGTGGAGGCGTAGACGACGATCCGCTCGGGGTCCAGGCGCAGCGCCATGTTGTGCAGGAACGCCTGGATGCCGCCGGGGCGCGGCGGGAAGTCGTTGGTCACGATCAGGGTCTTGTGCATCGGGGGTGACAGTACCGAACGGGTCCGGGCGGGGCTCCATGGCCACGTCCGATGGTGGCCGGAGGGGCCCGGCGGGCATCATGGCTGGTCCCGGGGCGACGACCGGGACGGCGACGAGGGGACGAGAGGTCATGACGGCCACGACGACGGACGCCACCGCGGCCCAGGGCGCGGCTCCGCCAGGAGGGTCACGGGGCGCGGTGCGCACGCTGGCGCCCGTGGCGGCCTGGGCGGCGACCAGAGCGGCGCTCCTGCTCTGCGTGTTCAAGGTCTGGGTGGTGCCCGGCCCGGACGTGACGGTCGACGTCTCGGTCATCTACTACCGCTGGTACGGCGTGCTGGTCACCGGCACCTTCCCGGCCGACGACGTCACCTGGCAGTACCCGCCCGCGGCGGCTCTCGCCGTCCTCTCCCCCGCCCTGCTGCCGTTCCTTCAGTACACGCACGCCTTCTTCGTGGTGGTCCTCCTCGCCGACGCGGCGGTCCTCGCCCTGCTGCTGCGGGCCTCGCGGGGCGCGGGCCGCTCGCGGCGCGGGGTGTGGGTCTGGGTGGCCGGGGTGGTGCTGCTGGGCCCGACGGCGTACGCGCGGTACGACCTGATGGTGGCGGCGGTCGCGGTGGCGGCGCTGCTGGCGGGGGCGGGCCGCCCCCGGCTGATGGGGGCGCTGACGGCGTTCGGCGCGCTGCTGAAGGTGTGGCCGGCGCTGCTGCTGCTCGGGGTGGCGCGGGGCGCGGTGCGACGGGTCTGGGCGGCCGCGGCGGTCACGGGGGTGGTGGTGCTGGGGGCGTTCGCTGTCGCGATGCCGAACGCGCTGGGGTTCCTGACGGCGCAGCGCGACCGGGGCACCGAGGTGGAGTCGCTGGGGGCGCTGGTCTTCCATGTGGCGCGCTGGTTCGGCTGGGAGGGGGAGGTCCAGTTGCACTACGGCTCGCTGGAGTTCCTCGGGCCGGGGGTGGCCGGGGTGAGCCTGGCGGCGCAGTTGCTGTCGGTGCTGGCGCTGGGGTGGCTGGTGTGGTGGCGGCTGCGGGCGCGGGTCTTCTCAGCGGGGACGACGGCGGACGCGGCCTTCGCGGCGGTGCTGCTCTTCACCACGACGAGCCGGGTGATCAGCCCGCAGTACCTGCTGTGGCTGGTGGCGCTGGCGGCGGTCTGCCTGCTCTTCGCCGGGACCTGGATGACGCGGCCCGCGGTGCTGGTGCTGGTGGCGTCGGCGGTGACGGTGCTGGAGTTCCCGCTCTTCTTCGGTGACGTGGTGGCGAGTACGCCGCTGGGGGTGGGCCTGATGCTCCTCCGCAACGGCCTGCTGGTGGCGGCCTCGCTGCTGGCCTGCCGGGCCCTGTGGCGGCGGACGGTGCCCGACGGACCGGTGGAGCCGCAGCGCCTCCCGGGACAGCAGGCTCCGGCCGCCTCCCTGGACGGGGCGCGGCCCGGCTTCTGAGCCGCTACGCACCCGGGCCGCGGCCCCCGGAACCGCCCAGCCGCTCCCCCAGGTACGCCCGCCAGGCGGCGGTGAACTCCGCCGGCGTGGTGCCCAGGACGTCGCGGAGGGCGGCCTGTTCGGCGCCGTTCCGCTCGCCGTGGGCGCCGACGGCCCGGTAGAGGGCGCGGAGCCGGTCCGGCCCCCACCGGTCGGCGACGAGGCGGCAGGCGAGCCAGCCGCCCTCGTAGGCCCGGTCCAGGGCGTCCGCGTCGCCGTCGAAGGCGAAGTCGTCGTCGGCCGGGAGCGCCCGGGGTGGCTCGCCCCGGGCCAGGGCGGCGGTCAGGGCGGGCGCGGAGGCGGTCAGGGGGCGGGGGGCGGCGCGGTGCGCGGCCCAGTCGGCGAAGCCCTCGGAGAGCCAGAGCGGGGTGGCGGGGCCGGTCACGGAGCGGGTGGCGACGTGCGCCGTCTCGTGGGTGAGGACGAACTGCCGGCCTCGGTCGTCCAGTTCCGCGTACGCCTCCGGGTTGACGACGATCCGGTCGGCGGGCGTGCCGGGCCCGGGCGAGCCGGTGGTGACGGCGGCGACGCCCCGGTAGGCGTCGGGTTCGCCGTCGAGGAGCGCGGCCGTCTCCGCGAGCGAGCCGGGGACGAGGACGACGACCCGCCGGGCCCAGTCACCGCCCCAGGCGTCGTCGGCGGCGGGCACGGCCCGCTCGGCGAGACGGGCCACCGCGCGGACGCCGTCCTGTTCCCCGGTGCCGAGGACCGTGCCCCACTTCCCCCGGCGAGCCCCTACGGTGCCCTGGTCCCAGAGCTGTTCGGGGGCGCCCGGCGCCGCCTGTTCGGCTCTGACCCGCCAGCGTCCGTCGCGCCGGACGAGGTCGAGCAGGCGCCGGGCGGTGGCGGGGGCGGGGTCCTCGTCGCGGAGCCGGTACCGCAGGGTGGCCTCGACGGTGGCGGTGGCGGAGTCGGCCTCCGCCCCGGTCACCTCGTACGCCCAGCCGCCGAGCGGCACGGCGGCGGTGCGGGCCCAGAGGCTGTCCGGTCCGGTGCCGGAGGCGTCGGTGGCGGCCCAGGCGCGGGCGTCGCGCTCCAGCAGGGCGGCGGCACGGCGGTCCAGCAGCGCGGCCACAAGCTCCCGGGCCGGCGCCGCCGGCCCCGGCGAGGCGCACCCCGCCGTCAGCAGCGCGGCGAGCCCGAGCCGGGCCGCCTGGCGCCGGCCGAGGGTGCCCGGCCGCCGGGGCCCGCCGTCAGGTTCCGTCACGGTCGCCGATCGTACGGGCCCGGGGGCCGGGCCGGGGTCAGACCCGGGTGACGGAGGAGACGGGCATCATGCCGACCGGGTCGTAGCGGACGGCGGCGCCCGGATAGGGGGCGTGGATGACCTGGCCGTTGCCGACGTACATGCCGATGTGGCTGGCGTCGGAGCGGTAGGCGACGAGGTCACCGGGGCGGGCCTGGGAGAGCGGCACCTGCTGCCCGGCGTACCGCTGGGCCTGCGAGGTGCGCGGCAGCCCCACGCCCGCCTGGGCGTACGCCCACTGGGTCAGCCCGGAGCAGTCGAAGCCGCCGGGGCCGTTGGCGCCCCAGATGTACGGCTTGCCCAGGGCGCGTTGGGCGGCGGCCACCGCGGAGGCGGCGCGGCCCGTCGCGGCGGTGGCCCCGGCGAGGTCGGGCCGGTCCGAGCGCGACGCGCGCTGGTCGTGGGCGGCGCGTTCGGAGGCGGGCAGGGAGTTGAGCAGGGCGCGGGCGCGGGCCAGTTTGGCCTCGACGGACCGCTTGTGGCGGGCGGTGGCGGCGCGGCTGCGGTCGAGTTCGGCGAGGGTGGCGGCGGCCTCGGCGCGCTCCTGGGTGAGGAGGCGCTGCGCCTGGGTGAGGCGGGTGAGTTCCCCGGCCCGGCGCAGGCTGATCCGGTCGAGGGTGGCGGCCTTCTCCAGGTACTGCTCGGGGTCGGAGGAGAACAGCAGCTCCAGCGCCGGGTCGACGCCGCCGCTGCGGTACTGGGCCCCGGCGAGCGCGCCGAGGGCGCCGCGCATGGTGTTGACCCGCTCCTGGCCGCGGGCCACGCGGTCCTGGCTGCGGCGGAGTTCGGCGCGTAGGGCGCCGGTGCGCTCGTCGGCCTTGTTGTACGCCTCGGTGGCCCGCTCGGCCTGGGTGAGCAGCCGGTCGACGGAGGCGCGGGTGGCGGCCGGCTCGGGCTGGGCCTGGGCCGGGGCGGCGCCGAGCGTCGCGGCAGCGGTGGCCGCCGCCGCGGACAGCGCGGTGGCCGTGACGCCTCTGGCGTGGCGTGCGGCTGTCGACGTACCGGTGTGTCGGTGGGACCCCACTGGAAGCCGTTCTCCCTCCGCTGAAGTCTTCCCCGGCCTTGGCGGGGAAGTGCGCGGCAGACAGTAGCGGGGCGATCACCCGCGCTCCAACGACCACGGGCGGGGCAAACCGGGACGTCGTGCCACATCCGCAGGTCACCGGCGGACGGCGGGTCGACACGGGCCACGGGGATTCCCCCGTTCGGGCGGTGTCGGGCCGGGGCGGCGCGGGGAGGGCGGCGGGGGTGAACGACCGCGAGCCGGAGGGGCGGTGGCCCCTCCGGCTCGGGTGGTGTCGCGGGACCCGGCGGCGCGTCAGGCGGCCGGGCGGCGGGACGGCGTCAGATGCGGACGCCGAACATGTACGGCATGTTGTTGATCGACTCGTAGCGCACGCTGGCGCCGGGCTTCGGGGCGTGCAGCACCTGGCCGTTGCCCGCGTAGAAGCCGACGTGATGCAGGTCGCTGTAGAAGATGACCAGGTCACCGGGTTTGAGGGCGCTCTGCGAGGCGATCCGGGTACCGGCGTTGGCCTGGTCCTGGGATATGCGCGGGATGGTGACGCCGGCCTGGGCGAAGGCCCAGGAGGTGAGGCCCGAGCAGTCGAAGGAGCCGGGACCGGTGGCGCCGTACACGTACGGCGTGCCGATCTTCGACTTGGCCGCTTCGAGGGCGGCGGCGCCGAGGTTCGAGGCGGGAGCGGTGTTGCCGAGCTCCACGCGGTCGCCCGCGGAGCGGCTGGCGCGCTCCTCCTCCTGCTTGAGCTCGGTGCGCTCGGCGGCGGTGAGGCTGTTGAGGAGCTTCTGCGCCTCGGTGAGCTTCCCCTGGACCTGCTTCTTCTTCTCGCCGAGCTCCTTGCGGGTGTCGGCGAGGTCGGTGAGCTTGTCCTGGGCCTCCTGGCGCTGCTGCGCGAGGTCGCGCTGCTTGGCCTGGATCTTCTTGACGCCCTCGGCCTGCTTGGTGCTGAGCTGGTCGAGCGCGGAGGCCTTGTCGAGGTAGTCGTCCGGGTCGGCGGAGAGGAAGAGCTGCACCGACGGGTCGATGCCACCGGAGCGGTACTGGGCGCTGGCGAGCGAACCGAGGCCCTCGCGCAGGTCGTTCAGCTCGTCCTGGCCGCGGGCGACCTTGTCCTGGAGGGTGTCGATCTGCCCCTCCAGCTTGTCCTGCTTCTCCTTGGCGCCGTTGTACTTCTCGGTGGCCTTCTCGGCCTCCTCGTACAGCTTGTCGACCTTCGCCTTGACCTCGCTCTTGGTCGGCTTGGGATCGGCGTGCGCGGTCTGGGAGGTGAGTGCCACGGCAGCGGCGGCGGTCGCGGTGAGCACGGTCACGCGGGTGCGGCTCGGCTGCTTGGGTCGACGGTGGGACGCCACGAAGGCGAGCTCCTTCTTCCTTCAGCCGCCTACCGACGAACCCGGTGGGCGGGTACCTCCGCTGTCACCCCGGGTGGGTGATCAACCGATCGAAGGTTCGGGCTGACCTTAGTGACCTCCTTGTGATCAGTTCAAATCCCGTGAGGAAAAATCTCGGCCACATCGTGGCTTTTCCGCGAAGAATCGACGGTCAGTCATGGGAGGTTGACAGGGCGTCGTGTGAAGGTCTCGCCAAAGCCGGGCATTGCCCCCGGCCGTTACTTAGGTGACTTGGGTGACTTACGGGATATCGGCGGGAGTTGGCTGTGCCCCGCGTCGCCGTCAGCCGCGCGAGAGCCGCTTGAGGAGGACCACGGAGGCGACCGGGCGGGCCCCCGCCGCGGCGATCCCGTCAGCCACCTCGCGGTCGGTGGAGACCACCGTCACCGGACGCCCCTCGGGCTCGGCGCGCACCAGCTGGCGGATCAGCTCGTCGGCGGTCACCCCCGGCTTGCTGAAGAGGACCCGCACCCCGCGCGGCGGCGCCAGCAGCACCGGTGCGGCCAGTTCGGCGCCGTCGAAGACGCAGGTGACCTCGGCGCCGGTCTGGGCCGCGAGCGCCGAGAGCCCGCCGAGCAGCCGCAGCCGCTGCTTCTCCAGGGGCATCGTCGGATAGCCGGTCTTGGTGACGTTGTACCCGTCGACCACCAGATGGGCCTGGGGCAGCGCCAGCAACTGGTCGAGGACGGCCGGGTCGTGCTCGGAGAGGGCGCGGGCCGCGATGTCCTTCGGTGTCATCCGGCCGGGCTCCACCGCGTCCACGGTGTCGGCGGGATGGATCCCGGCGGGCGGCAGGGCCAGCTCCCTGCGGAGCCCCTGGGAGGCCTCAAGGACCGTGTCGAGGAGGAGGCGGAGCCGCATGTCCTCGATGCTGCGCCCCTCGCGGGCCGCCTTGCGGCTGGCCTCCAGCGCGGCCTCGGACTCGGCGAGCCGGGCCTTGAGCCGCCGGTTCTCGCTGTCGGCGGCGGAGAGCTGGGCCGCGGTCTCGGCCCGCACCTCCTCGGTGCGGGCCTCGGCCTTGCGGGCGGCCGCCTCCCCGCGCTTGACGTCGCTGTGGGCGCTGCGCAGCTTGCGCTGAACGGCGTCGGCCTGCTTGCGCAGCGCGTCGAGTTCGGTGCGCAGCCGCTCGGTCTCGGTGCGGACCTGGGCGCGGGCCGCGTCGCGCTCCTCGCGGAGCCGGGCCACCTCGGCGCGGGCGCGCTCGCCGCCGCGTTCGGCGTCGGCGCGCTGGGCTTCCTCGCCGCCGGCGGTGACCAGCTTGACCCAGCCGGGCGGGCGCAGCACGTAGGCGGCGGCCGCCACGTCGAGGGGGTCGGCGGCGAGCGGCGGGGTGCCGCCTTCGAGGGCGGCGGCCAGCTCGGCCTGGTTCTCCCGCAGCCGCTCGCCGACGCGCTGGCGGAAGAGCGGCTCGTGCTCCAGGGCGGCAGCCAGGGCGTTCCCGGCGAACTTGATGCGGCGGCTGGGCGTGAAGCGGGCGTACTGGCGCAGCGGCGGGGGGAGTTCGCTGGGGGTGAGAGAGCCGAACCCCTCGGAGGCGAGGGCGATGACCCGGTGGCGTACGGGCTCCGGCAGGGGGCGGTCGAGGCTCTCGCCCGCCGCCTCGCCGCCGTCGGGGCCGTCCGCTCCCGAGGTGGAGTCGGCGGGCCGCGCACCGTCCGTCATCGAGTCACCCCATCGCCGTGCGGGTGCCGCTCCCTCAGGAGCCGGCGCCCGGCCTGTCCACCAGTTCGATCTGGTCCACCGCGTTGCACCAGCGGCAGCGGACCGAGTCGATCGTCTCACTGACGACCTCGGTCTCCTCGACGTTCGGCGCACCGGCCAGGTCGAGGTGGACGTACTCGACGACCTTGGAGGAGCGGGTGACGTCGAAGCGGGTGAGGTTGCCGCAGAGCGTGCAGCGCCAGCGGGTCTCGGTGGTGGGCTGGGGAACCGTCATCGTGGCTGTCCTCTTGGTGTCACTCGGTGTCGCTACTGCTGTGCCGCGACCACTCTGTCGCCGGCGATGGTGTCGTCACCACCACGTGGCGCCACCGCGACCGGGTCGCGGTACGTCCGTGCCGCCTGACGCCGCAACCCTACGGCCTGCGGGCCCGCGCGTGGGCCGCCCCCGGCCCCGGCGAGGCGGTATGCGTGGTTTGCGACGGTTACGCCATGATCTGATCATGATCGTGACACGGTTCGGCCCGCTGCGGACGGCGGCCCGGCGGCTGGCGGGGCGCGGCACCCCCGTCACGTACGGGCTGATCGCGGTCTGCGCGGTGGTCTTCCTCCTCGGCCCGGTCTCCGGCTTCACCCCCGCGTACGGCACCGGCGAGCGGCTGCTGGCGGCGCAGTACGCCTACTACGACCGGTGGGGCGTGATCCCCGCCGAGCTCTTCCGGGGGCGGGCCAAGGAGGCGCTGACCCCGCTCACCGCGCTCTTCGTGCACGGCGGCTGGCTGCACCTGCTCGGCAACCTGCTCTTCCTGCACGTCTTCGGCGGCATGCTGGAGGAGCGGATGGGCCCGGTGCGCTACCTGCTCTTCTACCTGGGCTGCGGCTACCTGGCGCTGCTCGGCTACGCGGCGGTCTTCGCCGACTCGGCGCAGCCGCTGGTGGGCGCCTCCGGGGCGATCTCGGCGGTGCTCGGCGCCTTCCTCTACCTCTTCCCCGGTGCGCGGGTCACCACCTTGCTGCCCTTCCTCCTCTTCCTTCCCCTCAGGCTCCCGGCCTGGATGGTGCTGCCGTTCTGGGCGGCGCTCCAGTGGATCGCGGCCCGGCAGGGCGGCGACGGCCCGGGCGTCGCCTACCTGGCGCACCTCATCGGATTCACGCTCGGGTTCCTCTACGCGTGGGCCCGTTCGGGGTCGCTCAGGGGTGCTCGGGGAGCGGGGGCCCCACTCCCCGAGCACCCCTTAGAGTGAGGCCACCAGCGACGGCCACCGAGGGAGACAGCAAACCGTGATCACCGCGATCGTGCTCATCAAGACCAGCGTGGACCGGATCCCCGAGATCGCCGAGGCCATCGCCGCGCTGGACAGCGTCAGCGAGGTGTTCTCGGTGACGGGCACCTACGACCTGATCGCCATGGTCCGCGTGCCGCGCCACGACGACCTGGCCGACGTGATCCCCGGCCGGATCAGCAAGATCGAGGGCGTCGAGGCGACCGACACCCACGTGGCCTTCCGCACCTACTCCCAGCACGACCTGGAGGCCGCCTTCGCGATCGGCCTCGACAGCTGACCCTCGGCGCGGCGGGAGCCTGCGGCACGGCGCGGCCCGGTCCGGCGGCGGTGAAGATGAGGAAACCCTCATCCGGCCTTCATCCCCGCCACCGGGTCGCCCCGGCAGGCTGCGGGCATGGCTTTCTCCCACCGGGTGGCGACCCTCGCCGCCGTCGTCGCGATACCGCTGGTCATCGCGGTGACCAGCTTCGCGCTCACCGACAGCCCCGAACCGCCCGCGGCGCCGCCCCGGGTGGAGATGGACAGCGGCTCGGCCTCCCCCGGCCGCTCGGCCCCGCCGGAGAGCGGCGACCCGGCGCCTGCCGCCTCCGAGAGCGGCCGCGGCGATGACGGCGAGCCCTCCGCCCGGCTCCCCGGCTCCCCCTCCGCGAGCACGCCGGACGACACCGGCGACGACGACGCCGACGACCGGGACGGCAAGGACGACACCGGCGACGACGACCGGGACGACCGGGACGGTGACGACGGCTGACTCCGTCCCGCACCGGATATCCGCCCGGGTCCGCATCCTGCTCTGGCTGCTGGTCGTCATGGCCGTCGCCCTGGCCGCGGTGGCGGCGACGACCCGGTCCATCCTGCTGCGGGACGTCGACCACCGCGTGGAGCGCCTCCTCGCCCAGGAGACCGGCGAGTTCACCGCCTTCTTCGAGCGGGGCGTCGACCCGACCACCGGCGCCCGCTTCCGCGACCCCGAACGCCTGCTGCGGGTCTTCCTGGAGCGCCAGTACGCCGACCCGGGCGAGGAGTTGATCGGCCTGGTCGGCCGGACCGGCGGCCGCGCCCCCGCCCAGCTCACCCAGGGCCGCGACATCCCGGTCCGGCTGCCGCTGCACCGGGACACCGACGCCCGCGCCGCGGTCTTCGCCTCCCCGCACCGCTCGGGCACGCTGGACCGGCCGCAGGGCGAGATCCGCTGGGCCAAGGTGCGGATCGTCCCCGGCGGCGGCGCCCCGGAGGCGGCCTTCGTCGTCGCCTTCCACCCGGAGCGGGAGCGGGAGATGGCGGACACCGTCTTCCAGATCCTGCTCGCCATCTCGGCCGTCGCGCTGCTGCTGACCTGCGGCATCGGCTGGGCCGTCGCCGGACGCATCCTGGCCCCCGTCCGGCTGGTGCGCACCACCGCGGCCCAGCTCACCGAGCAGGACCTGACCCGGCGCATCCCCGTCCGCGGCCACGACGACATCGCCGCGCTGGCCGGGACGTTCAACGCGATGCTCGACCGGCTGGAGCGCGCCTTCGCCGCGCAGCGCCAGTTCGTCGACGACGCCGGGCACGAACTGCGCACCCCCATCACCATCGTCCGGGGCCACCTGGAGCTGATGGGCGACGACCCGGCCGAGCGCGAGGAGACCGTCCGCCTGGTCACCGACGAACTCGACCGGATGAGCCGCATCGTGGAGGACCTGCTCCTCCTCGCCAAGTCCGAACGGCCCGACTTCGTCACCCCCGGCCCGGTCCGGCTCGCCGAGCTCACCGCCGACGTCTACGTCAAGGCCCGCACCCTGGGCGAGCGCGACTGGGTCTTCGACGGCCACACCGACCTGCGCCCGGCACCGCCCGGCGCCGACGCCGACGCCGATGCCGACGCCGATGCCGACGCCGAGGACGTCGTCCACCTGGACGAGCAGCGTGTCACCCAGGCCATGGTGCAACTGGCCCAGAACGCGGTGCAGCACACCGTCCAGGGCGCCCGGATCACCCTCGGCTCACGGACGCTGGCCGACGGCGCGGTCGAACTGTACGTCGCCGACACCGGCCCGGGCGTCCAGCCTCAGGACGCCGAGGTCATCTTCGAACGGTTCCGGCGCGGCACCGCCCGCCGTGGCGCCCGGGGCAGCGGGGCCGGGCTCGGCCTCGCCATCGTCCGGGCCATCGCCGAGGGCCACCCCGGCGGCCGGGTCGAGCTGCGCTCGACCGAGGCGGGCGGCGCCACCTTCGTCCTCGTCATGGAAAGGGCCACCACGCCGTGAACCGGATACTCATCGTGGAGGACGAGGAGCGCATCGCCTCCTTCATCGAGAAGGGGCTGCGCGCCAACGGCTTCACCACCACGGTCGCCGCCGACGGGGAGAGCGCCCACGACTACGCGCTCACCGGCGGCTTCGACCTGGTCCTGCTGGACATCGGGCTGCCGGGCCGGGACGGTTTCACCGTCCTGCGCGACCTGCGGGAGGCCCGGGTGACGGCGCCGGTGATCGTGCTGACCGCGCGGGACTCCGTACGGGACACGGTGGCGGGGCTCGAAGGCGGCGCCGATGACTGGATGACCAAGCCGTTTCGGTTCGAGGAGCTGCTGGCCCGGGTGCGGCTGCGACTGCGCACCGCCGCCCGCGCGCCCGAGGTGACGGTGCTGCGGTGCGGCGAGGTCACCCTGGACCTGCGGACCCGGCGGGCCCGCTCCGGTGAGGAGACCGTCGACCTGACGGCCCGCGAGTTCGTGCTGCTGGAGCTGTTCCTGCGCCATCCCGGCCAGGTCCTCGCCCGCGAGCAGATCCTCTCCCAGGTCTGGGGGTACGACTTCGACCCCGGCTCCAACATCGTCGACGTCTACGTACGCGCCCTGCGCCGCAAGCTCGGCGCGCACCGGATCGAGACGGTGCGCGGAATGGGGTACCGGCTGCCGCAGGGGTGAACGGCCGGGCGGGCGGCCAAGGTCCAGCCGCATGAGACGTCCTTCATGACGACCTCATGGGCCGCTCACCCCGGCCGCCCAGGCTGTCCGTGTGACCCTGACTCCCCGCCAGGCCGTGCTGTGGTGCGCGGCACTGAGCGTCTGCGCCCTGCTGCTCGTCCCCGGCAACGTGCCCGGACTGACCGGCGAGGGGCGGCTGACCCTCGGCGTCTTCGTCCTCGCCACCGCCGCCTGGATCGCCGGCCCGGTCGACGACACCTACGTGGCGCTCGGGGCCGGCCTCGCCCTCACCGTGACCGGGGTGATCAGCAGCGACGCCCTCTTCGGCACCCTCGGCGACGACACCGTCTGGCTGCTGATCTGCGCCTTCGTGCTGGCCGCCGCGGTGGGCCGGACGGGGCTGGCCGGGCGGGCGGCGGCGTTCCTGGTGAGCGGCGCGCGGTCGGTGCGCCAGCTGGTCCACCTGGCGACCGCGGCGCTGGTCGTCACCGCCTTCGCGGTCCCGGCCACCTCGGGCCGGGCCGCCCTCGCCCTGCCGGTCTTCCTCGCGCTGGCCAAGGTGCTCCACGACCGACGCCGGGTGGTGGTGATGCTGGCGCTGCTCTTCCCCACGGTGATCCTGCTGTCGGCGGTCGCCACGCTGATCGGCGCCGGGGCCCACCTGATCACCGTCTCGGTGCTGTGGGAGGCGACCGGTGAGCGGATCGGCTTCACCGAGTGGCTGCTGCTGGGCCTGCCGCTCGCCGTGGCCTCCTCCCACCTCGCCGCCGAGGCGGTGCTGCTGACGACCACCCGGCGGGCCGACCGGAAGGGCCCGGTACGGATCAGCGCCGACGACATCCAGGAGCACAGCGAGTCGCCGGTGACCGGGCCGCTCTCCCCCGCCGAGGCCCGCTGCGCGCTGCTGCTGGCCACCGTGGTGGTGCTCTGGTGCAGCGAGCCGCTGCACCGGGTGCCCCCGGCGGTGGTCGCGCTGATCGGCGCGGTCGTCGCCGCCTCCCCGGCGCTGGGCACGGTGCGGATGAAGGACGCGCTGCGCACCGTTCCCTGGTCGCTGCTGCTCTTCATGGCGGCGACGATGGCGATGGGCATCGCGCTGGCCGACTCCGGGGCGGCCCGCTGGCTGGTCGGCGGGGTGCCGCTGGACGTGCCGCCGTGGGCGTTCCTCGCGGTGGTGGTCGGGATCAGCACGGCGGCCCACCTGGTGCTCCAGTCCCGCTCGGCCCGGTCCAGTGTCCTGGTCCCGCTGGTGGTGGCCGCCGCCGCGGGGGCCGGGGTCAACCCGGTGGCGGCCGCCCTCGCCTCCACCGCCGCCGCCGGTTTCTGCCACACCCTGCCCGCCTCCGCGAAGCCCGTGACGCTCTTCGCCGACGTGCCCGGCACGCCCACCTACACCCCGCGCGACCTGCTGCGGCTCTCGGCGCTGCTCGCGCCGCTGACCGCCCTGCTGGTGCTGGCCTTCGCCCTCGCGGTGTGGCCGCTGCTCGGCGTGCCCGTCTCCTGACGGCCGCGCGCTCCTCCCCCACACCGTCCTGTCCGCCCGATTCACCGGGAGTCACCGTGCCGCAGTACCCGACCCGTTTCGCCGTCGCCCCCAGCGGATTCAAGGAGTCCCTCTCCGCGCCGGACGCGGCCCGCGCCATCGCCGCCGGGATCCATCGGGTGGTGCCCGGCGCCGAGGTGGACCTGATCCCGCTGGTCGACGGCGGCGAGGGCACCGCCGAGGCCCTGGCCGAGGCGGCGGGCGGGCGGCTCCTCGCCCGTACGGCGACCGGGCCGGTGGGCGCCCTGGTGCCGACCCGCTTCGCCCTGCTGCCGGACCGGACGGCGGTGGTCGAGATGGCGGCCGTGGCGGGCCTCTCGCTGGTCCCCCGCACCGCCCGCGACCCCGGCCGCACCACCACCCGCGGCGTCGGCGAACTGATCACCGCCGCCCTCGACACGGGCGCCGCACGCGTCCTGGTCGGCTGCGGCGACTCCGGTACCTCCGACGGGGGCGCCGGGGCCCTCCAGGCGCTGGGCGCCCGCCTCCTGGACGCCGACGGACAGGAACTGGGTCCGGGGGGCGTGGAGTTGGCGCGGCTGGCGCGGATCGACACGGCCGGGCTCGATCCACGGCTGGCCCGCACCCCGGTCAAGGTGGCCTGCAACCCGTACAACGTGCTCTGCGGGGAGCGGGGCGTGGCGCGGGTCTTCGGTCCGCAGAAGGGCGCCTCCCCGGAGCGTGTGGAGGAGCTGGCGGCCGGGCTGGAGCGGTGGGCGGCGGTACTGGCCCGGGACGTGGCGCCGGGCCGCTGCCGCCTCGCCGACCTCAGGCTGGACGCGGGTACGGGTGCCTCCGGCGGGCTCGGCGCGGGGCTCGCGGCGCTCGGGGCCGACCTGCTGCCCCGCTTCGAGGTGCTGCTGGACCGGCTCGACCTGGACGCCCGGCTGGCCCGCGCCGACCTGGTGGTGACGGCCGAGGGCGCCCTCGACGGGCAGACCCCGCGCGGCAAGGTGCCCGCCGAGGTGGCCCGGCGCGCCAAGCTCTCCGGGCGGCCGGTGCTGGCGCTCGCCGGGACCCTCGGCGAGGGCCACCGCGAGGTGCGGGGCGTCGGCGTCGACGCCTACAGCGGCATCCTCCCGGGGCCGGTGGGGCTGGCGGAGGCGCTGGGCCGGGGCGCGGAGTTCCTCACCGACGCCACCGAGCGGGCGCTGCGCATGGTGCTGCTCGGGGCGGGGCTCGGCGGCCGGGCGGCGGCGCCGGTCGCGGCGGCCGCCGGGCTCGCCGGGCGGGCCGTCCCCGCTCAGACGGCCGGGACCCAGCGCCCGTCGACGGTGCGGTAGTCGAGGCGGGCGCCGGTGGTGACCAGCTCCCGGACGGCGCCGAGGAACCGCTCGACGTGCTCCTCGGGCGTTCCGGCGCCGAAGCTGACCCGGACCGCGCTGAGCGCCTGCCCGTCGGTCTCCTCGGGGGCGCCGCACTCGCCGGGCTCGGTCCGGTCGGCCTCCAGCAGGGTGCGGACGAAGGGGTGGGCGCAGAAGAGGCCGTCGCGGACGCCGATGCCGTACTCGGCGGAGAGGGCGGCGGCCAGGTGCGAGCTGTGCCAGCCGTCGGCGGTGAAGGAGACCACGCCGACCCGGTCGGCGCCGGCGCCGAAGAGGGAGAGCACGCGGACGCCGGGCAGTTCGGCCAGGCCGGTCAGCAGCCGCTCCAGGAGCGCCTGTTCGCGGGCGGCGAGCTCCTCCTGCCCGGCCTCGCTGAGCGCGGTGCAGGCGGCGGCGACGGCGTAGGCGCCGATGACGTTGGGCGAGCCGGCCTCGTGCCGGGCGGCGCCGGTGTGCCAGGCGACCTCCACCCCGCCGTCCTCGGTGCGGGTGACGGTGCGGCTGGCACCGCCCCCGGCGAGGTACGGCTCGGCGGCGCGCAGCCAGTCGGCGCGCCCGGCCAGCACCCCGGAGCCGAACGGCGCGTACAGCTTGTGGCCGGAGAAGGCGACCCAGTCCACGTCCAGCTCGGCGAGGGAGACGGGCCGGTGCGGGGCGAGCTGCGCGGCGTCCAGGACGATGCGGGCGCCGTGGGCGTGGGCTGCGGCGGCCAGTTCGCGGACCGGCCAGACCTCCCCGGTGACGTTGGAGGCGCCGGTGACGCAGACCAGCGCCGGGCCGTACGGGTCGCGGGCGGCGAGCGCCTGCTCCAGGGCGCGGACGGCCTCGTCGTGGGTGCGGGGGGCGTCCAGCACGGTGAGGCGGGCGGAGCGCCAGGGCAGCAGGGCGGCGTGGTGCTCGGTCTCGAAGACGAAGACCTCGCACCCCTCCGGGAGGGCGGTGGCGAGCAGGTTGAGGGAGTCGGTGGTGGAGCGGGTGAAGAGGAGTTCGTCGTCGGGACGGCAGCCGAGGAAGGCGGCGACGGTGGCGCGGCTCTTCTCGAAGAGGTCGGTGGAGAGCTGGGAGAGGTGCCCGGCGCCCCGGTGGACGCTGCCGTAGTACGGGGCGTAGGCGGCGACGTCGTCCCAGACGCGCTGGAGGGCGGGGGCGCTGGCGGCGTAGTCGAGGGCGGCGTAGTTCCGCTCGCCGCCGGTGGCGAGGGGGACGGTCACGTCGGCTCCCAGAACGGGCAGGGGGGCACAAATCGTCGGCTCGGGGGCGGCGTGGACGGCGGTGGCGGTCATGAGGGCTCCCAGGGCGGTGGGCGGCCGGGCGCGTGGCGACGCCCCGGCGGCGGGGGTGGTGGAAGGGTGTGCGGAGTAGGGCGACCGCGGCCCGGGCCCGGGGGATCCCCGGGTGTACGGCGCCCTTCCGGCCTTCCCCCCGGCGGGCGCCGGGCTCGCCCGGGCGCACCACGGGCCCTGCCGGACGCCGGCCCGGCTCAGCCGGGGGCGGGGAGGGAAAGGGGAGGACGCTGTCGGGCCGGCCAGCCCTAAGGGGTGTCCGCGGTGTCCTGCGCGGTGTCCGGTGCGTGCTCTCGGCGCGCCGGGCGCCGTGGGCGCCGTGCGGGACTTTGCGGACGCCCCTAACGCATTCGCTTGCTCACGAGAACCGCTCCCTCGAAGGACCAGGACCCCTGGACGCTCGCCCCGACGGGGCGTGAGGGGTCCGCGCTTGCCGCGGACGGTGTGACCGCGGCCTGGTCTTCACCCGG
Organism: Streptomyces sp. NPDC058373; assembly: GCF_042723275.1. Lineage (NCBI taxonomy): Bacteria > Bacillati > Actinomycetota > Actinomycetes > Kitasatosporales > Streptomycetaceae > Streptomyces > Streptomyces sp. NPDC058373. Next base: position 98,247 of record NZ_JBHXJE010000012.1, on the reverse strand, counting down.
GGCACCCCGCCACGGACGGAGGGTTGCCGGACAGCGGGCCGGGGCCGTAGTCGCTGTCACTCATGACCTGCGAGCATCTTGCCACACCGGGCGGAACGCGCAAGGCGCGGTCCGGCATGCGGACCGCGCCTTGTCGGTGCGGGTGCTCAACCGCCTCTCGCGAGGCCGGGGTTGAGAAGTGCGCCGTCAGCCGTGGGAGGCCGCCACCCAGCGCTCCAGGGCCGCCTGGGCGCGGCCGGAGTCGAGGGACTCGGCCGCCAGCCGGATCCCGTCGGCGATCCGCTCGGTGAGCGGCGCGGCCGAGGGACGCAGGGCCGCCAGCGCGGCGGCGGAGTTGAGCAGGACGGCGTCGCGGACGGGACCGGTCTCCCCGGCGAGGAGTCTGCGGGCCACGTCGGCGTTGTAGGAGGCGTCGGCGCCGCGCAGCGCCTCCACCGGCACCAGGTCGATGCCGACGTCGCGCGGGTCGAAGGTCTCCTCGCGCACCTCGCCGCCGCCCACCAGCCAGACCCGGGAGGTCGCTGTGGTGGTCAGCTCGTCGAGCCCGTCGTCGCCCCGGAAGACCAGCGCCGAGGAGCCGCGCTCGGCGAGGACTCCGGCGAGGATCGGCGCCATCCGGGCGTCGGCGACGCCGGTGGCCTGGGCGCGTACCCGGGCCGGGTTGGTGAGCGGGCCGAGGAAGTTGAAGACGGTGCGGATGCCCAGTTCCTTGCGGGCCGGGGCCACATGCCGCAGCGCCGGGTGGAAGCGGACGGCGAAGCAGAAGGTGATCCCGGCTTCCTCGGCGACCTCGGCGACCCGGTCGGGCGACAGCTCCAGGTTGACGCCGAGCTTCTCCAGGACGTCGGAGGCGCCCGAGGCCGACGAGGCGGCCCGGTTGCCGTGCTTGACGACCTTGGCGCCCGTACCGGCGACCACGATGGAGGACATGGTGGAGATGTTGACCGTACGGGCGCCGTCGCCGCCGGTGCCGACGATGTCGACGCTGTCGCCGGGGACCTCGATGGTGCGGGCGTGCGCGTACATGCCGCGGACCAGGCCACTGATCTCCTGAACCGTCTCGCCCTTGGCCCGCAGCGCGACGGCGAAGCCGGCGATCTGGGCGTCGGTGGCCTCGCCGCGCATGATGCGGTCCATCGCCCAGGCGGTGGCGTCGGCGCTCTGGTCGCGGCCGTCCAGCAGGCCGTTGAGAACCTCCGGCCAGGAACGGACCGCCGTGGTGTCGCCTCCAGCGGGGTGCGCAGCGCTCATGGTCGCTCCTGGTTCGTCTCGTCCGGCGGGATGGTCCATACCCTAACCAAGGCGCACAACGGCCTGGGGCTCTCCGTGAAGTCCTGTGCGGTCTCCGCGGTGTCCGGTGCGTGGTCTCGGTGCGCCGGGCAGGACTTCACGGAGAGCCCCAGAGGCCCCGTCCGCGAACGGACGGGGCCCCAGGCGTGGCGATCAGTCGATCAAGGTGGTGCGGGGATCAGTGGTGGCCGTGGCCTTCCTGGATCTCCTTGTACTCCTCGGCCGTCGGCTTGGGGATCTGGGTCCCCTCGCCGAAGTAGGCCTTGGAGAGCTTGGCCCGGAGCTTCTCGCCGCCCTTGACCTTGCGCTCCACGCCGTTCTCGTCGACCGTCGGGCCGATCTCGACCGGCTTGTACTGCTCGTGCTGGGTGAGGGTGTGGAGCTGCTCCTGGCTGAGCGGCTCGTGGACCTCGATGAACTCACCGTGCGGCAGCCGCTTGATGATGCCGGACTCGCGTCCGTGCAGCACCTTCTCGGCGTCCCGGCGCTGCAGACCCAGGCAGATCCGCTTGGTGACGATGAAGGCGATGACCGGTCCGACGAAGAAGCCGATCCGGACGAACCAGGTGATCGCGTTGATCGACAGGTGGAAGTGGGTCGCCACGAGGTCGTTTCCACCACCCACCAGCGTGATCATGTACATCGTCACCCAGGCGACACCGAGCGCGGTACGCGTCGGGGCGTTGCGCGGGCGGTCCAGGATGTGGTGCTCGCGCTTGTCGCCGGTGACCCAGGACTCGATGAACGGGTAGACCGCCATCGCGCCCAGCACCAGGCCGAAGACGACCAGCGGGATGAAGACACCGAGGACCAGGGTGTGGCCCCACAGGTTGATCTCCCAGCCAGGCATCACTCGGACGAGGCCTTCGGCGAAGCCCATGTACCAGTCCGGCTGAGCACCGGTACTGACCATGTCCGGCCGGTAGGGGCCGATGGTCCAGATCGGGTTGATCGAGGCGATGGCCGCGACGGCCGCGATGACGCCGAAGACGAGGAAGAAGAAGCCTCCCGCCTTCGCCATGTAGACCGGCATGAGCGGCATGCCCACGACGTTCTTGTTGTTCCGGCCGGGGCCGGGGAACTGCGTGTGCTTGTGGTAGAAGACCAGGATCAGGTGGGCCACCACGAGGCCGAGCATGATGCCCGGCAACAGCAGGATGTGGATCGAGTAGAACCTGGCCACGAAGTCCGTGCCGGGGAACTCGCCGCCGAACAGGAACATCGAGATGTACGTGCCGACGATCGGCACCGACAGGACCGCGCCCTGGGTGAACCGCACACCGGTGCCCGACAGCAGGTCGTCCGGGAGCGAGTAACCGGTGAAACCGGTGAACATGCCGAGGACGAACAGCAGGAAGCCGAACAGCCAGTTGATCTCACGCGGCTTGCGGAAGGCGCCCGTGAAGAAGACGCGCATCATGTGCACGAACATGCCGGCGAGGAAGATCAGCGCGGCCCAGTGGTGGATCTGCCGGATGAGCAGACCACCGCGGACCTCGAAGCTGATGTCGAGCGTCGAGGCGTACGCCTCGGACATCAGCACGCCCTGCATCGGCGCGTAGACGCCGTGGTACTCCACCTCGTTCATCGACGGGTGGAAGAACAGCGTCAGGTACACACCCGTGAGGATGATGATGATGAAGCTGTAGAGGCAGATCTCACCGAGCATGAAGGACCAGTGGTCCGGGAAGATCTTGCGCAGGTTGGCCTTGGCGAGGGAGTAGATCCCCAGCCGGCCGTCTGCCCAGTCCGCCACCCGCTCGCCCGCGGGGGCCTTGCCCCGCGCCTGCTCGTTGGCCGGCGCTGTGGTCGTGTTACTCATCCGCGCTCCCAGAAGGCAGGACCGACGGGCTCATCGAAGTCGCCGAGGGCTTCCAGGTAGCCCTCGTCGTTGAGGCCGATGCGCAACTGCGGCAGGGCGTGTCCGGCGGGGCCGAAGATGACCCGGGCACCGTCGGAGAGGTCGAAGGTGGACTGGTGGCACGGGCAGAGCGCGTGGTGCGTCTGCTGCTCGTAGAGGCTGATGGGGCAGCCGACGTGCGTGCAGATCTTGGAGAAGGCCACGATGCCCTCGTGCGACCAGTCGAGCTCGCGCTTGTCCTTGATGTCCTCCGGCTGGAGCCGGACGATCATCAGGGCGGCCTTGGCGATCTCGTTCATGAAGCCGTGGTCGTGCTCCTCCAGGCCCTCGGGCTTGGCGAAGGTCAGCGAGCCGACCGCGAGGTCCTCGGGACGCAGCGGCTCACCCGTGTTGATGTTGACCAGGGCCTTGCCCTTGCCCCACAGGGTGTGGCGCAGCTTGTCCTCCGGGAGCGGACCGAGGTCGCGCAGGAGGACGATGCCGGAGAGCGGGACCATGGCCAGCGCGCCGAACATGGTGTTGCGGATGAGCTTGCGCCGGCCGAGCACCGACTCCTCGCCGCCCTGCTTGAAGTCGGCCAGGACCTTGGCCTTGACCTCGGGGGCCGCCTCGATCGGGTGCCGTTCGTCGGCGATCTCCACGTCCGACATCAGGGTGCGCGCCCAGTGGACGGCGCCCGCGCCGATGCAGAAGAGCGCCACCGCCAGGGTCAGACCCAGGGAGATGTTGAGGGCGCTGACCTTGCCGATCGGCCAGATGTGGACGATCTTCTCGACCGGGAAGATCACGAAGCACGCGATGAACGCGACAGTCGCGAGCATCGACACCGTGAAGAGCAGGGCCACGGTGCGCTCGGACCGCTTGGCGGTCCGCTCGTCCAGGTCCTGCTGGCGGGCCTCGTGAGGGGGCAGGCCGGGGTCGGCGAACGGGTCGTCCGCCACGGCCACCGCGCCGTGCTCGGGGTCCTGCGTCGTCGGCAGGTTCTCTTCGGGATTCTCTTGGCTGCTCATGACTTCTTGGCCTTTGCGGTCCGGGCGGCGACCCAGATGGCCACGGCGATCAGGGTGCCGAGGCCGAAGATCCACGCGAAGAGTCCTTCGGCGACCGGGCCGATACCGCCCAGCTTCAGACCACCGGGGTTCTCGGACTCGTCGCTGTTGACCGTCTGGAGGTACGCGATGACGTCCTTCTTCTCCTGCTCGGGCAGGACCGTGTCGGGGAAGGACGGCATGTTCTGCGGGCCGGTCTGCATGGCCTCGTAGATGTGCTTGGGATCCACGTCCGTGAGGTCGGGCGCGTACTTGCCGTTGGTGAGCGCACCGCCCTCGCCGGTGAAGTTGTGGCACTGGGCGCAGTTGTTGCGGAACAGCGTGCCGCCGTTGGCGATGTCGGCGCCCTCGGGGCTGTACTGCTTGGCGGTCGGCGTCGTGGGGCCCGCACCGAGCGAGGCGATGTAGGCCGCCATCTGGTCGATCTCGGCCTGGGTGTAGACGGCCGGCTTGTCCGGTGCCTGGGCGCCGGGCTGCTGGAGCGGCATGCGGCCGGTACCGACCTGGAAGTCGACCGCGGCCGATCCCACGCCGACCAGACTCGGACCGTCAGAGCTGCCCTGACCGCCGGTGCCGTGGCAGCTGGAGCAGCCGACGGCGTAGAGCTTCTTGCCCTCCTCGATGGCGAGGGACTGGGCGGTTTCTTCGGCCTGCGCCTTGTCCGCGGGTGCGAACGCGGTGTACAGCCCCCCGGTGGCCGCCAGCGCGAGGAGTAGGACGACGAACGCCGCCAGCGGATGGCGTCGTCGTGCGGAGAGCTTTTTCACGGATTACCCCGGTGTCAGGATCTTCTGCGTCGATGCTTCTGGGCAGTGGACTTCGTACGAAGTACGAGACCGAATTACTTGATCATGTAGATCGTGGCGAAGAGGCCGATCCAGACGACATCGACGAAGTGCCAGTAGTAGGACACGACGATGGCGGACGTGGCCTGTTCGTGGGTGAACCTCCTGGCCGCGTAGGTGCGGCCGAGGACGGCAAGGAAGGCGAACAAACCGCCCAGCACATGCAGTCCGTGGAAGCCGGTGGTCAGGTAGAACACGGAGCCGTACGGGTCCGAGGAGATGGTGAGCCCCTCGTGCTTGACCAGCTCGGTGTACTCAAGGACCTGACCGCCGATGAAGATCGCACCCATGATGAAGGTCACGATGAACCACATCCGGAGCTTCTTCACGTCCCCGCGCTCGGCGGCGAAGACGCCGAGCTGGCAGGTCACGGAGGAGAGCACCAGGATGGAGGTGTTGGTGAGCGAGAACGGGAAGTTCAGGCTGTCCGCCATTTCCTTCCAGTGCTCCGGCCCGGTCACCGATCGCAGGGTGAAGTACATCGCGAAGAGGGCCGCGAAGAACATCAGCTCGGAACTCAACCAGATGATGGTGCCCACACTGGTGAGGTTCGGCCGATTGACCGTCGGGTGCGCGTGCCCTGTTTCTACTGTCGTTGCTGTCGCCACGACCGACATTATGTCGGTCCCTTATCCCGCCCTCACTCCGGGGGGTGCCGTTCGGAGTGTCAGCCCTCCCTGTCCAGCTCGAACAGCCCATCGCCGGGCCCGTCGCACCGGTGTTGACGAGGGGTCGGACGGAGTAGCATCCGCGCATCGGCCCCGCCCGTCGGGCGGCCCCCGGGCGAGCCCGGCGCGGCCCAGGGGCGGGCCGGTGCCGCACGGCCTCCGGCACGGCCCCGTACGGAGCGCGGGCGGCGGTTCGCGGGCCCCGGGCCCCACCGCCCCCGGGCACGGCGCCCGCCGGGGGTGGCAAGACCGCAGGGCCCGAAGACACCGACGTCACGGAGGAACCATGCAGGCGACCGCCACGGTGCTGGTCTACAGCGACAATTCCGCCACCCGCGAGCAGGTCCGGCTGGCGGCGGGCCGCAGGCCGGCGGCGGACGTCCCCCCCGTGCGGTTCGTGGAGTGCGCGACGCTCCCGGCCGTCCTCAAGGAACTGGAGCAGGGCGGCGTGGACGCCTGCGTGCTGGACGGTGAGACCGCCCCGGCCGGGGGCATGGGCGTGTGCAGGCAGCTCAAGGACGAGATCTTCCAGTGCCCGCCGGTGCTGCTGCTGATGGGGCGCCCGCAGGACGCCTGGCTGGCCACCTGGAGCCGGGCCGACGCCGCCGTGACGCTGCCGGTGGAGCCGGTGGAGTTCGCCGCGGCGCTGGCGGCCCTGCTGCGGCCCCGCAAGCCCGTCTCGGCCTGACCCCGTCCGGCGCGGAGCCACTCGTACGAGTGATCTTCCTCGCTTCGGGCAGTGCGCCGCCGCCGCGAGGGGCGGCCCCGCGAATACCGGCCGCCCCCCCCCGCCAGGGGGGGCCGGCACCCGCACAGATCCCGGGGCCGTGGCGGTCGGCGGGTCCGGGGGCCTTGCCGGGCGGCGCCTCGGGCGCGTTGGCGCTGCCGGCCTTCCAGTCGGCCCAGTCGACGTTCCAGTCGCCGTAGCCGTTGCCGAACGGGTCCATCTCCTCGCCGATGCTGTTGACCACGCGGACCAGGTCGCCCTCGCGGATCGTCTCGAAGAACCAGGCGGCGTTGCGGGTGCTCATCCCGACGCAGCCGTGGCTGACGTTGGCCGCGCCGTGCGAGCCGACCGACCAGGGCGCGGCGTGCACGTACTCGCCGCTCCAGGTGACCCGGGTCGCGTAGTACACCGGCAGGTCGTACGACTCCGAGGTGCCGGCGGCGATGCCGACGGAGGTGCCGCGCATCCGGACGAAGTACTCCTTGCCGAGCACCACCTTGACGCCGTTGCGAGTGGCGAAGCCGGGCTTGCCGGTGGTGACCGGGAGGGTGGTGAGCTCCTCGCCGTCCTTGAACACCGTCATCACGTGGGCCGAGGCGTCGACGACGGCCTCCATCTTGCTGCCCGTGCGGATCGTCAGGGGCGCGCCTGCGGCCCCGCGGACCTTGTCGGCGACCCGGACGCCCGCCAGTTCGCTGCGGGCCGTCACGGTGGCGTCGGCGGGCCAGTACTCCTTGGGCCGGTAGTGCAGCGTCTTGCTGTCCACCCAGTACCAGCCGCCCTTCTCGACGGCCGGCTCGGAGGTGACCTTCAGCGAGTTCTCGACGATCGCGCGGGCCTTGCGGTCCTCGACGGGGGCGCTGAGCTCGGCGACGATCGGCTGGCCGACGCCGTAGGTGCCCTTCTCCGGGCCGAAGGTGACCTTGAGGCGGGCGTCCTTGCCCTTGCCCTGCGCGGCCGTGTCGAAGGTCGTCGTGCGCCGTCCGGGGCCGCCCTCGCCGTTCTCCGTGGAGGCGGTGACGGTGTAGCGGGCTCCGGCGGCGAGCGGGCCCGTGGTGCGCCAGCGCGTCCCGTCGGCGGAGAGCTCGCCCGCGACACGGCGCCCCGAGGCGTCCACGGCGATCACGTCGGTCAGCCGCCCCTTGCCCGTGGAGGTGACCTCCAGGGGCTTGTCCGGGTCGGCCTTGGTGCGGCCGCCCGCGCTGACGGTGACCTCCTGGGCCGCGTCGTACGGCGCGGCCGCGAGCGGGTGGGTCTCGGAACTCCCGCATGCCGTGGCCCCGGCCCCGAGGGCGACCACCAGCACGGTGCAGCTCAGAACCGTACGGATTCGCGGAGTGTGGCTCATGTCCACACCGTAGGAACGGATTCGGCGCTCGGCCCGGTGGGTTGAGCCGTTCGGGGCGGAGGCGGCCGCGGCTCTGCGGGCCGGTGGAGAGGGCCGCGGACCCCGTGCCGTGCCCGAACGCCGTCAGGCCCGGCGCCTCCGAGGGAGGGCCGGGCCTGACGGGCCGCCAAGGCGGCGGGGTTCAGCGAGGTGTCACTGGTTCTGGTTCTCGCCGCGGTAGTACTCGTAGATCCATCCCCAGAGGCCGATGAGCAGCATCGGGGCGGAGAAGAACAGCAGCCACCAGTCGAAGACGACACCCAGGAAGGCGAGGGAGCCGCCGATGCCCAGCGAGAGCGGCTGCCAGCTGTGCGGGCTGAAGAAGCCCACCTCGCCGGCCTCGTCCGCGACCTCCGCCTCCTTGTCGTCCTGGGCCATCGCGTCGACCCGCCGGGCGGTGAACGCCAGGTAGAAGCCGATCATGATGGAGAGGCCGAAGGCGAGGAAGAGCGCCGTCGTACCGACGGGCTCCCGCGACCAGAGGCCGTACACCACGGCGATGAGCAGGATGAAGGCGCTCAGCCAGATGAACATCTTGCCCTGGATCTTCACTTGCCTGCCTCCTTGGTGCCCGCGACGGCCTTGGGCTGCGGGTCGTGGTCCTCAAGGTGGTCCATGGTGGCGATCTCAGGGTGGTGCAGGTCGAACGCCGGGGATTCCGAGCGGATGCGCGGCAGCGTGAGGAAGTTGTGCCGCGGCGGCGGGCAGGAGGTCGCCCACTCCAGCGAGCGGCCGTAGCCCCACGGGTCGTCGACCTCGACCTTCTTGCCGTACTTGGCGGTCTTCCAGACGTTGTAGAAGAACGGCAGCAGCGACAGGCCGAGCAGGAACGAGCTGATCGTCGAGACCGTGTTCAGGGCGGTGAAGCCGTCGGCGGCCAGGTAGTCCGGGTACCGGCGGGGCATGCCCTCGGCGCCCAGCCAGTGCTGGACCAGGAAGGTGCCGTGGAAGCCGATGAACAGCGTCCAGAAGGTGATCTTGCCGAGTCGCTCGTCGAGCATCTTGCCGGTGAACTTCGGCCACCAGAAGTGGAATCCGGCGAACATCGCGAAGACCACGGTGCCGAAGACGACGTAGTGGAAGTGGGCGACGACGAAGTACGAGTCCGAGACGTGGAAGTCCAGCGGCGGGGAGGCCAGGATGACGCCGGTCAGGCCACCGAAGAGGAAGGTGACCAGGAAGCCGACCGACCACAGCATCGGGTTCTCGAAGGACAAGGAGCCCTTCCACATGGTGCCGATCCAGTTGAAGAACTTCACACCGGTCGGTACCGCGATCAGGAAGGTCATGAAGGAGAAGAACGGCAGCAGCACGCCGCCGGTGACGTACATGTGGTGCGCCCACACCGTCACAGACAGACCGGCGATCGCGATGGTCGCGCCGACCAGACCCATGTAGCCGAAGATCGGCTTCCGCGAGAACACCGGGATGATCTCGGAGACGATGCCGAAGAACGGCAGGGCGATGATGTACACCTCTGGATGCCCGAAGAACCAGAAGAGGTGCTGCCAGAGCAGTGCTCCGCCGTTCTCCGGACTGAAGACCTGTGCCCCGAACTTGCGGTCCGCCTCCAGGGCGAACAGCGCGGCGGCCAGGACGGGGAAGGCCAGCAGCACCAGGACACCGGTGAGCAGGACGTTCCAGGTGAAGATCGGCATGCGGAACATCGTCATGCCGGGGGCGCGCATGCAGATGATCGTGGTGATGAAGTTGACCGAGCCGAGGATCGTGCCGAAGCCGGAGAGGGCCAGGCCCATGATCCACATGTCGGCGCCGACGCCCGGCGAGCGGACCGCGTCCGACAGCGGGGAGTAGGCGAACCAGCCGAAGTCGGCCGCACCCTGCGGGGTGAGGAAGCCGGCCACCGCGATCAGCGAGCCGAAGAGGTACAGCCAGTAGGCGAACATGTTCAGCCGCGGGAACGCCACGTCGGGCGCACCGATCTGGAGCGGCATGATCCAGTTCGCGAAACCGTTGAAGAGGGGCGTCGCGAACATCAGCAGCATGATCGTGCCGTGCATCGTGAACGCCTGGTTGAACTGCTCGTTCGAGATCAGCTGCGTACCGGGCCTGGCCAGCTCGGCGCGCATCACCAGGGCCATCAGGCCACCGATGCAGAAGAAGGCGAACGAGCTGACCAGGTACAGCGTGCCGATCGTCTTGTGATCGGTGGTGGTCAGCCACTTCACGACGACGTTGCCCGGCTGCTTGCGGCGAACCGGCAGCTCGTTCTCGTACGAGTCGTCAGCTGCGGCGTCACCCTGGGGTTCGTTGAGGATGCTCACAGTTGGTTCTTCTCCGAGTTCCTGGCCGGGTCCGTCTGCTCAATGCCGGCCGGGACGTACCCGGTCTGGCCCTTCTCCCGGAGCTCTTCCAGGTGCTGCTGGTAGCGCTCGGGGGAGACGACCTTCACGTTGAAGAGCATGCGGGAGTGGTCTACGCCGCAGAGCTCGGCGCACTTGCCCTTGAAGGTGCCCTCCTTGCTGGGGGTCACCTCGAAGGAGTTGGTGTGGCCGGGGATGACGTCCTGCTTCATCAGGAACGGAACCACCCAGAACGAGTGGATGACGTCCCGCGAGGTCAGCACGAAGCGGACCTTCTCGCCCTTGGGGAGCCACAGGGTCGGGCCCGGGTTGCCGTTCTGCGGGTTGCGCTCGCCGGGGGTACCGACGGCGTGGACGCCCTCGGCTCCCTCGGGGAACGCGACCTTGAAGCGGTCCGGGATGGCCCGGAGGTCCTTGTCCTTCTTCGCGTCACCGGTGGAGGCGTCGCCGTCCACGTCCTCGACGTAGTTGAAGGCCCAGCTCCACTGGAAGCCGACCACGTTCACGGTGTGGGCGGGCTCGTCGGAGAGCTGGAGGAGCTTCGACTCGTCGCGGGCGGTGAAGAAGAAGAACACCGAGACGATGAGGACGGGGACCACGGTGTACAGCGCCTCGAGGGGCATGTTGTACCGGGTCTGCGGAGGTACCTCGATCTTGGTGCGGGTCCGCCGGTAGGCGAAGCAGGCCCAGATGATCAACGCCCAGACGAGGACACCCGTGACGAGCGCCGCCGCCCAGGAGCCCTGCCAGAGGGAGAGGATGATCGGTGCCTCTTCGGTCACCGGAGTGGGCATACCAAGACGGGGGAAGTCCTCGTATGTGCAACCGGTGGCGGTTGCAAGGATCAGGCCCGCAGTCAGCACCTGCGGCAGCTTCCGCCGCATCGGGCGCCGCGACGAGCGGTCGGAGCCGTTGGGACTCACGTAGCGCCTTCCCGAGAGTCTCGCCCGCGCGGTCGGGTGCGGCCTCCACGCTGGTCGGTCGCCGGCCCTGCGGCGGGCAGGGGATTGGATGTTTATGCGGACCAAACCCTACTGGACTCAATTTGGGGTCGCGCGGGGAGGGTGCCCAACGCGCCGGGCCGCACCCCGAAGGGGTGGAATCCGGGCGGAATCCCGCCGCTTTCCCCTCATCTGACGCCCCTTCCGCCCACCCCCCACCCGGCAGCACCTCCGTTTGGTCCGCGCGTGCGCGCGTGAGCATCACTCGGCTCGCGCGTACGCGCGGGCACCACGCGGCCCGCACGCCGGCGCCACCCGGTCTGCGCGCGGGCACTACCCGGCCTGCGGAAGGCCGCCTCGGGCCCGGCCGTCGTCCGAGCCCGGTCGAGCCAATCCCAGCCCGGCCGGCGCTTGAGGCCACCCCACCTCACGCCCCCGAGCCGAGGGGGCAATCCCGGCAGAACCCAAACCAAGCCCGGCCGGCGCTTGAGGCCACGAGCCGAGGGGGGACCCCAGCAGAACCCCGATACAGCCCGGCCGGCGCCCGAGGCCATTCCGGGAGCGGAGCCCCGCAACGTCACCCGAGCAGCCCCCGCCCGCCCCTCGTCGCCCAAGGCGGCGATCCCACCCCCTCGTGGCCCAAGGCGGCGAGCCGACCCCTCGGGGTTAGCGTGGCCGCGTGCCCTACTTCGACGCGGCGTCGGCCGCCCCCCTGCATCCGACGGCTCGCCAGGCGCTCCTGGCCTCCCTCGACGAGGGCTGGGCCGACCCGGCCCGCCTCTACCGGGAGGGGCGACGCGCCCGGATGCTGCTGGACGCCGCCCGGGAGAGCGCGGCCGAGTCGGTGGGCTGCCGCCCGGACGAGCTGGTTTTCACTCCTTCGGGGACGCAGGCGGTTCACGCCGGCATCGCGGGCGCCCTGGCCGGGCGCCGCCGGATCGGCCGCCACCTGGTCGTCTCCGAGGTCGAGCACTCCTCGGTGCTGCACGCGGCCGAGACCTTCGAGGCGGCGGGCGGCGAGGCCGGCCGGGTCGGCGTGGAGAGCACCGGCCGGGTCCCCGCCCAGGCGTTCGCCGCCGCCCTGCGCGCCGACACCGCCCTCGCCTGCCTCCAGTCGGCCAACCACGAGGTGGGCACCGTCCAGCCGGTCGAGGAGGTGGCCGAGGCGTGCCGGGCGGCCACGGTGCCGCTGCTGGTGGACGCCGCGCAGTCGCTGCCGTGGGGCCCGGTGGCGGGCCCGTGGTCCCTGCTGACGGGCAGCGCCCACAAGTGGGGCGGGCCGCCCGGGGTGGGGCTGCTGGCGGTGCGCAAGGGGGTGCGGTTCGCGCCGCAGGGCCCGGCGGACGAGCGGGAGTCGGGCCGCGCCCCGGGATTCGGCAACCTCCCGGCGGTGGTCGCGGCGGCTGCCTCGCTGCGGGCGGTACGCGCCGAGGCGGAGGCTGAAGGGGTGCGACTGCGGGAGCTGGTGGACCGGATCCGGCTGCGGCTGCCGGAGCTGGTCGGGGACGTGGAGGTGGTCGGCGACCCGGTGCACCGGCTGCCGCACCTGGTCACCTTCTCCTGCCTCTACGTCGACGGCGAGGCGCTCCTGCACGAGCTGGACCGGGCCGGGTTCGCCGTCTCGTCCGGTTCGTCCTGCACCTCCTCGACGCTGACGCCCAGCCATGTGCTGCGGGCGATGGGCGTGCTGAGCGAGGGCAACGTCCGGGTGTCACTGCCGCACGGGACGCCCGCGACCGACGTGGACCACTTCCTCACGGCGCTCCCCGAGGCGGTCCGCGCCGTGCGGGCCCGGCTGGGCGCGCCCGGCGCCGAACCGGCGGCCACCGCCGAGGAGCTGGTGGTCGACGCGCTGGGCCGCCGCTGCCCGATCCCGGTGATCGAGCTGGCCAAGGTCATCGAGCGGGTCCCGGTCGGCGGCACGGTGACGGTGCTGAGCGACGACGAGGCGGCCCGGCTGGACATCCCGGCCTGGTGCCGGATGCGCGAGCAGGAGTACGTCGGCGAGGAGTCGGCCGGGCGGGGCACCGCCTACCGGGTGCGGCGGCTGGTCTGAGGCGGGGCCGGGCGGCGGCGCGGGCCGCCCGGCCCGAGCGGCTCAGGCCAGGTGGGCCTGGACCTCGGCGGCGGCCTCGTGGCCGTACGCCTTGGTGAAGCGGTCCATGAAGGGGACCCGGCCGAGGGCGTACTCCTGGGTGCCGACGGTCTCGATGACCAGGGTGGCGAGCATGCAGCCGACCTGGGCGGCGCGCTCCAGGGAGACGCCCCACGACAGGCCCGAGAGGAAACCGGCGCGGAAGGCGTCGCCGACACCGGTCGGGTCGGCCTTGGTGTCCTCCTCGGGCACGCCGACCTCGACCGGGTCCGCGCCGGCGCGCTCGATGCGTACGCCCCGGGAGCCGAGGGTGGTGACGCGGTGGCCGACGCGGCCGAGGATCTCCTCGTCGCTCCAGCCGGTCTTCGACTCGATGAGGCCCTTCTCGTACTCGTTGGAGAAGAGGTAGGTGGCGCCGTCGAGCAGGGTGCGGATCTCCTCGCCGTCCATCCGCGCGATCTGCTGGGAGAAGTCGGCGGCGAACGGGATGTTCCGGCTGCGGCACTCCTCGGTGTGGCGGAGCATCGCCTCGGGGTCGTCGGCGCCGATGAGGACGAGGTCGAGGCCGCCGACCCGCTCGGCGACGGCCTGGAGCTCGATGAGGCGGGCCTCGCTCATGGCGCCGGTGTAGAAGGAGCCGATCTGGTTGTGGTCGGCGTCGGTGGTGCAGACGAAGCGCGCGGTGTGCAGCACCTCGGAGATGCGGACCGAGCCGGTGTCGACGCCGTGCCGGTCGAGCCAGGCCCGGTACTCGTCGAAGTCGGAGCCGGCGGCGCCGACCAGGACGGGGGCGGTGCCGAGCTGGCCCATGCCGAAGCAGATGTTGGCCGCGACCCCGCCGCGCCGGACGTCGAGCTGGTCGACGAGGAAGGAGAGCGAGACCGTGTGGAGCTGGTCGGCGACGAGCTGGTCCGCGAAGCGGCCGGGGAAGGTCATCAGGTGGTCGGTGGCGATGGAGCCGGTGACAGCGATACGCACGGCGGGTCTGCTCCCTGCGAGGGGTGGGGGCGGCGGGCGCCCGGGCGGGTGACTCGGAGATTCGGTCGGTTTCACGCTATCCGCTGGCCCGTCCCGCGCCCAAGGCGACGCGAATCGGCGAAACTACCCGATAGTAGGGCTTTCCTCGCCGGGGAAGACGTGCCTACGGTGCGAACATGTCGAAGCAGAGCGTCAAGGACGCCGGCCCTCTCGAACTGGACCACGGTTTCGAAGTACTGCGTGGCGACTGCGCCCGCATGTCCAAGGACTGGCCCGTCCCGCACGGCCGTCCCCGTGGGAGCGTCCTCCCGTCCTCCATCCACGGCGTACGCGTCGCCCCCGCCTCGGTCCGCCTGATCGACGGCATGTCGGAGTACGGCGACTAGGGAACGCCCCCTCCCGCACCGGGGGCTTCGGGCTCCCGGGAACCAGCTCCGCTTCCGTTCCGTCCCACCGGCGTCCCCCATCGAGGGGACACCGGTGACGGCCGGCCCTCCCCCGGGCAGGCCGTGAGGACAGTCCAGACGAAGGAGCGATGCGGTGAGCACCGAGCGATCCGACCAGGAGCAGGAACGGCCCAGGCGGCGTTCCCCGATGGCCGTTGCCTCGGTGGCGGCAGCCGTCCTGATCGTCGGCGGCGGAGGCGCGTACCTGGTGACCGCGGCCGCCTCGGGCGATGCGACGGACGGCGGGCAGCGGGCCGGCGCGGGCGCGAGCGACGGCACCCCTCCCCCGCTGGAGCTGGACGGCCACACCCGGGGCGTGGCCCCCGGTGAGCCGGACCCGGGCGGCGGTGTCTACCGGGCGCAGGTGAAGCTGCCCGAGGGCCCGGGGTCGGCCGCCGTCCACCAGTTCGAGGCAGGACCGCGCAAGGCGGACGTGGCGAAGCTGGCGAAGGCGCTCGGCGTGCCGGGAGAGCCGCGCGCCGAGGCGGGGAGCTGGCTGGTCGGTACGGCCAAGGACGGGCAGGGCCCGCTGCTGCGGGTCAACAAGAAGGCGCCGGGCACCTGGAGCTTCCAGGGCCACGCCCCGGCGGGCGGCGACGACTGCCCGAAGGGCAAGATGTGCGCCAACGCCCCGGACGGCGCCGAGGGTTCCGACCCGGTGGGCGAGAAGGCGGCCAAGAGCGCGGCCGCGCCGGTGCTGAAGGCGCTCGGCCAGGACGACGCCAAGCTCGACGCGGACCAGGTCTCGGGCGGCGTGCGGGTGGTCAACGCCCAGCCGGTGGTGGACGGCCTGCCGACGTACGGCTGGAACACCGGCGTGCGCGTGGCGCCCGACGGCTCCCTCATCGGCGGCAGCGGGCAGCTCTCCGAGCCGGTGAAGGGCGACACCTACCCGGTGCTGACCGCCAAGAAGGCACTCGACCAGCTCAACGGCGCCTCGAAGGGCGACGGCAAGGTCGGCATCGGCGGCTGCGCCGGCCCGGCACCGCTGGAGGGCGCCGAGTCCGCCGACGGCTCGACGCCGCCCGAGGACCCGTGCGCGCCGGGCGCCAAGGAGCCGGAGCGCAAGCCGGTGGCGGTGCGCGGCGCGGTCTTCGGCCTCTCCGCGCAGTTCGTCTCCGGGCGCCAGGCGCTGGTGCCGTCGTGGCTCTTCGAGGTACGGCCCGAAGGCCACGACCGGTCGTTCACGGTGACCCGCCCGGCGGTCGACCCCGAGTACCTGGCCCCGGCGCCGACACCGGAGAAGCCCGGCACGAAGCCCGGCGGCACCCCTGACGAGGACCGGAAGCTCACCGAGGCCGAGTCGTACCGCGCGGACGGCCGGGAGCTGACCGTCCGCTTCTGGGGCGGGGTCTGCGAGAAGTACACGGCCGAGGCCGAGGAGAAGGACGGCAGCGTCACGGTCCGGATCACCGGCGAGCCGCAGGAGCCCGGCAAGGCCTGCGTGAAGATCGCCAAGCAGCTCACGGCGAAGGTGACCCTGGACAAGCCGCTCGGCGACCGCAAGGTCGTCAGCGAGGACGGCTCGACGGTCCCGCGCGACTAGGGGAGATCGCCGGGAGCGGGCGCCACGCGGGGCGGTCCGGGGGTACGACACCTCCGGACCGCCCCGCGTCGTGTGGTGCCATGGGGCCCCTTAGGCCGCACCGGTGAACCCTCGCCCCTTCGGTGTACCGCCCGCCCGGCGCCGGGCAGCCAGTGAGGAAGCGGGCGTCGATCATGCGGGCGGGACGGGGCGAGGGTGCCGGACATGCTGGCCGGGCAGTGGCCACTGGGCTGGAGCGTCGCCGTGGTGTGCCTGGCCGGTGCCCTGACCGTGGTGTGCAGTGTGCGGCTGGCGGGGCTCGGGGACGTGCTGGCCGACCGTACGGGCTGGGGGGAGGCGCTCTTCGGGGCGGTGCTGTTCGGCCTGGTGACCTCGCTCTCCGGCATCGTGATGACGGCGGTGAGCGCGGCCGACGCCGAGCCGGAACTGGCGTACAGCAACGCGGTGGGCGGTATCGCGGCGCAGACCCTGGCGGTGGTCGCGGCCGACGCCTTCTACCGCAGGGTCAACCTGGAGCACGCCGCCGCCTCGCTGCAGAACCTCTTCTTCGGCTGCCTGCTGATCGGCCTGCTGGGGCTGGCGCTGATGGCCTCGTTCAGCCCCGAGGTGACGGTGGCCGGGGTGCACCCCGCCTCGCCCCTGCTGATCCTCTTCTACCTGGGCGGTCTGCACCTGATCCACAAGAACACCGAGCCGATGTGGCGGGCGGTGGGCACCCGGGAGACCGTCTGGGACGTGCCGCGGAGCGACGGGGCGTTCGCGCGGCGGTCGACGCCGCGGCTGTGGGGCGAGTTCACTCTCATCGCCGGGACCGTGGTGGTCGCCGGGTGGGCCGTCACCCGGGCCGCCGAGGGCATCCTGTCGGCGACCACCCTGCGCGCCGGTTTCGTCGGCGCGGGCATCCTCGGCGTCATCAACGCCCTCCCGGAGGCGGTCACCTCGGTCGCCGCCGTCCGCCGGGGCGCCATCACCCTCGCCTTCGCCGCGATCATCGGTGGCAACTCCCTCGACGTCCTCAACCTCGCGGTGGGCGACATCGCCTACCGCGACGGCTCCCTCTACCACGCGGCCGGGAACGACGAACTCTTCCTGACCAGCGCCGCCCTGGTCATGACCACCGTCGTCCTCGCCGGCCTCCTCTTCCGCCAGGAGCGCGGCTGGTTCCGCCTCGGCTTCGACGGCGCTCTCCTGGTCCTCATCTACGCCGCCACCATGACCATCCTGGCCTTCTGACCAGCCCCCACCTCAGCCACACCCAGCCCGGCCGGCGCTTGAGGCCACACCCAGCCCGGCCGGCGCTTGAGGCCACATCCAGCCCGGCCGGCGCGTGAGGCCGACAAAAAACGGTGCCCCACCGAAGTGGGGCACCGCTTGCCGGCGAAGCGCTTCGCTCAGCTGAAGGAGTCACCGCAGGCGCAGGAGCCCGTGGCGTTGGGGTTGTCGATGGTGAACCCCTGCTTCTCGATGGTGTCGACGAAGTCGATGGAGGCCCCGCCGAGGTACGGAGCGCTCATCCGGTCGGTCACGACCTTGACCCCGCCGAAGTCCTTGACGACATCCCCGTCGAGCGACCGCTCGTCGAAGAAAAGCTGGTAGCGAAGGCCGGAGCACCCACCGGGCTGAACCGCCACACGCAGCGCCAGGTCCTCACGACCTTCCTGGTCGAGCAGGGCCTTGACCTTGGCCGCGGCGGCGTCGGACAGGAGAATGCCGTCGCTCACGGTGGTCTTCTCGTCCTGAACGGACATCTACATCGCTCCCGGGTTGTACGGACTGCTTGCCGACTATGGGCAACTGCCGGTGAGGCCGGAACATTCCGTCTCCGGCCTGTTTGTTTTCCGGCGCGTGCCGTGCGGGCTCGGTGCGCCCGGCCACGGCGGGGGTCCGGCCGGTCTCTTCATGCTCGCACACGGGCCGGGCCCGCGACACGGGGCAGGGGCCCGGGAGGCGGGGGATGCGTCACAGTGACGCGAGCGGCATCGTCAAAGTGACATTATGCGGTTATGATAGATAACGTCAATTAGACGAAAAGGCTCGTCTGCAGAACAGAAAGGGTGCGTGACGTGACCACCGCCCAGCCCCGCACGGACCTCGACGTGCAGCCGACGCCCCTCGCTCTGCTGCTGCTCGGCCGTGAGGCCGACCCCGCGAGCGAGCGCGGCGTCGACTGCCCCGGGGACCTGCCCTCCCCGTCCGACCCCGACCTGGTGGCGCGCGCCCGCGCGGCCAAGGAGAAGCTCGGGGACAAGGTCTTCGTCCTCGGTCACCACTACCAGCGCGACGAGGTCATCCAGTTCGCCGACGTCACGGGTGACTCCTTCAAGCTCGCCCGGGACGCCGCCGCGCGGCCCGAGGCGGAGTACATCGTCTTCTGCGGCGTGCACTTCATGGCCGAGTCGGCGGACATCCTCACCTCCGACGAGCAGAAGGTGGTCCTCCCCGACCTGGCGGCGGGCTGCTCGATGGCCGACATGGCCACGGCCGAGCAGGTCGCCGAGTGCTGGGACGTGCTGAGCGAGGCGGGCGTCGCGGACCAGGTGGTCCCGGTCGCGTACATGAACTCCTCGGCGGACATCAAGGCGTTCACCGGCAAGCACGGCGGCACCATCTGCACCTCCTCCAACGCCAAGCGGGCGCTGGAGTGGGCCTTCGAGCAGGGCCAGGACCCGGCCACCACCAAGATCCTCTTCCTGCCCGACCAGCACCTCGGGCGCAACACCGCCGTCCGCGACCTGGGCATGTCCCTGGAGGACTGCGTCGTCTACAACCCGCACAAGCCGAACGGCGGCCTCACCGCCGAGCAGCTGCGGGACGCGCGGATGATCCTGTGGCGCGGCCACTGCTCGGTGCACGGCCGGTTCTCGCTGGAGTCGGTCGAGGACGTACGCGCCCGGGTCCCCGGGGTCAACGTCCTGGTACACCCCGAGTGCAAGCACGAGGTGGTGGCCGCCGCCGACCTGGTCGGTTCGACGGAGTACATCATCAAGGCCCTGGAGGCGGCTCCGCGCGGTTCCAAGTGGGCGATCGGGACCGAGCTGAACCTGGTCCAGCGGCTGGCCAACCGGTTCGCCGAGGAGGACAAGGAGATCGTCTTCCTCGACCGCACGGTCTGCTTCTGCTCGACCATGAACCGGATCGACCTGCCGCACCTGGTCTGGACCCTGGAGTCGCTGGCCGAGGGGACCCTGGTCAACCGCATCGAGGTGGACAAGGAGACCGAGGACTTCGCCAAGCTGGCGCTGGAGCGGATGCTCGCGTTGCCGTAGGCGCGCCTGGTTCCTGGTTTGCCGGAGCCCCCCTTGCCTCATGGGTGAGAGGGGCTCCGGCTTGCGCCGGGCCAGGGGGGGCGTCGTTCTGGTGCCGCCGCCCTGACCGTTGCGGTCACTGATCGGCCTCAAATGCCGGCCGGGCTGAGACCGAGCCGGTGCCTGGGCTGGAAGGCCAGGGAGGACGCGCCCGAGGGCGCCCCCTGTGCGGGGACGCCCTCGGGACGGTGTGCGGGACGGGTCAGGATGTGGCGGATTCCGGGGTTTGCTCCTCGGCCGGGGCCTCGGACTGCTCGGGGACGCCTGCCTTGCCGGCGCGGTCCGCGGCCTTCTTGGCGGCCCGGCGTTCCTTGCGGAGCTCGACCATGGCGTACAGGGTCGGGACCAGGACCAGGGTGAGGACCGTGGAGGTGATCAGGCCGCCGATGACCACCACGGCCAGGGGCTGGGCGATGAAGCCGCCTTCGCCGGTGACGCCGAGGGCCATCGGGACCAGGGCGAAGATCGTCGCCAGGGCCGTCATGAGGATGGGGCGGAAGCGGTGGCGGCCGCCCTCGATGACGGCCTCGATGATGCCGTACCCCTTGTCGCGGTACTGGTTGATCAGGTCGATCAGCACGATCGCGTTGGTGACCACGATGCCGATGAGCATCAGCATGCCGATCATCGCCGGGACGCCCATGGGGGTGCCGGTTGCGATGAGCAGACCGACCGCGCCCGTCGCCGCGAACGGGATGGAGACCAGCAGGATCAGCGGCTGGACCAGGGAGCGGAAGGTGGCGACCAGGAGCATGAAGACGATCGCGATGGCGGCCAGCATCGCCAGGCCCAGCTGGCCGAACGCCTCGTCCTGGTCGGCGGAGACGCCGCCGATGGTGGCGGTGGCGCCCTCCGGGAGGTCCAGCGCGTCGATCTTCGTCTGGAGCGCGGCGGTGACCGCGCCGGTGTTGTCGGCGGTGGGCCGGGCGGTCACGGTGGCGGCCCGGGAGCCGTCGATCCGGGTCATCGAGACCGGGCCGTCGACCAGTTCCACATCGGCGATCTGACCGAGCTTCACCGGGCCGAGGGGCAGCGCCCGCAGTTCGGCGAGGGTCTCGGCGGGCTTCGCGGACTTCACCACGATGTCCCGCTCGGCGTCGTCCAGGGCGACCTGGCCGGCGGTGGTGCCGCGGACCGACTGGGCGACGGCCTGGCCGAGGCTCGCGTCGGTGAATCCGGCCGCGGCGGCCTTCTCGTCGGCGCGCACCGAGATCCGCGGGACGCTCTGGGAGAGGTCGCTCTGGACGTCGGTGACGTCGTCCAGCTCCGCGACCTCCTTGCGCACCTGCTCGGCGGCCTTGGCGAGGACGTCGGCCTCGGAGGCCTTGACCACGACGCTGAGATCCTGGCCGGCGAAGCCGTCACCGGCCGACACACGGGTGTCGCCGATGCCGTCCAGGACCGCGAGGCCCTTGTCGAGGGCGTTCTGCACGGTCTCGGAGGAGGCCGAGTCCGCCAGCTTGATCTGGTACGACGCCTGGTTGGTGTCGGTACCGCCGCCGAAGGCGGCCATGAAGCCGGAGGAGCCGATGGTGACCTGGTAGTCCTCGACGCCGTCGGTCTTCTTCAGCAGCGCCTCGACCTTCTGCGCGGCCTCGTCGGTCGCGGCGAGGCTGGTGCCGGGGGCCAGCTCCTGCTTGACGGAGAGGACCTCCTGCTCGCCCTGGTCGAAGAAGTTGGTCTTCAGCAGCGGCGCCATGCCGAAGGTGCCCAGCAGGACCGCGACGGCGATGGCGAGGCTGGTGAGGCGGCGCCGGGTGGCGAACTTCAGGATCGGTACGTAGAGGCGCTGGAGGCGGCTCTTCGCCTCCTTCTCCTCGGCCGCGGCGCGGGCCGCCTCGGCGTCCTCCGGGGTGCCCTTGGGGGCGCGCAGGAACCAGAACGAGAGGACCGGGACCACGGTCAGCGAGACCAGCAGCGAGGCGAGCAGCGCGGCGGTGACGGTGAGCGAGAAGGAGCCGAACAGCTCGCCGACCATGCCGCCGACCAGGCCGATCGGCAGGAAGACGGCAACGGTGGTGAGCGTCGCGGAGGTGACCGCTCCGGCGACCTCCTTGACGGCGGTGAGGATCGCCTCCCTGCGCTCCTCGCCGTAGCCGAGGTGCCGCTTGATGTTCTCCAGGACCACGATCGAGTCGTCGACGACGCGGCCGATGGCGATGGTGAGCGCGCCCAGCGTCAGCATGTTGAGCGACAGGTCGCGGGTCCACAGCACGATCAGCGCGAGCACCACGGAGAGCGGGATGGAGACCGCGGTGACCAGCGTGGAGCGGACCGAGGCGAGGAAGATCAGGATGATCACGACGGCGAAGACCAGGCCGAGGGCGCCCTCGGTGGTGAGCCCCTCGATGGACTTGGCGACGGCCGGGCCCTGGTCGCTGACGACGGTCAGCTCCGAGGAGCCGCCGAGGTCGGCGCGGAGCTCGGGCAGCTTCTCCTGGACGGCGTCGGAGATGGCGACGGCGCTGCCGTCGCGGTCCATGGTGACGACGACGGCGAGGCTGGGCTGACCGTTGGTGCGGGTCAGCGAGGTCGGCGTGGCCTGCTGCTGGGCGACCTTCGCGACCGAGGCGAGGCGGACGGGGACGGGTGCCTGGTCCCCGCCGCCGGGACCCGCCTGGGCGCCCTGGCCGCCGGCGGCGGGGGCGATGCGGAGCTCTTCGATCTGCTTCACGGAGGTGAAGCCGCCGCCGACCTGGACGGTGCGGTTCTCGCCCTTCTCGTCGAAGGAGCCGGCCGGCATGGTCGCCCCGGCGGCCTGGAGGGCCTGGACGAGGTCGGCGCTGCTCAGGCCCGCTTTGGCGAGGTCGGCGTCGTCGGGGGTGACGGTGACCTGGAGTTCGCGGACGCCGTCCACGGAGACCTGGCCGACGCCGTCGACCGATTCGAGGGAGGGGACGACGGTCCGCTCCAGCTGTCCGGCGAGGGCCTGCTGGTCCTTGTCGGAGGTGACGGCGAGGACCACGGTCGGGATGTCGTCGGTGGAACCGGCGACGACCTGCGGGTCGACGTCGTCCGGGAGCATCGCGCGGGAGCGGTTGACGGCCTGCTGGATGTCGGCGACCAGCTGCTGGGAGTCGGCCGAGCCGAAGTCGAACTGGGCCATGAGGACGGCGTTGCCCTCGCTGGCGGTGGCGGTGATGCCCGTGATGCCCTCGACCGCGTCGATGGACTTCTCCAGCGGCTCCACGACCTGCTTCTCGACCACGTCGGGCGAGGCGCCGGGGTAGGGCGCGAGGACGGACACCATGGGCAGTTCGATGGAGGGGAGCAGCTGCTGCTTGAGCTGCGGGATCGCTATCGCGCCGAAGAGCAGCGCGATGATCGACATCAGACCTGTCAGGGCCCGTTGTGCGAGGCTGAGCCTGGACAGCCAGGACATGGGTGGTGTCGCTCCTCAAGTGGCGTGCTGGGCAACGGCGTCCGGGAAGGGCCGTCCGCGAGCGGCCTCGCGGACGCGCCGGCGAGGGCCGCGACCGCGTCCCCCGCTCCACGATGGGCGACCGCGGCGGGCGGTCCGGCCGCTTCCGGTCGGATTTCTCGGCCGCCTCGTACTGCGTGCGCAGTACGAGGGGTACACCTCGGGGTTTATCCACGGCTCGGCGCGCCCCGGCGGCGGGGTGGGGCGGCGAGGGCGTGCGGACCGGTCGGGGCGGGCGGCCCGGGCTCAGGTGGTGCGGGGGCGGACCAGGCCCGTCTCGTAGGCGGTGACCACGAGTTGGGCGCGGTCGCGGGCGCCGAGCTTGGCCATGGCGCGGTTGACGTGGGTCTTGACGGTGAGCGGGCTGACCTGGAGCCGGGCGGCTATCTCGTCGTTGGAGAGGCCCCCCGCGACGTGGACGAGGACTTCCCGCTCGCGGCCGGTGAGCGTGGCGAGGCGCTCCTCGCGTGCGCCGTGCCGCTCGTCGGCGCCGTGGTCGGACTGGGCGAGGAAGGTGGCGATGAGGCCCTTGGTGGCGGCCGGGGAGAGCAGGGCCTCTCCGGCGTGGGCGACGCGGATGGCGCCGAGGAGTTCGGCGGGCTCGGAGCCCTTGCCGAGGAAGCCGGAGGCACCGGCGCGCAGCGAGCGGACCACGTACTCGTCGACCTCGAAGGTGGTCAGCATGACCACCCGCACCCCGTCCAGGGCGGGGTCGGCGCTGATCAGCTGGGTGGCGGCGAGGCCGTCGGTGCCGGGCATCCGGATGTCCATGAGGACGACGTCGGGGCGGGTGGTGCGGGCCAGTTCGACGGCCTGTGCGCCGTCGGCGGCCTCGCCGACGACCTCCATGTCGGGTTCGGAGTCGACCAGCACGCGAAAGGCGCTGCGCAGCAGGGCCTGGTCGTCGGCGAGCAGCACCCTGATGGTCATCGGCCGTCCTTCGGGGGTTGGGTCCGCGGCGGCGGCACGGGGGCGGGCGTGCGGGCGGCGGGGGCCGCGCCCTGGGCGGGCAGGATCGCATGGACGCGGAAGCCGCCGCCGAAGCGGGGCCCCGCCGTGCAGGTGCCTCCGAGGGCGGTGACGCGCTCGCGCATGCCGAGCAGGCCGTGGCCGCCACCGGAGGGCGGGCCGGCGGCGGCCGTGGCGTGCTGGGGCCCGGTGCCGGGGCCGCCGTCGAGGACGGTGATCTCGATGTGCCGCTCGACGGGGACGACGCTGACCTCGGCGCGGGCGCCGGGCCCGGCGTGCTTGTGGACGTTGGTGAGGGCTTCCTGTACGACGCGGTACGCGGCGAGGTCGACGGCGGCGGGCAGCGGATCGGCCGGGTCGGGGCAGGCGATCTCGACCGGCAGTCCGGCGTTGCGGAACCGTTCGGCGAGGTCGTCCAGGCGGGCGAGGCCGGGCGCGGGCTCGGTGGGCGCCTCGGGGTCGCCGCTCTGGCGGAGCAGGCCGACGGTGGCCCGCAGTTCGTCGAGGGCGGAGCGGCTGGCCTCGCGGACGTGGGCCAGCGCCTCCTTGGCCTGGTCGGGCCTGCGGTCCATGACATGGGCGGCGACGCCCGCCTGGACGTTGACCAGGGCGATGTGGTGGGCGACGACGTCGTGCAGGTCGCGGGCGATCCGCAGCCGCTCCTCGGCGACGCGGCGGCGGGCCTCCTCCTCGCGGGTGCGTTCGGCGCGGTCGGCCCGCTCGTGGATGGCGCTGATGTAGGCCCGCCTGCTGCGCACGGCGTCCCCGGCGGCCGCGGCGAGGCCGGTCCAGGCGAAGATGCCGAAGTTCTCCTGCGCGTACCAGGGCAGATTGCCGCAGAGCATGGCGCCGGCGGTGAGCCCGGCCGAGGTGAGCAGGCCGATCCGCCAGGTGGTGGGCCGGTCGGTGCGGGCGGCGACGGTGTAGAGCGCGACGGCGGCGCTCATCACGACCGGGGTGCGCGGGTCGCTGGAGACCAGGACCGCCAGCGAGGCGGCGGAGGTCGCGGCGAGCACGGTACGCGGTGCCCGGCGGCGCAGGACGAGCGCGGCGGCCCCGAGAGCCATCAGGACGAAACCGGCGGTGCCGGGCGGCGCGGCCCGCCAGGTGGGGCCGTCCGGGTGGTGCGGGTCGGTCAGCGACGACGCCAGCATGCAGACCAGCACACCGGCCGCGAGAACCGCGTCGAGCAGTCGGGGATGCGCGCGGGCCTGTCGGCGGAGGCGGGCGGCGGCACGCCGAGGCGGCGCCGCGGGGGTGGCGGTGGTCGGGCTCACGGGCCCCTCCGGGGTGCGCTGGCGGTACCGCTCGGCCCGGCTGGACCGTCTCCCCCGGGCCGGACGTACCGCTCGCGGCCGGGCGCCGGGGCGTGCTTCATTCTGCCTGAACGGGGAGCGGGGCCGTTCAGGGCGGACCGGGGCGGAGCGGGGTGAGCAGGGTGAGCGGTCGGCGGGGATCTCGGCGGTGGGCCAGGGAGGGCAGTGGCCCTGCGGACCCGACGGGGCGGGGCACGGGCTTCCGGGGCGTGGGGGCGGGCGCGCGCAGCTCGCCAGGCCGCCACCCGGCTGCCCGGCGCGGCTCACCGCCGAAAACCGCCCCTGCCCCGCCGGTCCCACGCCGAAGCCCCCGGCCAGGCAGGCCAGGGGCTTGGGCGGTGCGGAGTCGCGGGCGCGGGGTCCGCGCCCGGCTCGCCGAGGTGGTGGTGTTCAGCCGGGGATGAGGCCGTCGTCGCTGAGGAGTTCGCGGACCTCTTCGAGGCTGGCCTCGGGGGACGGGAGGATCAGCTCCGACGGCTCCAGGGAGTCGTCGGGCAGCGGGGTGCCCAGCTCGCGGACCTTGTCCAGGAGCGCGGTGAGGGTGGCGCGGAAGCCCGGGCCGTCGCCGCTCTCCATCTCGGCGAGCAGCTCGTCGTCCAACGCGTTCAGCTCGGCGAAGTGGCTGTCCGCCAGCTTGACCTGCCCCTCGCCCATGATCCGTACGATCACGACGCCCTCCTCGGCGCTCAGTTCTTCTCGAAGCGGGGCGTGTCCTCCGGCTGCTGCTGGGGCTGCTCGCCCTGGGCACCGCCCTCGATGGCCTGCTGGCCGCCCGACGGACCTCCGGCCAGCTCGGCCTTCATCCGCTGGAGCTCCAGCTCCACATCACTACCACCGGAGAGGCGGTCCAGCTCCAGCTGGATGTCGTCCTTCTGGAGGCCGGACTGGTCGTCGAGGACACCGGAGGCGAGCAGCTCGTCGATAGCGCCGGAGCGGGCCTGGAGCTGCGCCGTCTTGTCCTCGGCGCGCTGGATGGCGACGCCGACGTCGCTCATCTCCTCGGAGATGCCCGAGAAGGACTCCGCGATCCGGGTCTGCGCCTGGGCCGCGGTGTACGTCGCCTTGATCGTCTCCTTCTTGGTGCGGAAGGCGTCGACCTTGGCCTGGAGCCGCTGGGCCGCCAGAGTGAGCTTCTCCTCCTCGCCCTGGAGCGTCTGGTGCTGCGTCTCCAGGTCGGTGATCTGCCCCTGGAGCGCGGCGCGGCGGGAGAGGGCCTCGCGGGCGAGGTCCTCCCGGCCCAGCGCCAGCGCCTTGCGGCCCTGGCCCTCCAGGTCGGTGGACTTCTTCTGGAGCTGGTTGAGCTGCAGCTCCAGGCGCTTGCGCGAGGTCGCCACGTCGGCGACGCCGCGGCGGACCTTCTGGAGCAGCTCCAGCTGCTTCTGGTACGAGTAGTCGAGGGTCTCGCGCGGGTCCTCGGCCCGGTCAAGGGCCTTGTTCGCCTTCGCGCGGAAGATCATCCCCATACGCTTCATGACACCGCTCATGGGCTTCGCGCGCCCCCTTCTGACGGACTCCAGCTCAGAACACCAACAGAACCCACCCTACGGGCCCTGCCTCCATTACCGCACTGTCCGAGCGCCGATGCGCTCCTCCGCAAGGACGAGTGCGGGCCGCGACGCTCCGGCGCGAGGAGTAGCGGCGGGCTCCCGCACCCCGGGCAAAGCACCGGCAAACCACCGGCACGTCCCCGTACGCCCCAAATCAGGGCGCGGTGTGTTGCGGGATCGTTCCCCGGACCCCTGGGGTCCATGCGCCCGCACACCGTACGCTTGGGTTTTGTGTTCCGTAGCCGTGCGAATAGCGAGAAGGCGCCCGCCACGCAGGCGGCCCCCTCCACAGAGCCCCGTGACCCGCAGGCCCCCAAGGGCCGCCCGACCCCCAAGCGTGCGCAGGCCCAGTCCCAGCGGCGCAGCGTGACCAACACGCAGATGTCCCGCAAGGAGGCGGCGCGCAAGCAGCGCGACGCCCGGCGGGCCGAGATGGCACGCCAGCGCGAGGCGCTGAACAACGGCGACGAGCGGTATCTGCCCGCCCGCGACAAGGGGCCGGTGCGCAAGTTCGCCCGGAACTACGTCGACTCGCGGTTCGCCGTGGCCGAGTTCTTCCTGCCGTTCGCGGTGGTCATCCTGGTCCTCAGCATGATCCGGGTGCCGCAGCTGCAGAACATCGCGCTGCTGCTGTGGATGGCGCTGATCGTGCTGATCGTGATCGACTCCGTCGTCACCAGCATGAAGCTGAAGCGCGCGCTGCGGGAGCGGTTCGAGGGCCAGCCGATGAAGGGCGCCGTCATGTACGCCCTGATGCGCACCCTGCAGATGCGCCGTCTGCGCCTGCCGAAGCCGATGGTCAAGCGCGGGGAGCAGCCCTGAGCACCCACACCGCGGAGCCGCCCGGCGGCCCTGGTGTGCCGCCGTCCGGGTCCTCCGCCCACGACGACCCGCGCCGGGTCCTGGCGCGGCTCTCGGCCGTCCCGGCGCAGGCCACCCCGGAGCGGCTCGGCGACGGCCTGTCCCGGCCGGCCGCGGAGGGGCTGCGGGAGCGGGTCCGCCGCGAGCTGGTCGCCCGCCAGCTGGACGAGCAGCTGGCGGCGCGGTTCGCCGTGGGCCGCAGGCTGCGCGTCCTGGACGTCGGCATGGGCGAGGGCCGGCAGGCACTGCGGCTGGCCCGCCTGGGCCACCAGGTCACCGGTGTGGAGTCGGACCCGCTGCTGGTCGAGGCGGCCAGGGAGGCGCTGGCCGGTCAGCCCGAGGGCATCCGTGAGCGGTTCCGGCTGGTGGTGGGCGACGGCCACGACACCGGCGTGCACTTCCTGCCGGGCAGCTTCGACGTGGTGCTCTGCCACGGTGTGCTGATGCACGTCGAGTCGCCGGACGCGCTCCTCGCGGGTCTCGGCCGGATGCTCGCCCCCGGCGGCCTGCTCTCCCTGCTGGTGTGCAACGCGGAGGCGCTGGCGCTCCGCCCGGGCCTCGCCGGTGACTGGCGGGGCGCGCTCGACGCCTTCGACGCGGAGACCGGCCCCGAGGGCCCCGGCCGCCCGGTCCGCGCGGACCGGCTCGGCTCCCTCACCTCGGCGCTGGCGGGGATCGGCGCGCCGCTGGAGCGGTGGTACGGGGTGCGGGTGCTGGCCGCGCGCGCCTCGGACGGCCCGGTGCCGACGGACGACGCCGAGCTCCAGGCGCTGCTGGCCGCCGAGGAGCGGGCCGGACGCACGGACCCGTACCGCTCGGTGGCTGCCCTGCTGCACCTGTGCGGCGTACGCGGCTGACGCCTTCCGTACGCACCGCGGCCCGCCACCCCCTTGCCGGGGTGGCGGGCCGCGGTGCGTACACCCTCAGGCCGTCTGCGCCTCGCTGAGGCTCATCGGGCCGTAGATCTCGGTGGTGTCCTCGAAGAGGCGGACCTGTTCGACGCCGCCTTCGAGGAGTTCCTTCCAGTACTCGCCGAGCCACGACTCGGCGTCGCCCTGCGTGCTGAACTCGTCGGGCTCCACGGAGGGGCTGACCTCCGTCCCGTCGGCCTTCTCGAACCGCCATGTCCACGGCACCATGTTCTGCCTCCCGAGCGTCCGGTTGTCCGGGCAGCGTAGACGAGCGGGGGCGGGTGCGGGTGGTGTACGCACGGTGTACGCCTGCCAGGGGTGGCGTCGTCCACGTCACAGGGGCGGGACATGCGGCGCGGCGGCGAACACGGCAGGATCGGGGCCGTGGAACTGACTCTGCTCGGCACCGGGGCGCCCGAGGGCCTGCCCCGCCCGGACTGCCCGTGCGCCGTGTGCGCGACCGCTCTCGGCGACCAGGCCCGCGCGGCGACCGCGCTGCTGGTCGACGGGTCGCTGCTGCTGGACCTCACCCCGGGCATCGCCTTCGCCGCCGCCCGTGCCGGGCAGAGCCTCGGCCAGGTCCGGCAGGTGCTGCTCTCGCACCCGCACGACGGGCCCGCGATGGAGATCCCGGCCGGGCTGCCGCAACCCGCGCGGGTGCCCGACGGGCGGGAGCTGACGCTGATCAGCGGGCAGCGGGTGCGGGCGGTGGCCATGGACGCGCCCGGCACCGGCTACGAGGTGACGGGCCACGACGGGGAGCGGCTGCTGTACCTGCCGCCGGGGGCGGCGCCCGCCGGGACGGGAGGCCTCGACGGGGCCGCCGCCGCGCCGTACGACACGGTCCTGGCGGACGTCGTCGGGCGGCCGGACGCGCTGGCCAGGCTGCGGGAGACCGGTGCGGTCACCCCCCACACCGATGTCCTCGCCGTCCACCTCGGCCACGACGTGCCCGCGGGCCGGGAGACGGTCCGCCGGCTGACCGCGGCCGGTGCCCGCGCGGTGCCCGACGGCACCCGGCTCACCGTCGGCCCGCCGCCCGCGCCCGGCGTACGCGGCCTCGCCTCCGGCAGTGGCCCCGGCCCGGTCCGGCCGCCCCTCCCCCGGCGGACGCTGGTGCTGGGCGGGGCGCGCTCGGGCAAGTCCCTGGAGGCCGAGCGGCGGCTGGCCGCCTGGCCCGACGTGCTGTACGTGGCGACCGGCGGCACCCGCGACGGGGACCGGGAGTGGGCCGCGCGGGTCGCGCTCCACCGCGACCGGCGGCCCGGCTCGTGGCGGACGGCGGAGACCTGCGACCTGGTGCCGCTGCTCGCCGAGGACGGGCCGCCGCTGCTGCTGGACTGCCTGTCGCTGTGGCTGACGGACGCCATGGACCAGGTCGACGCGTGGGACGACGCGGCCTGGGCGGGCGGCGGCGAACGTGAACTGCGGGCCCGCTGCGCCGCGTTGGCCGACGCCGTCCGCACCACCCGGCGGACCCTGGTCGCCGTCTCCAACGAGGTCGGCTCCGGCATCGTCCCGGCGACGGCCGCCGGACGCCGCTACCGCGACGAACTGGGCCGCCTCAACGCGGCCGTCGCCGCCGAGTGCGAACACGTCCTGCTGGTCGTGGCGGGCCAGCCGCTCCCGCTCAAGTAGACGTGTCCGCCGGGCGCCGGGCCACGATGCGGTAGGCGTTGGCGAAGCCGGTACGGCGCAGCAGCGGCGCGAGCAGGCGGTCGGCGGTGCGGGCGGCCCGCTCTCCCGGCAGCCCGGCCGCCGCCCGCAGCGCGTCCAGGGTGCGCGGGACGTGCGCGGCGACCCGGTCCACCGCGAGGAGCTCGAACTCCAGTCCGGCGAGCAGCTCCAGCACCGCTTCGGGGGCGAGCGCGGGCCGGGCCGCGCAGTGCGGCAGGCACCAGGGGCCGAGCAGCGCCGCCGTACGGCACGCGGGGTCGGGCGCCTCCACGAGCAGCAGGCCGCCGGGGCGCAGCGCCGCCCGGGCCGCCGCGAGTTCGGCCTGAGGGTCGGGGCAGCCGCCGAGCTGGTGCAGCAGCCCCACCACGTCGTACCGCCCGGCCAGCTCCCCCGCCAGCAGCGGCAGCGCCCCCCGGTACGCCTCGTCCAGCGCCCCGGCCGCCCGCGCCCGCACCACCTCCGCACCGAGCCCGGTCCCGTCGAAGGCGGTGTACGGCAGGACCCGCCGCGCCGCCGCCGCGAACCGCCCGTCCCCCGCGTCCACGTCGAGCCAGCTCTCCGGCTCCCGGTACGCCGCCACGGCCCGCACCACCTGCCGCACCCGCCGCGCCTCCCGCACCGCGCTCCAGCCCCGCGCGGCGCACTCGGGGTGCGGAGGTCTGCGCTGCTCGGCCTCCCAGGCCGCATCCTCCGCAGGGGCGCCGCCCGCGACCGGCCCCGTCCCGGGCGGCCGGGCGCCCGGGACGGGCTGGGGATCGTCGGCCAGGACGACGCGGTCGGCCGGGATCAGGAGCCCCATGGGGTCGCCCAGGCCACCGGGCGGGGCGGCTTCTCCGGCGGGCGCGTCAGGGGTGGGGCGCTCCTCCGGCGAGGTGGGGAGGGATGGCATACCCCTCTGGGCTGAAGCGGCAGCGGAGGCCGTGGGGTGGGCGGAGCCGGTGGCCCCGGACCGGGGGGGCGCCTGGGCACTCCCCCGCGCTGCCGGGGAGGAGGGCCGGCTGGCGAACGCGGCACCGGCGGCTCCGGGGTCCGTGCGGTCGGTGCTCGCCGGCAGCGTCGCCGCCCGGTCGGCCGGGGCCGCGCCCCGCGCCGGCGCGTCCGCCGCGCCCGCCCTCTCGGCGGCCGGGACGCCCCGGCGGACCTCGCCCGCGGCCCCCGGAGCCGCCGCGGGCAGAACCGCTCCCTCCGGCCCCCAGGGCGCTTCCACCGCCGGGCCCAGCAGGCCCACGAGGTCGCCCCAGTCGTCCGTCGGATGGTCTGCGGAGTCCAGGCCGCGGGACGCGGAGGCGGGGAGCGGAGGGAGCGGCATGGGCGGGTGCCTTCCATGGGGGTGGGCGGTGGGGCGCACCCCGTGCCGGACCTGGGGTACGAACGCTCCCATTCCGGCGTGAAAGGGGCGCCGCCGCCCACCCTTCCGCGCGCGTCGGCCCAGTGCAACGACCCGCCGGGGGAGGGTCGCGGGGAGTCGTCCCGGCCGCCCGCGCCACGGTCCCCTGCCGGTACTGTTCGGCGAATGAGCGCGCTGAATCTCGACGACTTCTCCGACCTGATCAAGCGTCCCGACAGCACGGTCCGCCGCGCCGCCGAGGAGCGCCGGGAGCGGCTGGCGGTGCCGCCCGGTGCCCTGGGGCGGCTGGACGAGCTGGGCGAGTGGCTGGCGGCGGCCCGCGGCACGGTGCCGGTGGCGCCGGTCGAGCGGCCCCGCGTGGTGCTGTTCGCCGGTGACCACGGGGTGGCGGAGCTGGCGGTGTCGGCCCGTCCCGCGGGCGGTACCGAGGCGCTGGTGCGCGCGGTGCTGGCGGGCGAGGCCCCGGTGGCGGTCCTCGCCGACCAACTGGGCGTGCCGGTACGGGTGGTGGACGTGGCGGTGGAGTGCGACCCGGAGACGCTCCCCGCCGAGGTGGTGCGCCACCGGGTCCGCCGGGGCTCCGGGGTGATCGACCGCGAGGACGCGCTGAGCGCCGAGGAGGCCGAGCGGGCCTTCCTCGCGGGGGTGGCCGTCGCCGACGAGGAGGCGGACGCCGGGACGGACCTGGTGGTCCTCGGTGACCTGAGCGTCGGCGGGACGACGGCCGCCGCGACGCTGATCGCCGCGCTCTGCGGCACGGACGCCTCCGTGGTGACCGGCCGGGGCGGTCTGCCCATCGACGACCTGGCGTGGATGCGCAAGTGCGCGGCGATCCGGGACGCCCTGCGGCGGGCCCGCCCGGTCCTCGGTGACCAGCTCGAACTGCTGGCCGCGGTGGGCGGTGCCGACCTCGCGGCGCTCACCGGCTTCCTCCTCCAGAGCGCGGTCCGCCGCACGCCGGTGATCCTGGACGGCGTGGTCTCGGCGGCGGCCGCGCTGGTCGCCCAGCGGGTGGCGTTCCGGGCCCCCGACTGGTGGGTGGCCGGTCAGGTCTCCGGCGAGCCCGGCCAGGCCAAGGCGCTGGACCGGCTGGCCATGGACCCCCTGCTCGACCAGGGCGTACGGGCCGGCGAAGGGCTCGGCGCGCTGCTGGCGCTGCCCCTCGTCCAGTCCGCGGCGGCGCTCTGCGGCACCCTGCCGGAGCAGCCCCAGGCCCCGGCCGGGGAGCCGGAGGTGGAAGAGGCCACTCCGGAGGCGGGCGGGCAGGACGGGCTCCTGAAGAAGGCCGAGGGCTGAGAGCCGTGGCCGGGGACCGACCCCGGCCCGGCTCCCCCCGGGGGAGCCGGTCAGGTCGGCGGCAGGGCGGCGGGCCGTGCAGCTGCGCCGGGGCCCCGGGCGGTGTCGCTTCCCGCCGTCGTCACGGTGCGCGGATGCCCCGCAGGGTGCCGCACACGTGCGTCCAGGTCGCCGGTGAACTGGCCGGACGGGCCGGTGTCAGCACGCGCGCCCGGCGCTACTACGAGGGGCAGGGGCGCCCGTGTCCCGAGCGCACGGGCGGCGGCCAGCGCGTCCGCCCGGAGTCGGCCGTGGGCCGGGTCGGCCTGACCCGGCGGCTGTCCGCAGCCGGCGGACCCCCGGCCGGCCGCGGGTGCCCGCGAGGTCGGGCTCCAGCCGCCTGCGGGAGGAGCGCGGCCGCGTCCGGGCGAGGGCCACGGAGGTGCGGGAGGCGGCGGGCCGACGGCTCGACGCGCAGACCGTGGGCTCACCTCCCACCCCGGGACGCAGACGTGCCTCTCCTCGCTCGGCCCGGAGACGGCCCGGGAGCCCGCCCCGGCCCGACGCCCCGGTCCGGACCGCTCAGCCGCGCGGGCCCGCCCCCGGCCCCGCGGCCGTCGGGTCCGGCGCGCCGCCGATGAGGTTCTCCAGGCGGCGGCGCGGCCCGGCCCAGCGGCGGTCGCGACGGTAGTAGCGCAGGGTCGCCCGGGCCCGGGCGCGGTGGCGGTCGCCGTAGAAGCGACGGGCCCAGAGGGAGCCGGGCCGGGCCAGGCGCAGGGCGCCGACGAGGGCCACCAGGGGGACGAGGACGCCGAGTACCGCCATCCGGGGCTTGCCCTTGAGCAGGGCGAGGACGACGAAGCAGAAGTTGACGAGGACGCCGACGACGACGCCGGTACGGCCCTCGTGCTCCTCGGGGCCGACGTCGGCGACGCCGAGCGGGGAGAAGCCGCCGAGGACCAGCAGGCCGAGGGCGGCGGCGAGGACGACGACCTCGACGCTCTGCCGCCCCTGCTCGGTCCAGTACACGTCGGAGAGGTGCAGGATCAGCGCGAACTCGTCCAGCACCAGCCCGGCGCCCACCCCGAAGACGACCGCGGCGCCCCCGGCCCCGACACCGTGCCGCCCGCTGCCGACCGCGCAGAAGCCGCCCACCACCATGAGGATCACGCCGGGCACCGCGTGGTGGATGTGCAGGCCGCCGGGCGTCACGTCGCGGAACGGGCCCTTGCCCGCCCGGATCAGCCGGGTGACCGTGCGGACCACCACGAAGGCCAGGATGAAGGCGGCCAGCGCCAGCAGCAGCGGCAGCTTCCCCGGATCGATGATGTTCCGGTCCCACCAGGACCCCATGCCGCTCCCTTCCGGCCGGCCCGGCCCCGGCCCGCGCGGCGGCGGACCGAGCGCCTGCCCCTCGGTCTACCGCACCCGGCTACGCTTCGCGCGATGAGCGAGACCCCCATCCCCCCGCCCCCCGGCCGTCCCCCTCCCCCGGCGCTCCCGCCGCGCGCCTCCGCCGCCGACGGGCTGCGCTTCGCCTTCGGCACGCTCACCGCGCTGCCGGTGCGGGTCGACCGCTGGGACCGGGCCGCCGCCCGCGCCGGGATGGCCGCGGCGCCGCTGGCGGGGCTGGTCCTGGCGCTGGCGGCGGCGGCGCTCGCCTGGCCGCTGCTGCGGCTCGGGGCGGGGCCGCTGCTGGTGGCGGTGGTGAGCGTGGCGGTGCCCGCCGCGCTCACCCGGGGCCTGCACCTGGACGGCCTCGCCGACACCGCCGACGGCCTGGGCAGCGGCCGCCCGCCCGAAGGGGCGCTGGCGGTCATGAAGCGGTCCGACATCGGGCCGTTCGGCGTGGTCACGCTGGTGCTGACGCTGCTCGCGCAGGTGGCGGCGGTGGCACAGCTGTACGCGGGCGGCTGGGTGGCCGGTGCCACCGGCACGGCCGTCGCCGCCCTCACCGGCCGCCTCGCCCTCACCCTCGCCTCGCGCCCCTCGGTGCCACCCGCCCGCCCTGAGGGGCTCGGGGCGGCCGTCGCCGGGACGGTCCCGGCCGGCGCGGCCGTCGCCGTGGCCGGCGCGGTGCTGGCGGCGGCGGTCCTCTCCGGGCTGCCGGACGGGGTGCTCGGCGCGGTGCGGGCGGGGCTGGCGGTGGCCGTGGGCCTGGCGGCCGCCGAGGTACTGCTGCGGCACACGGTGCGGCGGTTCGGGGGCGTGACGGGCGACGTGTTCGGCGCGTTGGAGGAGACGGCGCTGACGGCCGCGCTCCTCGTCCTGACCTTCGGCTGACCGGCGGGTCCGGCCTCCGGGCCTCCCGATCCTGGCACCGCCCTGACCTGCCGTCACCGAAACAGGCCGATATGCCGCCTGTCGCGACCTTCGTCACGGAGCGTAGGCTCAGGCCCGGGCCGTGGCCGGTCCGCCTGGGCGCCGTGTCGGGCCCGGGCCCCGCCGTCGCGCTCCCTGCCGTACCCCGCCGTCCGCCCGCGCGGGCGGCGCCGTGTGCCGGGCAGGGGTCCGGTGGTGGCGCCTAGGATGCGCCCCGGTCCGGCCGAACCGACCTCTTCGGCCCTGGAACTCAACGGAAGCGAGATTTCACCACCGTGACTGCTCTCACTCTCAGCTCCTCCGGCGCGGCGACGCTGCGCGCCGACGTCCTCGTCGTGGGTGTGGCCAAGGGCCCCGACGGTCCTGTCCCCGCCCCCGGCTCGGAGGCCGTCTCCGAGGCGTTCGACGGCGGGCTCGCCACCGTGCTGGAGACCCTGGGCGCGACCGGCGCCGAGGGCGAGACCACCAAGCTGGCCGTCTCCGGCATGAAGGCCCCGCTGGTCCTCGCCGTGGGCATCGGCCCGGTGGCCGAGGACGGCGAGGAGTACGACGCCGAGGCGCTGCGCCGCGCCGCGGGCACCGCCGCCCGTGCGCTGAGCGGCACCAAGAAGGCCGGGTTCGCGCTGCCGCTGGCCTCCGCCGAGGCCGTCGCCGCCGTCGCGGAGGGCGCACTGCTCGGCGCGTACGCCTTCACGGCGTACAAGAGCGACGACGCCAAGGGCGGCAAGGGCGCGAAGAAGGAGGCCGGGAAGGGCCCGCTGGGCGAGGTGGCGCTGCTCGGCGCCAAGCCCCGGGACAAGGCGGCCAAGGCGGCCGCCGAGCGTGCCGTCGCCCTCGCCGAGGAGATGAACCGCGCCCGCGACCTGGTCAACACCCCGCCGAACGACCTCTACCCGGAGTCCTTCGCCGCCGTGGCCACCGCCGCCGGCAAGGAGCACGGCGTCAAGGTCCAGGTCATCGACGAGAAGGCGCTCGTCAAGGGCGGCTTCGGCGGTCTCGTCGGCGTCGGCCAGGGCTCGGCCCACGGCCCGCGCCTGGTGAAGCTCTCCTACACCCACCCGAAGGCCGAGAAGAGCCTCGCCTACGTCGGCAAGGGCATCACCTACGACTCGGGCGGCATCTCGCTCAAGCCGGCCGGTCACAACGAGACCATGAAGTGCGACATGGCCGGTGCCGCCGCCGTCTTCGCCGCCGTGCTCACCGCGGCCCGGCTCGGCCTGAAGGTCAACGTCACCGGCTGGCTGGCGCTGGCCGAGAACATGCCCTCGGGCACCGCCACCCGCCCCGGCGACGTGCTGCGGATGTACGGCGGCAAGACCGTCGAGGTGCTCAACACCGACGCCGAGGGGCGCCTGGTGCTGGCCGACGCGATCACCAAGGCCTCCGAGGAGAAGCCGGACGCGATCGTGGACGTGGCGACGCTGACCGGCGCCATGGTGGTGGCGCTCGGCAACCGCACCTTCGGCGTGATGGGCAACGACGAGGCGTTCCGCACCGCCGTCCACGAGCTGGCCGAGGAGGCGGGCGAGCCGGCCTGGCCGATGCCGTTCCCCGAGGAGCTGCGCAAGGGCCTGGACTCGTCGGTGGCCGACATGGCCAACGTCGGCGGCCGGATGGGCGGCGGCATGGCGGCCGGCGTCTTCCTCAACGAGTTCGTCGGCGAGGGCATCACCTGGGCCCACCTCGACATCGCCGGCCCGGCCTTCAACGAGGCCGGGCCCTTCGGCTACACGCCCAAGGGCGCCACCGGCTCCGCGATCCGCACCCTGGTGTCGCTGGCCGAGTGGACCGCCTCCGGCGAGCTGGGCTGACCCGCGCCGGGGCCGGGCGGACCGCCCGGCCCCGGTTCCCGCTCCCCCCTCCCGTACCGCCGGCGGATTGCGGACGGCCCGGGAGGGAAGGGGCGTACGGGGCGGACGTGAGACGTGCGACAACCGGGTCCCAGGCCGGGCCCCGCGTCCCGTCACCCCTCAACAAGTGCGAAGATGGGTTCTCGGCAGGACAGGGCCCCACCACAGGGCCGTCAGACAAGCGGCCGAACACGAGCCGGGCCGCCGGTTCACACCCCGGGCACGGGGACCGGCACACGGCGCATATGCATGGAGGACGTGACGTGGCGAACGACGCCAGCACCGTTTTCGACCTAGTGATCCTCGGCGGCGGTAGCGGCGGTTACGCCGCGGCTCTGCGCGCCTCCCAGCTGGGTCTTGACGTCGCCCTGATCGAGAAGGGCAAGGTCGGCGGCACCTGCCTGCACAACGGCTGCATCCCCACGAAGGCCCTGCTGCACGCCGGCGAGGTCGCCGACCAGACCCGCGAGTCGGCGCAGTTCGGCGTGAAGGCCACCTTCGAGGGCATCGACATCGAGGCCGTCCACACGTACAAGGACGACGTGATCTCGGGCCTTTACAAGGGCCTCCAGGGACTCATCGCCTCGCGGAAGGTCACCTACATCGAGGGCGAGGGCCGGCTCTCCTCGCCGACCTCCGTCGACGTGGACGGCCGCCGGGTCGAGGGCCGCCACGTGCTGCTCGCGACGGGCTCCGTCCCGAAGTCGGTGCCGGGCCTGGACATCGACGGCGACCGCATCATCTCCTCGGACCACGCGCTGAAGCTGAACCGCGTGCCGAAGTCGGCGATCATCCTGGGCGGCGGCGTCATCGGCGTCGAGTTCGCCTCGGCGTGGAAGTCGTTCGGCACCGAGGTCACCGTGATCGAGGGGCTCAAGCACCTGGTCCCCGCCGAGGACGAGAACAGCTCGAAGCTGCTGGAGCGGGCGTTCCGCAAGCGCGGCATCAAGTTCAACCTCGGCACCTTCTTCGACAAGGCCGAGTACACCCAGGACGGCGTGCGGGTCACCCTCGCCGACGGCAAGGCCTTCGAGGCGGAGGTCCTGCTGGTCGCCATCGGCCGCGGCCCGGTCTCGCAGGGCCTGGGGTACGAGGAGGCCGGCGTCGCCATGGACCGCGGCTACGTCCTGGTCGACGAGTACATGCGCACCAACGTCGAGACCATCTCGGCCGTCGGTGACCTGGTCCCCACCCTCCAGCTCGCGCACGTCGGCTTCGCCGAGGGCATCCTGGTGGCGGAGCGCCTCGCGGGCGAGCGGCCCGTGCCGATCGACTACGACGGCGTGCCGCGGGTGACGTACTGCCACCCCGAGGTCGCCTCCGTGGGCATCACCGAGGCCAAGGCCAAGGAGATCTACGGCGCGGACAAGGTCGTCGCCCTCAAGTACAACCTGGCGGGCAACGGCAAGAGCAAGATCCTGAAGACCGCGGGCGAGATCAAGCTCGTCCAGGTCAAGGACGGTGCCGTGGTCGGCGTCCACATGGTCGGCGACCGCATGGGCGAGCAGGTCGGCGAGGCTCAGCTGATCTACAACTGGGAGGCGCTCCCCGCCGAGGTCGCCCAGCTCATCCACGCCCACCCGACGCAGAACGAGGCGCTCGGCGAAGCGCACCTGGCCCTCGCGGGCAAGCCGCTGCACTCGCACGACTGATCGCGTCCGGGCGCGAGACGACCACAGACTTCCGCACATTCGTAAGGAGCACCTGAAACCATGGCGGTTTCCGTAACCCTTCCGGCGCTCGGCGAGAGCGTCACCGAGGGCACTGTCACCCGCTGGCTCAAGGCCGAGGGCGAGCGCGTCGAGGTCGACGAGCCGCTGCTGGAGGTGTCGACCGACAAGGTCGACACCGAGATCCCCTCGCCCTCCGCCGGTGTCCTCTCCTCCATCAAGGTCGCCGAGGACGAGACGGTCGAGGTCGGCGCCGAGCTGGCCGTCATCGACGACGGCTCCGGCGACACCGAGGCCGGCCAGGAGCCCGCTCCGGCCCAGCAGGAGGCCCCGGCCCCCGAGCCGCAGGAGCCGGCCGCCGCCGCGCCCTCCACCGAGGCCGAGGCCCCCGCCCCCGCCCCGACCGCCGAGTCCGCCCAGGGCGGCGGCTCGGCCGAGGGCACCGACGTGACCCTGCCGGCGCTCGGCGAGTCCGTCACCGAGGGCACCGTCACCCGCTGGCTCAAGGAGGTCGGCGACTCCGTCGACGTCGACGAGCCGCTGCTGGAGGTCTCGACCGACAAGGTCGACACCGAGATCCCCGCCCCCGTCGCCGGTGTCCTCCTGGAGATCACCGTCGGAGAGGACGAGACCGCCGAGGTCGGCGCCAAGCTCGCCGTCATCGGCGCGCCCGGTGCCTCCGCCCCGGCCGCCGAGAAGACCGAGGAGAAGCCGGCCGAGGCTCCCGCCCCGGCCGAGACCCCGGCGCCGGCCCAGCCCGCAGCCCCGGCCGCGCCCACCGAGGCGCCGGCCGAGACCGAGAAGCCCGCCCCGGCCGCCGAGGCCCCGGCTCCCGCTCCGGCGAAGCCCGCCCCGGCTCCGGCCCAGCCCGCCGCGCCCGCTCCCGCCCCGGCCTCCGGTGGCGAGGGCGCGTACGTGACGCCCCTGGTCCGCAAGCTGGCCGCGGAGAACAACGTCGACCTGGCCTCGGTCAAGGGCACCGGCGTCGGTGGCCGCATCCGCAAGCAGGACGTCGTCGCCGCCGCCGAGGCCGCCAAGGCTCCCGCTCCGGCCGCCCCGGCCGCCCCGGCCGCCCCGGCCGCTCCGGCCGCCGCCAAGGCGCCGAAGCTGGAGACGTCCCCGCTGCGCGGCCAGACGGTCAAGATGACCCGCATGCGCAAGGTCATCGGCGACAACATGATGAAGGCGCTGCACTCGCAGGCCCAGCTCACCACGGTGGTCGAGGTCGACATCACCCGCCTGATGAAGCTGCGCGCCCAGGCCAAGGAGACCTTCGCCGCCCGTGAGGGCGTCAAGCTGTCCCCGATGCCGTTCTTCGTCAAGGCCGCCGCCCAGGCGCTGAAGGCCCACCCGGTCGTCAACGCCCGGATCAACGACGACGAAGGCACCATCACGTACTTCGACTCGGAGAACATCGGCATCGCCGTGGACGCCGAGAAGGGTCTGATGACGCCGGTCATCAAGGGTGCGGGCGACCTGAACATCGCCGGTATCGCGAAGAAGACCGCCGAGCTGGCCGGCAAGGCCCGCTCCGGTGGCCTGACCCCGGACGACATGTCCGGCGCCACCTTCACGATCAGCAACACCGGCTCGCGCGGTGCCCTGTTCGACACGGTCATCGTGCCGCCGAACCAGGCCGCCATCCTGGGCATCGGTGCCACCGTCAAGCGCCCCGTGGTCATCGACCACCCGGAGCTGGGCGAGACGATCGCGGTGCGCAACATGACGTACCTGTCGCTCTCCTACGACCACCGTCTGGTGGACGGCGCGGACGCCGCCCGCTACCTGACCTCGGTCAAGGCGATCCTGGAGGCCGGCGAGTTCGAGGTCGACCTGGGTCTGTGACCCTCTGGGGCCCCCGCGGTCCCACCAGGTGGACAACGGGTGTAAGGCTCGTCTCACCTGCGCGTACGCCCCCGTCCGGAGTCTTCCGGGCGGGGGCGCCGCCGTATTGTCATAGGGTCAACGCCCCTTGGGGCCGTGTCCGCGAGGGGACTCGTGCGCGACACCGTCCCCCGGGGACGGCACACCCTGCCGAAGGAGTCCCCCCATGACCGCACCCGTCGTCCACAGCTTGCGCGAGCAGATCCGCGAGCACATCGTCGACGGGATCGTCAGTGGCCGCTGGAAGCCCGGCGAGCGCATCGTGGAACGCCGGATCGCGGCCGAGCTGGAGGTCAGCCAGACGCCGGTACGGGAGGCGCTGCGGGAGCTGGAGACGCTGCGGCTCATCGAGTCCGCGCCCAACAAGGGCGTGCGCGTCCGCGACCTGACCGCCGCCGACCTGGAGGAGATCTACCCGGTACGGGCCGGCCTGGAGCAGATCGCGGCGGAGCTGGCGGCGCCCCGGCTGGCGGCGGACGTCTCGCTGCTGGAGCCCTCCGTGGCGGCGCTGTACGAGGCGGACCGGCTGGCCGACGGGGAGAGCCAGGTGCGGCACACCGTCGCCTTCCACCGGGAGCTGGTGCGGGCGGCCGGGAACAGCGTGCTGCTGCACACCTGGGAGGGGCTGGGCATCGAGGTCTTCACCGCCCTCTCCATCCGCTGGCTGGGCACCCGCCAGCAGTCGTACGCCGAGGAGCACCAGGCGCTCGTCGACGCGTTCCGCGCGCAGGACCCGGACATCGGGCACTTGGTGAAGTCCCACGTCCTGGGCTGCGCGCCCCGCGCTTAAGGCGGGGGCTCCCTTCTTTTGGGCGGCCTTCGCCGCCGGGGCGCCGCATGTCGTTGTCGAGACACCCGACGTGCTCGTCCGCTTCGCTCCCTGTGCGCGACGGGTGTCTCGACAACGACGCGCCCCTTTGGCTCAGGCCGCGGGCCAGTCGGAGTGGAGGGCGGCCTGGAGGTCGAGCCGCAGCCGCAGCGAAGTGCCCTGTGGCGCCCCCGTCTTGGCGGGGCCGTTTCGCGTGCCGTGCACTGGTGTGCGTTCGTCCCGCGCCGGAGCGGCGCTCTGCTGGCACCGTGCGCCCCCTTCTCCTTCTCGCTCCCGCTCTCACCTGCGAAAACAAGGCACGGCGTGCCTTGAACATGGGCACTCGATGCCAATTTCTTGGTTCTGAGAAGTTTTTCCCTTCAACCCTTTGATCGATCATCGATCAGCGGATTACAGTTCCCTCGGATCCCTACCGGGATCCGCCTGCCCTGTCCTGCCAAAGACCTTGGGCACCCCCACCCAACCCCTTACCGACAAGGGACCCTCCTGCCCCCGCGGGAGCGCCCTTCGACTCCGGAAGGCGGCGACATGACCGACCCCCGCACCCTCCAGCCGAGCGAGCTCGACCAGCTCCCGGACCGCGACCCGCAGGAGACCAGCGAATGGCTGGACTCCCTGAAGGCGGTCACCGACGCCGCCGGACCGCACCGCGCCGCCTACCTGATGCGGCGCACCCTGGAGGGCGCCGAGGGCGCGGGCGTCTCGCTGCCCAAGCTCCTGGAGACCGACTACGTCAACACCATCCCCACCTCGGCCGAGCCGGAGTTCGCTCCCGGCACGGACGAGGCGATGGAGCGCCGCATCGCCGCCTGGAACCGGTGGAACGCGGCCGCGATGGTCACCCGCGGCTCGAAGTACGGCGTCGGCGGCCACATCGCCACCTTCGCCTCGGCCGCCTGGCTCTACGAGACGGGCTTCAACCACTTCTTCCGCGGCAAGGAGGCGGACGGCTCCGGCGACCAGCTCTACATCC
Organism: Streptomyces sp. NPDC058373; assembly: GCF_042723275.1. Classification (NCBI taxonomy): domain Bacteria; kingdom Bacillati; phylum Actinomycetota; class Actinomycetes; order Kitasatosporales; family Streptomycetaceae; genus Streptomyces; species Streptomyces sp. NPDC058373. The sequence goes on along the minus strand of NZ_JBHXJE010000012.1, from coordinate 55,932 downwards.
AGGGCCACGCCTCCCCCGGCATCTACGCCCGCGCCTTCCTCGACGGCCGGATCGACGAGACCCAGCTCGACAACTTCCGCCGCGAGTCCGGGGGCAACGGCCTCCCGTCGTACCCGCACCCGCGCCGCCTGCCGTGGCTCTGGGAGTTCCCGACGGTCTCCATGGGCCTCGGCCCGCTCTCCGCGATCTACCAGGCGCGGTTCAACCGCTACCTGACCAGCCGCGGCATCAAGGACGTCTCCGACTCCCACGTGTGGGCGTTCCTCGGTGACGGCGAGATGGACGAGCCCGAGTCGACGGCGGCCCTGGCGCTCGCCTCCCGCGAGGGCCTGGACAACCTCACCTTCGTCATCAACTGCAACCTGCAGCGCCTCGACGGCCCGGTCCGCGCCAACTTCAAGATCGTGCAGGAGCTGGAGGCCCAGTTCCGCGGCGCCGGCTGGAACGTCGTGAAGTCGCTGTGGGGCTCCGCCTGGGACGAGCTGTTCCAGCTCGACGTCACCGGCGCGCTCGTACGCCGCCTGCGCGAGGTACCGGACGCGCAGTTCCAGACGTACCAGACGCGGGACGCGGCCTACATCCGCGACCACTTCTTCGGCGCCGAGCCGGCCCTGGTCGAGCTGGCCAAGCTGATCAGCGACGACAAGATCAGCGAGTGTTTCCACCGCTCGCGCGGCGGCCACGAGCCCCGCAAGGTCTACGCGGCGTACCGCGCGGCCCTCGCCCACAAGGGCGCGCCGACGGTGATCCTCGCCCAGACCGTCAAGGGCTTCACCCTCGGCAAGGGCTTCGAGTCCAAGAACGCCAACCACCAGATGAAGAAGCTGACGGTGGACGAGTTCAAGGACATGCGGGACCTGCTGGAGCTGCCGATCCCGGACAGCGCCTTCGCCGACGGCCAGGTGCCGTACGGCCACCCGGGCGCCGACTCCCCCGAGGTCCGCTACCTCACCGAGCGCCGCGCGGCCCTCGGCGGCCCGGCCCCGGCCCGCCGCACGCAGCCGCTCGCGCCGCTGCCCGCCCCGGCCGACAAGGCGTTCGCCGCCTTCGACAAGGGCTCCGGCTCGCAGGCGGTCGCCACCACCATGGCCTTCGTCCGCCTCGTCAAGGACCTGGTCCGCGACAAGGAGAGCGGCAAGCGCTGGGTGCCGATCGTCCCCGACGAGGCGCGCACCTTCGGCATGGAGTCGCTCTTCCCGTCCCTCGGCATCTACTCGCCGAAGGGCCAGACGTACGAGCCGGTCGACCGCGACCAGCTCATGTACTACAAGGAAGCGGTCAACGGCCAGATCCTCAACGAGGGCATCACCGAGGCCGGTTCGATGGCGGACTTCATCGCCGCCGCCTCGGCGTACGCCACGCACGGCGAGCCGATGATCCCCTTCTACATCTTCTACTCGATGTTCGGCTGGCAGCGGACCGCCGACCAGATGTGGCAGCTCGCCGACCAGCTCGGCCGCGGCTTCCTCGTCGGCGCGACCGCCGGGCGCACCACCCTGACCGGTGAGGGCCTCCAGCACGCCGACGGCCACTCGCCGGTGATCGCCGCCACCAACCCGGCCGCGCTCACCTACGACCCGGCCTTCGCCTACGAGGTCGCCGCGATCGTCAAGGAGGGGCTGCGCCGCATGTACGGCGAGGCCACCCCCGAGGAGGACCGCAACGTCTTCTACTACCTGACGGTCTACAACGAGCCGATGCCGCAGCCGGCCAAGCCCGCCGGTGTCGACGAGGGCATCCTGCGCGGCCTGTACCGCTTCAACACGGCCGAGTCGGCCGGGGTGCAGGTGGCCGCGGCCAACGCCCCGCGCATCCAGCTGCTCGGCTCCGGCACCGCCATCCACTGGACGCTCCAGGCGCAGAAGATGCTGGCCGAGGAGTGGGGCGTGGCCGCCGACGTCTGGTCCGCGACCTCCTTCACGGAGCTGCGCCGCGACGCCCTGGCGGCCGACGAGGCGCTGCTCCGCGGCGAGCAGCGTGAGCCGTACCTCCGCCAGGTGCTGGCCGACGCGGAGGGCCCGGTCCTCGCGGTCACCGACTACATGCGCCAGGTCCCCGACCAGATCGCGCAGTGGGTCGAGCAGGACTGGTCTTCGCTGGGCGCGGACGGCTTCGGCCTCTCCGACACCCGTGAGGGTGCCCGCCGCCACTTCGGCGTCGACGCCGAGTCGGTCGTGGTGGCCGCGCTGGCCCAGCTGGCCCGCCGCGGCGATGTCCCGGCCCGCTCGGTCAAGGAGGCCCGCGAGCGGTACGGTCTCTGACCTGCGTGAACGGTGAGGGCGGCATCCCGGGAGGACCCGGGGTGCCGCCCTTCGGCGTACCCGGGGTGTCCCCTAGATCCTTTTGCCGGTCGGCGCGGCGCGTGCGTGAATGAACCGGAAGACGCCACGGCACCCGGACCGCACGTCGGGCACCTCGGCCGGTCCGGACGCCGCCTGATCCAGGCGCGCGACCGGCCGCACCGGCCGTCAGGCCCCGGCGGGGAAGGCCGCCCACCTGAGGGGTTCACCACCATGAAGACCTGGAACGTCCCGTCGGCCCCCTGCTGGGCCGACCTCTCCGCGGCGGACCCCCGGGCCGCCGCCCGCTTCTACGGAAGCCTCTTCGGCTGGGAGCTGGGCGAGGTACCCGGCCTCGACGGCTACCACGCCTTCCTCAGCGAGGGCCGGACCGTCGGTGGGCTGGGGCCACGCCGGGGTGGGCGCCGCTCGCCCGTCTGGCAGCCGTACTTCCTGGTCGAGGAGGCCGAGGCCGAGCCGGGCGCCGCGGCGGACGGCCCCGAGGAGACCCCGGCCGAGCGGGTCGCCCTCGCCCGCGGCCAGGTGCTGGGCGAGCCGGTCGAGGTGCCCGGTGTGTGCCGCGCGACGCTCTGCGCGGACAGCTCGGGCGCGGTCTTCGGGCTGTGGAAGCCGGACGGGCACCGGGGTTTCGACACGGTGAACGCGCCGGGTTCGGCCGCCTGGTTCGGCCTGACCACCACCGACCCGGACGGGGCGCGGGGCTTCTACGGCGAGGTCTTCGGCTGGCAGGCCCGGCGGGCCGCCCCGGGCGCGGGGTTCCCGTACACCGAGTGGAGTCTCGGTGGTCAGCCGTTCGGCGGCATGACGCCGGTCACGGAGGCGTTCCCGGCGGGGATGCGGCCGCGGTGGCTGGTCTACGTCTCGGTCCGCGACTGCGACGCGGCGGCCGCGCGCGGGGCGCGGCTCGGTGCCAACGTGCTGCTGCCGCCGACCACCATCGAGCCGGGCCGCTTCAGCGTCCTCGCCGACCCGCAGGGGGCGATGTTCGCGGTGATCGCGCTGGCCCGGGAGGACGTGGGCCCCGGCGGGGGACGCCCGGCGGCCGGCGGTGAGCGCGAGGCGGCCATGATGGGCTGATGCGTGCCGCCCGCCTGATCCGTATGGTCCTGCTGCTCCAGTCCCGCCCCCGGATGACCGCCGCCGAGCTGGCCGGGGAGCTGGAGGTGAGCGAGCGTACGGTCGCCCGGGACGCGGAGGCGCTCTCGCAGGCGGGCGTCCCGGTCTACGCGGAGCGGGGCCGTGCGGGCGGGTACGCGCTGGTCGGCGGGTACCGGACGGGGCTGACCGGGCTGGCTCCCGAGGAGGCGCAGGCGCTGTTCCTGTCGGGGGTGCCGGGGGCGCTGCGGGAGATGGGGCTCGGTGAGGCGGCGTCGGCGGCGCGGCTGAAGGTGTCGGCGGCGCTGGCCCCGCCGGTGCGGGAGGCGTCGCGGGCGGTCGGCGGGCGGTTTCATCTGGACGCGCCCGCCTGGTACACCCGGCCCGAGGCGCCCGAGCTGCTGGCGCCGCTGGCGGAGGCGGTCTGGGACGACCGGCGGGTGGCCGCGGCGTACCGGCGCTCCGACCGCGAGGTGCGCCGCGAGCTGGAGCCGTACGGCCTGGTCCTGAAGGCGGGCGTCTGGTACCTGTGCGCGCGGGCCGCCCGGAGCGGGCAGGCGCGGGTCTACCGGGTGGACCGGTTCACCGAGGTACGGGATCTGGGCACGCGGTTCGAGCGGGACACCGGTTTCGACCTGGCGGAGTTCTGGCGGGAGCGGGCGGCGGAGTTCGCCCGCTCGCTGCTGCGCACGGAGATCAGGCTGCGGCTGAGCCCGGCGGGGGCCCGGCTGCTGCCGCGGGCGACCGACCCGGAGGCGGCCCGGGAGGCGCTGGCGGCGGCCGGGTGGGAGGCGGACGGCGGCGGGGGCTGGGTGGAGGACGTGGTGCTGCCCGTGGAGTCGCTGGAGGTGGCGTACGACCAGGTGCTGGGGCTCGGCCCGGAGGCGGAGGTGGTGGCCCCGCCGGAGCTGCGGGAGCGGCTGCGGGGGGCGGCGGGGCGGATGGCGGGGCTGTACGGCTGAGCGGGGCGGGCCCGCGTGGCCGGACAGCCCCGTGGCTCAGCGGTAGCTCTCGGGGCCGGCCTCCTTGCCGCCGAAGACGACCTCCTCGAAGTAGCGCCAGCCGTCGGGCGAGGTGCCGTCGGTGTCGGTGAAGCCGTACTCCCGGGCGAGGGTGCCGCTGGTCACGGAGGAGCCGTTCCAGCGGGCGCGGTCGGGGTCGGCGGCGAGGGCGACGACGCCCCGGGCGACGTAGGCGGGCGACTCGGCGACGGCGAAGTGCGGCTCCTGGGCGAGGGCGTCGCGCCAGTTCTCCTCGCGGACCCCGAAGCCGTCGAGCATCTGCTCGGAGCGGAGGAAGCCGGGGGTGACGCAGACGGCGGTGGAGCCGTGCGGCTCCAGGTCGCGGGCGAGGCCGAGGGCGATCCGGATGGGGGCGTACTTGGCCAGGTCGAAGAAGACGTTCTCGCGGAAGCGGCGATTGGTCTCGGCGCTGCCGTCGGTGACCTCGACGTGCAGGCCGCCGGGGTGGCGGATGAGCAGCGGCAGCAGCAGGGAGGCGGTGATGAGGTGGGAGCGGACGCCTAGGTCGAGCATCCGCAGCCCCTCGTCGAGCGGGGTGTCCCACAGGGCGCGGCCGAAGGGGATGAGGTGTTCGCCGCCCCAGGTGTTGTCGACGAGGACGTCGAGCCGTCCGTGGCCCTCTTCGACGCGTGCGGCGAGGCGGCGGACCTGCTCGGGGTCGAGGTGGTCGGTGGGGACGGCGATGCCCTCGCCGCCGGCCTCGGTGACCAGGGCGGCGGTCCCCTCGATGGTCTCGGTGGCGCGGCCGACCTCGGAGACCTTGTCGCGTGTGGTGCGCCCGGTGACGTAGACGGTGGCCCCGGCGGAGCCGAGTTCCACGGCGAAGGCGCGGCCCGCGCCCCGGGTGGCTCCGGCGACGAGGGCGACGCGTCCGGCGAGGGCCGTCGGCGAGGCGGCGGGTACGGATGCGGTGGGGTTCATGGGTCCGACCCTGGCACGCAAAGGCGACACCCTCCGTCGGGTTTTCGCCCGTACGGCGGTGCGTCGCGCCCCTGTTCACCACGCCCGGGGGAACGACGCCGTCCGGACGTGCGGCGCGCGGCTCCAGGGACGATGCTGGAGCCGTGATGGACGAGACGGAGTTCTGGGAGATCATCGACACGACGCGGGAGCGCGCCGGCGGCGATCCGCAGGCCCACGCGGAGCTGCTGGTGGAACGGCTGCTCGGCGCGGACCCGGAGGCCGTCCTGGACTTCGCGCGGCACTTCGAGGCCCGCTACAACCGGTCCTACACCTGGGAGCTCTGGGGTGCGGCGTGGGTGCTGCTGGACGGCGCGAGCGACGACGCCTTCGACTACTTCCGGTGCTGGCTGATCGGGCAGGGCCGGGAGGTCTTCGAGGGCGCGCTGCACGAACCGGACGTCCTGGCGGACCTGCTGGGTCCCTTCGACGACGAGATCGACGGGGACGGCGAGGAGCTGGGGTACGCGGCCGACGAGGCGTACGAGCAGCTCACCGGCGCGCAGACGCCGGACCTGGGGATCGCCCCGGCGCCGGTCGACCCGTCGGGCACGCCGATCGACCTGGAGGACGACGACGCGCTGGCGGCCCGCTTCCCCCGGCTGTGGGACCGCTTCACGGCGTGAGGGGCGGTACGGGCTCCCGTACCCGTACCCGGCGGCCCGGTGGGTGTCAGCTCTCGCCGCGGGCCTCCTTGGCGACGCCCTCCCGGATCTCCAGCACCTCGCCGGTGACGGTGCCCGTGTCGGGCTCCTCGCCCTCGGGGTCGGGGGCGAAGACCAGCAGGGCGACGTCGTCGTCGATGGTGCGGGCGTAGCCGACGAGGTCGCGCCAGATGGCGGCGATCAGCTCCCCGGGGTCGTCGGCGGCGAGCTGGGCAGCCCGGTCGACCAGCGGGTAGAAGACGTCGGCGTCGTTGCGGGCCTCGGTGACGCCGTCGGTGACGGCGAGGACGCGGTCGCCCGGCCGGAGCGGGAGAGCGCGTTCGACGGGCGGGTCGGCTCCGGCGATACCGAGGCCGAGCGGCGGCGCGGGCTGCACCTCGATCTCGTGGGCGGTGGTGCCGCGCAGCAGGACCGGCGCGGGGTGGCCGCAGGAGACCACGCCGACCTCGCCGGAGCCGGGGCGGAACTCCAGCAGCAGCGCGGTGGCGAAGAGTTCGCCGGAGGTCGGGTCGGAGCGCTGCCCCTCGGGCGGCTCGCCGAGGACGCTGTCGGGGTCGCCCTCGGGGACCCGGGCGACGGTGAGGGCCCCGGCCGCGGCGTCGGCGGCGTCCACCACCAGCCGGCGGTCGAGCCGGGCCGCCACCCCGGAGAGCTCCTCCTCGTCGAGGACGGCCTCACGGAAGGCGCCGAGGATCGAGGTGACGGTGCCGACGGCGGCGATGCCGTGGCCCTGCACATCACCGACGAGGGCGCGGACGCCGTAGGGGCCGCGCCGTACGTCGAAGAGGTCGCCGCCGACCAGGGTGCCGCGCTGGGCCGGGCGGTACAGGCCCGCGCAGCGGACCCCGTCGACGCGGGGCGGCAGCGGGGGCAGCACGGCGAGCTGGGCGGCCTCGGCGACGGTGCGGATGGTGGTGAGCTGGGCGGCGCGGCGTTGGCGCATCCAGGAGATGGCGACGCTGAGGACCGCCACGAAGGTGACGGCGATGATGTCGCCCTGGCCGGGCCGGTCCAGGTTGATGGCGGAGATGTTGAGCAGCACCAGCACGGCGGCGGAGAAGCCGGCGGTGGCGAGCGGGCCGTAGGCGAGGGTGGCCAGCGGCGGGATGGCGCCGAGGAGGAAGCCGAGGTCGACGGGCCGGTCCACCAGCAGTTGCAGCAGCGGGATGAGGACGAGCAGCCCCACCGGCAGCCACCGCAGCCAGGAGGGCGCGGGCGCTCCGCTCAGCCACCGGGGTTCGTCTCCCCGGCGGCTCCACACGGCGGTCCTCGCCACCTCGGCACTCCCCGGCTTCGGCCTCCTGGGCCAAGCGGCCCGGCTTACAGCGTTCTACGCCCGGGGCCGGGCCGCAAACGGCGGGGCGTACCGGAGTGGCGGCTCAGGCGGCCGCATGGGTGACGTCGGCGCCGGGGGCGGGCGGCAGGAGACCGAAGTCGGTGAGGATCTCCCGGGCCGCGCGGTGGGCCGAGGTGAGGGCGCCGTGCACCGAGCTGGTGTCGCGGTGGTCGCCGCAGACGTACAGCCCGTCCAGCACCCGCACGGGCCGACGGGCGTCGTGCGGCGGGGTCATCGCCGGGACCGCCTCGGCGTCGTGGTGGGCGGCGAGCAGCTCCCAGCCGGTGGTGGAGGTGCCGTACATGCGGGCGAGCTGGGCCCGGACCTCGGCGTCGAGGCCGTCCGGGGGCGCGTCGAGCACCGTCGAGGAGATCAGCGCGCGCCCGCGCGGGGCACGCGTCGGGTCGACCTCGCTGAGCGCGGCGGACCAGGCGACGGGCCCGCTCCGGTCGGCGTCCAGCACCAGGGCGCTGCCGGTGGGCGGCGGCTCGGGCGCGGTGTGGTGGAGCACGGTCACCGAGTGGAAGCGGGGCACCCGCAGCCCGGGCAGCAGCTCGGCGGCGGCGCGGGCGCCGGTGGCCAGCAGCAGGGCGCGGCAGCCGAAGGTGCCGTGCTCCTTGGTGGTGACGGAGTCGATGGAGGCGGCGGTGACGTGCACACCGGTACGGACGGTGCCCGCGGGCAGGGCGTCGGCGAGGTACTGGGGCAGCGCGGCGGCGCCGCCCGCGGGGACGCCGAGGCGGCCGCGGGCGTAGCCGCGCAGGGCGAGGTCGGCGACGCGGCTGGAGGTGGTGAGGCCGGGGTCGCCGAGGAGGGCGGTGAGCAGGGGGCGGACGAAGCCGTCGACGGTACGGGCGGAGAGGCCGCGCAGGGCGAGCGCCTCGGCGGCGGTGCGCTCGGGCCGGGCGGCGAGGCGTTCGTCGGAGGTGGCGGCGAGGCGGGCGAGGGCGGAGCCGAGCAGCGCACCGTCGACCGCGGTGGAGACGCGCCGCCGGTCGGGGCCGCTCTGCCGGGGCACCCGCCTTTGGGCGTCGGCGCGGGCGCGCGCGGCACTGAGTGCGCCCCTCGCACTCCCGGGCTCGCCGGTGCGGGTCCGCTGCCCCTGGCTGTGGACGAGTACGCCGGGGGCGAAGCTCCGCATCGGCAGGCCGTCGAGGAGCGTGGCCGCCTCCTCGGGCCAGGTGGTGAGCAGCGGCTGCCCGAACCGGTCCAGCCGGTAGCCGTCCATCGCCTCCGTGGCCATCCTGCCGCCCACCCGTGTGGCGGCCTCCAGCACCGTGACACCGACTCCGGCGCTGGTCAGCGCATGGGCGGCGGCGAGTCCCGCGACCCCCGCGCCCACGATCACGACGTCCGCTTCCTGTCCGGGCTCACTCACGTGCCCTCCCCGAGATTGGGCGATCCGTGGGAGGCTCATGCCCCCGACGCGCCTTGGGAATACCCGAGTGCGAGGTTCGAGCGTAGAAGCGGTCCGGGGCCCCGGGCAGAGGCGCACACGGCGGGCACGGTCGTACGCCGGTCGCACACCGCGTGCCGCGGGCGCCCCCTGGTGAGACGGGAGGGTCAGCGGAGGGCGGCCCGCAGGGTGGCGTCGATGCCGGGGTGGGCGAAGGCGAATCCCGACTCCAGCAGCCGGGTGGGCACCACCCGCTGGCTGGCCAGCACGTCCCCGGCAAGTTCGCCGAGGACCACCTTGAGCGCGGCGGCGGGGACGGGGAACGGCGTGGGGCGGCGCAGCACCCGGCCCATCGCGGTGGTCACCTCGCGGTTGGTCAGCGGGCGCGGCGCGGTGAGGTTGACCGGGCCGGAGAGCTCCTCGGTGTCGATGAGGTGGCGCAGGGCGGCCACGTGGTCGTGGAGCGAGATGTAGCTCCAGTACTGCAGGCCGCTGCCGACCCGCCCGCCGAGCCCGGCCTTGAAGAGGGGGAAGAGCTTGGCCCAGGCGCCGCCCTCGGCCGACACCACGAGGCCGGTGCGGGGGAAGACGGTGCGCACCCCGGCCTCCTCGGCCGCGGCCGCCGCCTCTTCCCACTCCACGCAGAGGGTCGGCAGGAAGCCGAACCCGGGCGGGGCGGTCTCGTCGACGGCCCGGTCGCCGGTGTCGCCGTAGAAGCCGATGGCGCTGGCGTTGACGAAGACGTCGGGCGGGGCGTCCAGGGAGGCGAGGGCCTCGGCGAGGGTGGCGGTGCCGTAGACGCGGCTGTCGCGGATCTCGCGCTTGTAGGCGTCGGTCCAGCGGTGGTCGGCGATCCCGGCGCCCGCGAGGTTGACGACGGCGGAGCAGCCGACCAGGCCCGCCGTCTCGACCCGCCCCTCCTTCGGGTCCCACTGCACCTCGCCCGCGTCCCGGGCGGGGCGGCGCACCAGCCGCACCACCTCGTGACCGTCCGCCCGCAGGGAGCTGGTGAGCGCTGTTCCGATGAGGCCGGACGAGCCGGCGACCGCGATCCGCATACGCCTCATCATGACCACCGGACCCGCCCGTCACACCGACGACATGGCAGAGTGCGGCCATGCGGCCACTCATACGCCTCGCGCGTCCCGCCGACGGGGAGGCGCTCGCCGGGATCGACTTCACCACCTGGTCCCCGCTGCACGCCGTCACCGAGCGGCCCGAGGCGCCCGCGTCCCCCTTCTTCGACGGCCACCGGGACCCGAGCGACCACCTGGTCGCGCAGAGCGGCCCCGAGATCCTCGGCTACGCCGTTCTCCGGTGCCCGGTCCCGCTCCCCGCCTTCGCCCACGTCCGCCAGATCCAGGGGCTCGCCGTCCGCGAGGAGGCCCGCGGCCAGGGTGTCGCCCGCGCCCTGCTGCGGGCCTGCGCCGCCGACGCCCGCCGCCAGGGCGCCCGCCGCCTCACCCTCCGCGTCCTCGGCCACAACACCCCCGCCCGCACCCTCTACGCCTCCGAGGGCTTCCGCGTGGAAGGCGTCCTGCCGGGCGAGGTCTTCGTGGGCGGGGAGTACGTGGACGACGTGCTGATGGGGATGGGGCTCTGACCGTCCCCCGGGGCCCGTACCGAACGGACGCCGGCGCGGCGCGGGCGCGGCGTCCGCACGTCCGTGGCGAGGACGTGTGCGTGTACCTCCCTGAACCGGGCGCGATGCTCGTCCGGCGTCTCGGCGACGGCCGCGGTGAAGCGCCCGGGGCCGGCCTCGGCGGAGGCGGCCCCGGTGGGGGGAGGCGGCTCCCCCCACCTGCCCCGCCTCAGTGCAACGCCGCCACCCGGTCCCGGTACCCCCGGACCGCCGCCGCGTCCCGGTACGGCTCCAGGCGGCGTTCGAAGTCGCGGACGTACTCGACGGCGCGGGCCGAGCGCATCTCCGCGGCGTGCTGGGCCGCCTCCGCGCCCAGCGCGCAAGCCTGGTCCAGCTCGCCGAGGCCCAGCCGGGCGGAGGCGAGGACGACGCGGCAGAAGAGGCGGCTGCGGGCGTAGCCGTGCGGGCGGAGCTGGAGCGAGCGCTCCGCGTGCTGGGCGCTGTGCCGGTACTGCTGGAGATCGCGGTAGCAGTGCGCGAACTCGTCGGCGAGCTGCGCCTCGTCGAAGAACTGCGCCCAGTGCGGCACGTCGTCCCCCGGCCGCGCCGACTCCAGCGCCCGCTCGGCCCGCCCCAGCGACGCCTGGCAGGCCCGGCCCTCCCCCAGCACCCCGTGCCCGCGCGCCTCGACCGCGTGCAGCAGCGCCTGCACCACCGGCGGCGCCGTCGTCCCGACGCCCTGCTGGGCGACCCGGGCGAGCTGCACCGCCTCCCGCCCGTGGTGCAGGTAGACCGCCTGCCGGCTCATGGTGACCAGCACGTAACTCCCGTACGCCCGGTCGGCCGCCGCCTGCGAGAGCCTGAGCGCCTGCACGAAGTACCGCTGGGCCAGGCCGTGCGCCCCGATGTCGTACGAGGTCCAGCCGGCCAGCCGGGTCAGGTCGGCGGCGGCGGCGAAGAGGCGCCGGCCGGTCGCCTCGCCGTACCGGCCGCGCAGCATCGGCTCGGCCTCGTGCTCCAGGTAGCGGACGAGGGCCTGCCGGGCGTGGCCGCCGCCGTAGGCGTGGTCGAGGGAGCGGAAGAGGTCGGCGACCGAGCGGAGCGCGGCGACGTCGCCCGCCGACACGCGCTGGCCGGGGCCGCGCTCGGTCTGGTGCCGGGTGCGCGGGGCGACGGTGACCGCCCGGGCGCCGGCCTGGACGGGGCGCCCCTGCGCGGGGATGCGCACGGTGGCCGGGACGGGGGTGGGGTCGCCGCGCCCGACCCGGTCGTCGGCCCGGCCGATCAGCCAGTCGCGGCTGGGGACGACCAGCCCGGCCGGGGTGAAGGCGATCTTCCGCAGTTCGGTGTGGCTGCCGGAGTCCTTGCGCCACAGACCGCTGACGATGTCGACGGCCTCCTCCGGGGTGGCCGCGAACTCCAGCCCGGCGTAGACCGGCGCGCACGCGTCGAGGCCGAGGTCCTGGGCGGTCAGCCGCCGCCCCAGCCGCCGGGTGAAGACCTCGGCGATCAGGGCCGGGGTGGTTCCCCTGGGCTGCTGGCCGCGCAGCCACCGGGTCACCGAGGTCTTGTCGTATCTGAGGTCGAGTCCGTGTTCGAGACCGAGCTGGTCGACGCGGCGGGCCAGCCCGGCATGGGAGAACCCGGCCTCCGCGATGAGTGCGGCGAGCTGGCGGTTGGGGGTGCGCTGAGGGGGTCGTTCCGTCATCTGCGGTGCGGTCTCCTGCCTTCCGGGCCCGTGAAGCAGCCCTCATGGAACGGCGTGAATGTAACGGCCCGCGCGGCCCGCGCAGTGAGCTGCGCCACACATTCATCCGATCGTGTGAGTATCGGGCGGACGCCTGACTTCCGGCGGCGGGTCGTACAGTGGCCCAGATGCGCGGTGTGCGCGCGAACGAGGAGGTGCGAGCCGTGGGTGACGTGCAGTTCGTCCGGCTGGGATTCGGTGCGGACGCGGTCGAGTACCAGCAGGCGTGGGACGAGCAGCGCCGGGTGCACGCCGCCCGGTTCGCCGACGACATCCCGGACACCTGCCTGCTCCTGGAGCACCCGCCGGTGTACACGGCGGGGCGGCGCACCGAGGAGAGCGAGCGGCCTCTGGACGGCACGCCCGTCATCGACGTGGACCGCGGCGGCAAGATCACCTGGCACGGCCCGGGCCAGCTGATCGGCTACCCGATCCTCAAGCTGCCCCGCCCGGTCGACGTGGTCGCCCATGTCCGGCGCCTGGAGGAGGCCCTGATCCGCGCCTGCGCCGAGCTGGGCCTGGCGACCACCCGGGTCGAGGGCCGCAGCGGCGTCTGGGTCCTCGGCGCCCCGGTGGAGGAGCGCGCGGCCCTCGGCGGCCTCTCGCTCGACCTCGACCCCCGCCTCGGCGGCGACGACGAGTTCGACCCGCGCCTGGCCGGCCCCGAGTACGCCCCCTCCAACGCGGGCCAGCGCCACGAGGACCGCAAGCTCGCCGCGATCGGCATCCGCGTCGCCAAGGGCGTCACCATGCACGGCTTCTCGCTCAACGTGAACCCGGACAACACCTGGTTCGACCGGATCGTGCCGTGCGGCATCCGGGACGCGGGCGTCGCCTCGCTCGCCCAGGAGCTGGGCCGCGAGGTCACCATCGCCGAGGTGCTCCCGGTCGTCGAGCGGCACCTCGCCGAGGTGCTGGGCGAGGCCGTGCCGCTCCCCCGGCAGCCCGAGGCGGAACCTGCCGCGCCGCCCGCCTCCGAGCCCGCCACGGCCTGAACAAGGGCCTTGGCGGCCCCTTCTCCGACTGGGCCGAACGGGGGGAGCCGCCCCCATCCCGGAGGCGGACCGGGGTAGGCACCCCGCACTTCGCGGGGCGTACCCTGATGTACGCCGAAGAATCGACGTCGCACCCCGTGACGCGAGCCACGCAAACCAACAGGGAGCCGGTGTGTCCGCAGTCGCACCCGACGGACGCAAGATGCTGCGCCTGGAGGTCCGCAACAGCCAGACCCCCATCGAGCGCAAGCCCGAGTGGATCAAGACCCGCGCCAAAATGGGTCCCGAGTACAACGAGCTCCAGAAGCTGGTCAAGAGCGAGGGCCTGCACACGGTCTGCCAGGAGGCCGGCTGCCCCAACATCTACGAGTGCTGGGAGGACCGTGAGGCCACGTTCCTCATCGGCGGCGACCAGTGCACCCGGCGCTGCGACTTCTGCCAGATCGACACCGGCAAGCCGCAGGCGCTCGACCGCGACGAGCCCCGCCGCGTCGGCGAGTCCGTCGTCACGATGGACCTGAACTACGCCACCATCACCGGCGTCGCCCGCGACGACCTGGAGGACGGCGGAGCCTGGCTCTACGCCGAGACGGTCCGCCAGATCCACGCGATGACCGCCGAGCGCGAGGGCGGCCACACCAAGGTCGAGCTGCTCATCCCCGACTTCAACGCCGACCCCGAGCAGCTCGCCGAGGTCTTCTCCTCGCGCCCCGAGGTGCTGGCGCACAACGTCGAGACGGTGCCGCGCATCTTCAAGCGCATCCGCCCCGGCTTCCGCTTCGAGCGCTCGCTCGAGGTCATCACCCGCGCCCGCGAGGCAGGGCTGATCACCAAGTCCAACCTGATCCTGGGCATGGGCGAGGAGCGCGCCGAGGTCAGCGAGGCCCTCCAGCGGCTGTACGACGCGGGCTGCGAGCTCATCACCATCACGCAGTACCTGCGCCCCTCCGTGCGCCACCACCCGGTGGAGCGCTGGGTGAAGCCGCACGAGTTCGTGGAGCTGAAGGAGGAGGCCGAGGAGATGGGCTACTCCGGCGTCATGTCGGGCCCGCTGGTCCGCTCCTCGTACCGCGCCGGGCGCCTCTTCCAGCAGGCGATGGACCGCCGCTCCGGCGCCACCGCCGAGACCGCTCCGGCGGCCCGCGCGCTCTGACCGCGCCTCGGCGGGCACGGCCCGGCGGCCGGGCCCGGGGCTGTGAATCCCCGCACACCCGGCCCCGGCCCACGTACCTGTCATCCGGCGGCCTCCGTACGATCCCGCAGTTCGCGGGCGTGCGGGGGCCGCTTCGGCCGTCCCGGGGTGCGGGGCCGGCGCGGCGAGGGTTTCATGGGTGTTTGACCCGCAGGTCACGCCCTGGTAACACCAGTCGGTGACGCTGTACGTACGCCGTGCTCCAGGTCCGGGGCGGACCTCCCCTCGACCGACGGGCACGGGCGCCGCGTTCCCGTCACCGCGCCACTTCGCCGCTCTCCGAGGGGATCTTCAGATGCAGGCCGCGCCCGTCACCCGGCTCCGGACCACCACCACCCGTCCTGCCGCGTGGCCCTCGGTCACCGGCGCGCTGCGCGCCGTCGAGTCGGTGCTGATGCGCTCCGGCCAGCGCACCGCCCGCCGCAACGCGTGGACCTCGGTCCTGGAGGACCGCCGCCGCGCCCAGGACCGGGTGGAGGCCCAGGCGGTCCTGGAGGCGGCCGCCGCCCCCGGTTCGCAGACCTCCTGAAACCGGACGCACTGAACCGTTCCGGCACCCGCGGGCGCCCCCGGGAGGGACGGGCGGCGGCTGATACCCCGCCCGCACGACGCCGACGCATCAGGGACACGTAAACTTCGTTACATGGCGAGCAAGGACAACGCAGCGAGTTCTGCGAACCCGGGGCGGATCAAGCAGATCGCCCAGACGTACAAGATGGCAAAGCGTGTCGATCCGAAGATCGGCCTGGTCATCGCCGCTGTGGGGATCGTCACCTTCGGTGTCTTCCTTGCGATCGGTTTCCTCGTCGGCCACCCGGTCTACCTCGGCATCCTCGGCTTCGTGCTCGCCTTCCTCGCGATGGCGATCATCTTCGGCCGCCGTGCCGAGAAGGCCGCGTTCAGCCAGATGGAAGGCCAGCCCGGAGCGGCGGCGGCGGTCCTCGACAACATCGGGCGCGGCTGGACCACGACTCCGGCGGTGGCGGTCAACCGCAGCCAGGACGTCGTGCACCGCGCCGTCGGCAAGGCGGGCATCGTCCTCGTCGCCGAGGGCAACCCGAACCGGGTGAAGGGCCTGCTGGCGGCGGAGAAGAAGAAGATGGCCCGCATCGTCGTGGACGTGCCCGTGCACGACATCGTGGTGGGCACCGGCGAGGGCCAGACCCCGCTGAAGAAGGTCCGCACCACGATGCTCAAGTTCCCGCGCGTCCTCACCGGCCCCCAGGTCACCGCGACCAACGACCGGCTCCGCGCCCTCGGCGACCTGATGAGCAACATGCCGGTCCCGAAGGGGCCCATGCCGAAGGGCGCCCGGATGCCGCGCGGCCCGAAGATGCGCTGACCGCGCCCCGACCCGTACGCGAGAGGGCGGTACCGGAACCTCAGGGTTCCGGTACCGCCCTCTCGCCTGTTCGGCGGCCTGGTGAGCAACACGCCTGCGCCCCTGTGGGGCCCGTGCCGCAGGGCGCCCCCGGCGCCCGACGGTCCCCGTCATACGCCGCGATCGCTCAGATCCGGATCTGCACCGCGCGCCCCAGCCGGTCGTGGAGGCCGCGCGAGTCGCGGTCCCAGACCAGGGCGGGTACGGCGAGGCAGAGGAGCACGCTGCGGGCCACCGCCCAGCCGAAGCCCAGGCGGCCGCCCCTCTCCGAGATCACCCGCAGGCGCAGCAGAAGCTTGCCCGGGGTGCAGCCGACGGTGCCGACGGTGAGGATGTTCATCACCAGCAGGACGCCGAGGGCCCAGTTCCCCGTGGACTGGGCGTCACCACCGGAGAGCAGGCCGTATGCGATGAGCATGCAGAGAGCCCAGTCGATGGCGAGGGCCCCGAACCGGCGCCCCACCGGGGCCACCGAACCGGGTCCGTGCTCGGGAAGACCGAGCCGCTCCCCGCGGTGGCCGAAGTCGGCGCCCATCTCCTCCGCGGCCGCGCGCGGGCCGGAGAGCCACGATCCGATTGCTTGCCTGTTGTCCACGGAAACACGGTACTGCGGCGGGGTACCCGGCCTGCCGCCGGGATCGGTACGAGACGGCATGAGGCCGGTCACTCGGGGCGGCGACCGGGTGAGCACGGAGCCGATGAGGCCCAGGTCACACGGCTCGCGCGGGTCCGTCCGATTAACGTCGGCGAAACAAGTGGGTCATGCTTGAGAAATCCCCTGTCCCTAGGGTCAGGTCCACCGTGTGCCACCGCACTGGCCGCACGACCGAGCTACCACCCCGCCCCTCCCCGGGTCGGGAGTAGGAGGAGTTGGATGTTCCAGAACGCCGACGACGCGAAGAAGTTCATCGCCGACGAGGACGTCAAGTTCGTTGACGTCCGCTTCTGCGACCTCCCGGGTGTGATGCAGCACTTCACGATCCCGGCGAAGGCGTTCGACGCGGAGGAGGAGCTGGCCTTCGACGGATCGTCGATCCGCGGCTTCCAGGCCATCCACGAGTCCGACATGGCACTCCGCCCGGACCTGTCGACCGCGCGCGTGGACCCCTTCCGCCGCGACAAGACACTGAACATCAACTTCTTCATCCACGACCCGATCACCGGCGAGCAGTACAGCCGGGACCCGCGCAACATCGCGAAGAAGGCCGAGGCGTACCTCGCCTCCACCGGCATCGCCGACACCGCGTACTTCGGCCCCGAGGCCGAGTTCTACGTCTTCGACTCGGTGCGCTTCGAGACCTCCGCGAACCAGGGCTTCTACCACATCGACTCCGAGGCCGGCGCCTGGAACACCGGCTCCGAGACCGAGAACCGCGGCTACAAGGTCCGCTACAAGGGCGGTTACTTCCCGGCCCCGCCGGTCGACCACTTCGCCGACCTGCGCGCCGAGATCTCCCTGGAGCTGGAGCAGGCCGGCCTCGAGGTCGAGCGCCAGCACCACGAGGTGGGCACCGCCGGCCAGGCCGAGATCAACTACAAGTTCAACACGCTGCTCGCCGCCGCCGACGACCTGATGCTCTTCAAGTACATCGTGAAGAACGTCGCCTGGCGCAACGGCAAGACCGCGACCTTCATGCCCAAGCCGATCTTCGGCGACAACGGCTCGGGCATGCACGTCCACCAGTCCCTGTGGACCGGCGGCACCCCCCTCTTCTACGACGAGCAGGGCTACGCCGGCCTCTCGGACACCGCCCGCTACTACATCGGCGGCATCCTCAAGCACGCCCCGTCGCTGCTCGCCTTCACCAACCCGACGGTGAACTCCTACCACCGCCTGGTCCCCGGCTTCGAAGCCCCGGTCAACCTGGTGTACTCGCAGCGGAACCGTTCCGCCGCGATGCGCATCCCGATCACCGGCTCCAACCCGAAGGCCAAGCGCGTCGAGTTCCGCGCCCCGGACCCGTCCTCCAACCCGTACCTGGCCTTCTCGGCCCTCCTCCTCGCGGGCCTGGACGGCGTCAAGAACAAGATCGAGCCCGCCGAGCCGATCGACAAGGACCTCTACGAGCTGGCCCCCGAGGAGCACGCGGGCGTCCCCCAGGTCCCGACCTCCCTCCCGGCCGTCCTCGACGCCCTCGAGGCCGACAACGAGTACCTCCAGGCCGGCGGCGTCTTCACCCCCGACCTGATCGAGACCTGGATCGACTACAAGCGCACCCAGGAGATCGCCCCCATCCAGCTGCGCCCGCACCCGCACGAGTTCGAGCTGTACTTCGACCTCTAGGGAGACCGCGGATCGGGGCAGCGCTTCCCCGGTCCGGACCGGCTGTGAGCCCGGGGGGGGGGGGGGGCAGGGGGGGGCGCGCGACCCCCCCCCCCCGCCGGAGGTCGGGGCGGGGGGGGGGGGGGCGGCCC
>NZ_JBHXJE010000012.1:10717-37836 GCF_042723275.1 Streptomyces sp. NPDC058373 | reverse complement strand
GTCTCTCGCCGCGCTGGGCGGCGGTCCCCCCCGCGCCCGGCCCGGGCTGGGCGGGGGGCGCGGCCCGCCCCGGCCCCTAACTCCCCCCCCCCCCCCCACGGCTCTTCGTGTTCGCTGAGCAGGCGGTGGGGGCAAGCGCCGGCTCGGCCCTGCGGGGTTCAGCGGCGGCGCCGTCCGAGCGTAGGGAGGCCGCCGGAGACCGTGCGGATGCTGCTGCTCCTCCCGGCGGCCGGGGGTCTCTCGGGGAGGGGGGTGCTGCGCCAGCCCGGTTCCTCGGGTTCGGGGGTCTGCCCGCGGTGGTCCTCGATGAGCTCGCGGAGGGCGATACGGGCTTCCTCCCCGTCGTCCAGGCCGGTGAGCTGACGGGCGGCTCCCCTGGACCGGGTCAGGAGTTCCTGGACGTACACCGGGTTCTTCGGTAGCTCGATGAAGGTGCGCCGTGCGTCTGCGACGGGATGCAGAGCCGCTCGTGGCTCTCCCTGTTCGTCGATCCACAGCCAGACACGAATCCGCGGCCACTGCCCGTGCGCCCCTGTGTCACTCATCCACGCATCGTGCCCGGCCCCGTTCGCCTTGGGAAGAGGGCCGGTCCGGAGGCCCGGCCCCCACTTCCGCCCCCGGAGGCCGCGGCGTCGTCACTCCCCGCAGGCCGCCCCCACCGGCCGCTCCCCCATCCCCGCGCTCCTCCGCCGGAGCGCCCGCCCCAGCACCCCCGCGGGGTCGGGCCGTTGTTGCAGCGATCCCAGGGTCAGCAGCCACCACTCCGTGAGGCGGGCCGTGATGGCGGTGCGGCCTTCCAGGGCCTCGGTAAGGGTGCAGAGGCCGAAGTAGGCGCGGACGAGGGAGCGGGCGGTGGGGGCGGGGCGTACGCGGTCGGCGAGGTGGCCGGCGGTGCGGGCCTGGGCGAGGAGGCGGGTGGTGGCGGTGGTCCAGAGGGCGAAGGGGTCGGGGAGGGGCGCGTCGATGGTGTCGCGTTCGGCCCACAGGCGTGCGCCCGCGCGGGCGACCGGGTCCTCGGCGAGGGCGTGGGCGATGTCGAAGCTGAGGGCGACCAGTTTCTCCAGCGGGGGTTCGGCGCGGTCCGTATACCGCGCGGCGAGGCCCGGCCAGGTGGCGAAGCGGTC
Organism: Streptomyces sp. NPDC058373; assembly: GCF_042723275.1. Classification (NCBI taxonomy): domain Bacteria; kingdom Bacillati; phylum Actinomycetota; class Actinomycetes; order Kitasatosporales; family Streptomycetaceae; genus Streptomyces; species Streptomyces sp. NPDC058373. The sequence continues at coordinate 36,712 of NZ_JBHXJE010000012.1, read as the reverse complement.
CTGGACGACGGCGAGGGCGAGCCCTTCCTTGCTGGCGTAGTGGAAGTAGACGGCGCCGCTGGTCCGGCCGGACCTGGCGCTTATGTCGTTGACGCTGGTGCCGGCGTAGCCCTGTTCCGCGAAGAGGAGGGCGGCGGCCTCCAGGAGTGATCTGCGGGTTGCCCTCGCCCGTTCCTGCAACGTGCTGTCCACCTTCGCTCAACGTTTCCGTGACGACGGAGAATGTAGTGCGCCCGCGCACGCCGGTAGCAAAAGCGGGGCTCCGTGCGCGGATATTGTTCAATTCTTTCGAATGTGCACGCGTGCGGGTGATTCCCCGCGAATTCCGGCGCGGTTGCTGGCCATTCGAGTGAACACCCTTCCGCGCTTCCACCCGTTCCGCGATGCCGGGCGAATATGACTCAACTTGGCGGCTCGTGAGCGGGATTGACGGGCCGTGAGGTTGACGCGGGACAGCCCAGCGGGCGGCCCCCTTTACACCCGTCACCCCCTCCCCGTCGAGCACTCGAAGTAGTGATTGCGTGACGCTTCGTCGCGAAAATAACGTAGCCGTCGTGATGTTTCGCGGTTTGGTCGGGATTGCACCTTCGCGCTCCCGTGACCCGCATGGGACCGGCGGACGTACGACGTCCCGGTGGCCGGCTCAGGGAAACGCACGACCCCACGAATCCGCGGTCCCGCGACAAGCCCGACCGCCCCCTCCCCCAGGAGGTACACCATGACCACCAAGGCACACCCCCTCCTCAGTTGGTCCCCGGAGGCCGTCGTCTTCGACTGCGACGGCACGCTGATGGACACCGAACGGCACTGGCAGGACGCCCGGAGCCAGGTCTTCCGGCAGTTCGGGCTGCGGCCCCTGCCGGGCTTCGCCGACCGGGCCAAGGGGGTGCACTACACCGACTGCGGGCGGCTGATGGCGGAGGAGTCCGACAAGCCACACCTGGCGCCGGAGCTGACCGAGTCGCTCCTGCGGCACTTCACGGCGCTGGTCGCCGACGATCCGGTGACCATGCCCGGCGCCGTCGAGTTCGTCCGCAGGCTCTCCGGACGGCTGCCGCTGGCGGTGGCGAGCAACTGCCCGCTGGAGGTGGTGGAGACCAGCCTCGACCGGGCCGGGCTGCTGGGCCACTTCGGCCACATCGTCGTCCCGGACGAGGCGTCGGCCGACGCCGCCCGGGGCGCGGGAACCGTACGGCCGAAGCCGTGGCCGGACGTCTACGCGACGGCCGCGCGGCTCTGCGGCACGGAACCGGACCGGGCGCTGGCCGTCGAGGACTCGCTGACCGGCATCGAGTCGGCGCGGCGGGCCGGACTGCGGGTGCTGGGGGTGGGCCCGCGCCCCGGTGAGGAGGACGCGTCCCGGGCCGACCTGTGGGTGACCACGCTGCACTCGCCGGTGCTGCTGGCGTGGGTACGGGCCCACGTACCCCACCAGGGGGGGAGCGCCGAGGAGTAGGGCGCGGCAGCCTCAGCCCAGGTGCGCGTCGAGGTCGGCGACGACGCCCTGGGCGGAGGCGAAGAGCAGGCCCACGCCGACCGCGCCCGGATCAGGGATGCCCTCCGCGCGTTCGCCCAGGTAGCTGGAGCGGCCCATCCGGGCGCGCAGCCTGGCCGTGGAGCGGACACCTTCCCAGGCCGCTTCGGCGGCGGCGGCGAGGGCGCGGTCGGGCTGGGTGTCGGCGGGGGTGGCGCGCAGTACCTCGGCGGCCGGGGTCAGCGCGTCCACCAAAGTCTTGTCGCCGGGGGCGGCGTCGCCCACCCGGCGGATCGCGGCGAGGCCGTCGGCGACCCCGTCGGCGTAGGCCGCGGTGGTGGGCCCGGAGGCGGAGACCGCGGCGGCCAGCGACTGGAGCAGCAGGCCGAAGAGGGGACCGCTCGTCCCCCCGACCTCGTCGAGGAAGGCGGTGGCGGCCGCCTCCAGGGGCGCGGCGGGATCGGTGCCTCCGTCCGGGAGCTGGTCCAGGCGGCGCAGGGCGGCGTCGGCGCCAGCGGTGAGGTTGGTGCCGAAGTCGCCGTCGCCGACCCGCTGGTCCAGGGCGGTGAGCCGGGCCTCGGTGGCGTGGGCGGACTCGGCGAACCGGCGCATCCAGCCGTCGGTGGCGGTGGCGTCGTGGGAGGTGCTCGTCGTCATGGCGTGGCTCCCGCTCTCGGTGGCCGGTGGGGTCGGGGGGCGGTCGGGGGTGGTCACCAGCGCAGGGCGGCGGTGTGGACCGGGGCGTCGTAGAGGCTGAGGATCTCCGGGTCGGCCACCAGCAGCGTGAGGGAGAAGCCGCGCATGTCCAGCGCGGTGATGTAGTCGCCGACGAGGGCGCGGGCCAGGGTGGTGCCGCGCGCGTCGAGGATGCCGGCGAGCTCTCCGTGGACCGCGTACAGCTCCAGCGGGGTGACCGCGCCGAGGCCGTTGACCAGGACGATGACCGGTCCGTCGGGGGTGAGGGCGTCGAGGAGGGCGGTGGTCATGCGCTCCACCAGGCCACTGAGCGGCTCCCTCGGGACGGTCTGCTGGGCGCGCTCGCCGTGGATGCCGACGCCGTACTCCAGCTCTCCGGCGGCGAGGGGGAACGCGGGCTCCCCGGTGGTGGGGGCGGTGTGCGCGGCGGAGGCGACGGCGAGCGTACGGCACCGGGCGGCGAGGCGGGTACCGAGTTCCTGGAGCTCGGTGAGGCCGAGGCCGGTGTCGGCGGCGGCGCCGAGGATCTTCTCGATGAGAACCGTGCCGCCGGTGCCGCGGCGCCCTGAGGCGATGTCCGCCGAGTCGGAGGCGAGGTCGTCGTCGATGAGCACCCGCGCGCAGGGCACGCCGCGATGGGCGAGGCGCTCGGCGGCGATGCCGAAGTTGATCCGGTCGCCGGTGTAGTTCTTGACGATGTGCAGCACGCCCTCCTCGCGGGCGGCGGCGAGGGAGCCCTCGTAGACCTGGCGGTTGTGCGGGGAGGCGAAGACCCGCCCGGGGCAGGCGGCGTCGAGCATGCCCCGCCCGACGTACCCGGCGTGCATCGGCTCGTGCCCCGCCCCGCCGCCGGAGAGCAGCGCGACGCGCCGCGCGGGGTCGGCGGTGCGGGTGAGCAGGAAGCCGTGCTCGGGATCGAGCGTGACCAGGTCGGCGTGGGCCCGCGCGAACCCCCGCAGGGCGTCGGGCACGAGGGCGTCGCTGCTGTTCTCGAAGTACGAGGCCATGCGAGTCCTCCGTCGTCGAGGGCCGCGAGCGGCTTCAGCCGGCCGCCTCCCGCCGGAATGCTCTACATGCTGGGCTCCGCACCCGTCCGGGGCAAGTCATGCGTCAGCTCGCTCGTCCTTTCGAGTACGACTTCCCGACGCGCGTTTCGCAGAAACACCAGGCCACGGCCGGGTACGACGTATTCGGGCCAGGCGGAGCACACGGAGCGAGCGCGGCGCACGAGAGGGCGCACGCGCCTCCTTCCCGTCCGGTGTCCCTCGCCCTTCCGCCCCCGGCTCCCTCCACCGCCCCACCCGGCACGCCTTCCGCCCGCCCCCGTGCTGGGCTGAGCCCATGCCGACGCAGCCCCCGGACGGGGAGGAGAACCACGGCAGCACCCACGCCCCGCCCCACTCCCCGCACGAGCCCCGCTCCCCGGAGTCCAGCGGCCCCACCCGCCACCAGGCCACCGAGGCGGACCGCAAGGGCGGCCCCGGCCACCCCGTGCTGCTGGCGGTCGCCCTCGCGTCCCCGCGGTGAAGGTCGCCTACACGCTGGGCGGCGGAGAGGCGGCGACCGACGCCCTGATGGGCATGGGCCCGGGCAACTGGTGGGACGTCCTCCTCGGCATGGTCCTGACCACGCCGCTGCTGGGCTGCCTGCTCGGCGTCGTCGCCTCGCGCGTGGTCTTCTCCCTCTTCGCCGCCCCGGGGGGGGGCGGTCCCGCGGGGCGACGACCGCGCCGCCCGTCTGCGCCGCGCCGCCCTCACCGTCCTCAGCCCGGTGGCCCTCAAGCGCCGGCCGGGCTGTCTTTGGGTGCGGCGCCATTCGGCCGCGCCGGACTGATTGGCCTCAAACGCCGGCCGGGCTGTTCTTGGTGCGGCCCGTCTCGACCGCGCCGGTCACAGATGGCCTCAACCGCCGGCCGGGCTGGGATGGGCTGAGCGCCGCTCCACCATGGCTGTCACTGATCGGCCTCAAGCGCCGGCCGGGCTGGGATTCGGGTGCGGTGCCGTCTTGACCGTGCCGGTCCAGGATTGGCCTCAAGCGCCGGCCGGGCTGGGATTCTTCTGGTTGTCGGTGGCTTTGAATGGCGGCGGCTGGGATTTTTTCGGTTGTCGGTGGCCTTGAGCGGCGGTGGGCTTGGGTTTTGCCGATGCCGTGTCTTGAGAGTCGGCCGGACTGGGGCTGCGGTTGCCGGTTACCTGAGAGTCAGCTCGGCCAGGGTTCGCGGCTCGTCCGGGGCGGGGGTGGGGCCCCGCCCGCGCCACCCGGCGGACAAACCGCGAGCCCCGAGCCCGGCCGGCGCTTGAGGCCATCAGTGACCGGCACGGTCAAGCGGCGCCCGGCCACAAGACAGCCCGGCCGGCGCCTGAGGCTAGCCCTCGGGATGACTCCCCCGCCCCTCCCCATGCGTGGCCAGCGGCGTGGGCGACAAGGCGCTGGGCCCCTCCCCGGGCTCCAGCAGAGTGTCGGCGGGCCCGATGATCAAAGGGTCGCCCTCCCCCAGGGCCTCCTCGTCCTTGGCCGCGTAGTCGACGCGCAGCAGCAGGCTCCGCATGGCCTCCAGCCGTCCGCGCCGCTTGTCGTTGGTCTTGACGACCGTCCAGGGCGCGTAGGAGGTGTCGGTGGCCCGGAACATGTCGATCTTCGCCCGGGTGTAGGCGTCCCACAGGTCCAGGGAGGCGAGGTCCGTCGGGGACAGCTTCCACTGGCGCACCGGGTCGACCTGGCGGATGGCGAACCGGGTCCGCTGCTCGGCCCGGGAGACGGAGAACCAGAACTTCACCAGCAGGATGCCGTCGGAGGTGATCATCTTCTCGAACAGCGGCGCCTGGGCGAGGAACTGCTCGTACTCCTCCTCGGTGCAGAACCCCATGACCCGCTCGACCCCGGCCCGGTTGTACCAGGACCGGTCGAAGAAGACGATCTCGCCGGGCGACGGCAGGTGCGCGATGTAGCGCTGGAAGTACCACTGGCCCGCCTCCTTCTCGGTGGGCTTGTCCAGCGCCACCACCCGTGCACCGCGCGGATTGAGCCGCTCGGTGAACCGCTTGATGGTGCCGCCCTTCCCGGCGGCGTCGCGCCCCTCGCAGACGACCACGATCCGCGCCCCGGTCTCCTTGACCCAGCTCTGCATCTTCAGCAGCTCGATCTGCAGGACCCGCTTGCGCCGCTCGTACTCCCGGCGCCGCATCTTCCGGTCGTACGGGTAGTTCTCCCGCCAGGTCTCGACGGGCGTGCCGTCGGCCTCGCGCAGGACCGGCTGCTCGGGGCGGCTCTCGTCGACGCTGAGCCCCTCCAGCAGGGTGCTGTCGGCGTCGTGGGCGCCGGGCCCGGCCCGGGCTGCTCCGTGCTGCTCCGACGCGCTCTCCACCTGTGGCCTCCCTCTCGCCTCGTCCGTGCGGCCGGGGGCGGCGCCGGAGCCTGCGGGCACGGCCAGAATAGGCGGGTACGGCCGCCTTCGCCCTGATCGACGGGGCGCCCGGGGTGCCGCCGGAGAGCGTAAGGATGTGCGATCCGGGCAGATGAGGTGACGCCGGAGCGGAAGCGGGGGTGGCTCCGGGCACAGGACGCCGGGGCTCCGGCGCCCTTTCGGTCGAAGGGCGGGAGAGCTCATGACGATGACGGACGTGGCCGCGGACGAACCGGGAGCCCGCGGTGGCGGCGTGCTGGCGGCGCGCGGGCGGCGGCTGCGCCGGCGGCTGGAGCGCCTGATCGGCGTCGCCGCCACCGAGGGAAACGAACTGACAGCGCTGCGCAACGGCGACGAGATCTTCTCGGCGATGCTGGAGTCCATCCGCGCGGCCGAGCACACCGTCGACCTGATGACCTTCGTCTACTGGAAGGGCGAGATCGCCCGGAACTTCGCCGCCGCGCTCTGCGACCGGGCGCGGGCGGGGGTCCGGGTGCGGCTGCTCCTCGACGGCTTCGGCAGCAGGCTGATCGAGCGGCACCTGCTGGAGGAGATGGACCAGGCGGGGGTGCAGGTCTCGTGGTTCCGCAAGCCGGTCTTCCTCTCGCCGTTCAAGCAGAACCACCGCTGCCACCGCAAGGTCCTGGTGGTGGACGAGAAGGTCGCCTTCACCGGCGGGGTGGGGATCGCCGAGGAGTGGTGCGGCGACGCCCGGAACGAGAACGAGTGGCGCGACACCCATGTGCGGCTGCGCGGCCCGGCGGTCGACGGCGTGGCGGCGGCGTTCGCGCAGAACTGGGCGGAGTGCCGCGAGGACCTCTTCGACGAGCGGGACCGGTTCACCGCGCAGGAGGCGTCCGGCGGCGCGGTGGTGCAGGTGGTGCGCGGCTCGGCCAGTTTCGGCTGGCAGGACATGCAGACGCTGCTGCGGGTGGTCCTCCAGTCCGCCGAGGAGCGGGTGCGGATCGCCACCGCCTACTTCGCGCCCGACGCGTACTTCATCGACCTGCTCTGCGCGACGGCCGCGCGCGGGGTCGAGGTGGAGATCCTGCTCCCCGGTCCGCACACCGACAAGCGGGTCTGCCAGCTCGCGGGGCAGTGGCACTACGACCAGTTGCTGGGCTGCGGGATCCGCATCCACCAGTACCAGCCGACGATGATGCACGCGAAGGTCATCACGGTGGACCGGGTGGCGGCGCTGACCGGGTCGACCAACATCAACCGGCGCTCGCTCAACCATGACGAAGAGGTCATGCTCGCCGTCATCGACGAGGAGTTCACCGCCGTCCTCGACCGCCACTTCGACGAGGACACCGCCGTGAGTGTGGAGATGCACGCGGGCCGCTACCGGCGCCGCTCCTGGCTCCAGCGGGGCCGCGAGGCGCTGGTGGTGCCGATCCGCCGGTTCCTCTGACCCCGCGCTCCCCCGCGGCCCCGCCCGGATGCCGACCCTCCGCTTTCAGCGGAGAATGGCGGACATGTCCGCGTAGCCGTGGCCTGTGTCGCCGCGGTCCGCGCTTCCATGGTCTGCGGGAGGAGTTCGGTATGAGCGGGTGCGGCAAGGTCAAGGCGTGGCAGGTGCCGCTCAGGTTGATCACGGGCGCCTTCATCCTGCATTCGGGGATGGACAAGTGGGACGGGCCCGACGAACAGGCGCAGGGCGTCCACGGGATGGCGCGGCAGACCTTCCCGTTCCTGGAGAACATCGACGCGCCCCGCTTCCTCAAGCTCCTCGCCGCCGGGGAGATCGCGATCGGCGCGGCCCTGCTGACCCCCATGGTCCCGAGCCGCCTGGCGGGCGGGGCGCTGACGGGGTTCGCGGGGAGCCTGATGGCGGTGTACGCGCAGACGCCGGGGCTGCGCAAGGAGGGCAGCGTCTGGCCCACCCCCGACGGCATCGGCGTCAGCAAGGACAGCTGGCTGCTGGCCATCGCACTGGCGCTGACCCTCAGCCCGCGCGAGAAGCACCACAAGCTCCGCGAGAAGCTGCCGAAGGCGCTCCCCAAGGGCGGGCACAGCCACCTCCACACGCACCGGTACGGCCACTCGCGCCTCCGGAAGGGCTGCCCCGCCCACCGCTGAGGGGCCGGGCGCCGGCGCCGCGGCCACGTGAGCAACCCCACCGCCTCGCCGCAGGTGGGGGCGGGTGCGCCGCGCGTTAGAGTGCGAGGCGACTTCCCCACGCCCGGGCCCACCGCCCGGGCGTCCCGCCCCAGCACCGAGGTATCCGCACGTGACCCCGATATCCGAGCAGCCCGCCGTGACCGTCGTCGGGATCGGGGCCGAAGGCTGGGCAGGGCTCGGCCCGGCGGCGCGGGAGGCGCTGGCCGCCGCCGAGGTGGTCGTGGGCGGGCCGCGCCAGCTCGGCCTGCTGCCGCCCGAGTGCGCGGGCGAGCGCGTCGCGTGGCCCTCGCCGCTGCGGCCCGCCGTGCCGAAGCTCCTCGCCGAGCACACCGGACGCCGCCTGGCCGTACTGGCCAGCGGCGACCCGATGTTCTACGGGGTCGGGCGGGCCCTCGCCGAGGAGGCCGGGCCCGCCGCCCTGCACGTCCTCCCCCACCCGTCCTCGGTGTCGTACGCCTGCGCCCGGATGGGCTGGGCGATGCAGGACGTGGACGTGGTGTCGGCGGTGGGCCGGGACCCGGCGGCGCTCTCCGGCGCCCTGCACGACGGACGCCGGGTGCTGGTGCTCGCCCCCGACGCCGCGACCCCCGCCCGTGTCGCGGAGCTGCTGCGGGAGCGGGGCTACGGGCCGAGCCGGATGACGGTCCTCGAACAGCTCGGCGGGCCCGCGGAGCACCGCCTCGACGGGGTGGCCGACACCTGGTCCGCCCCGGCGGGCGACCCGCTCAACGTGGTCGCGGTGGAGTGCGTACGGGCGCCCGGCGCTCCCCGGCTGCCGGTCGTGCCGGGGCTGCCGGACAGCGCCTACGAGCACGACGGGCAGCTCACCAAGAAGTACGTGCGGGCCGCGACGCTGGCCGCGCTGGCGCCCGCCCCCGGCGAGCTGCTCTGGGACGTGGGCGGCGGCTCCGGGTCGATCGCCGTGGAGTGGCTGCGCGCCCACCGGGCCTGCCGCGCGGTGAGCGTGGAGCGCGATCCGGTGCGGGCCGAGCGGATCACCCGTAACGCGCGGGCGCTGGGCGTGCCCCGGCTCAAGGTCGTCACGGGAGCCGCGCCGGGGGCGCTCGGCGGACTGCCGGGACCCGACGCGGTGTTCATCGGCGGCGGGCTGACCGGGCCCGGGCTGCTGGAGACGTGCTGGGCGGCGCTGCCGGAGGGCGGGCGGCTGGTCGCCAACACGGTGACGCTGGAGTCGGAGGCGCTGCTCACCGAGTGGTACCGCCGCCACGGCGGGGAGCTGACCCGGCTGGCGGTGGCGCAGGCCGTTCCGGTGGGCTCGTTCACCGGCTGGCGGCAGGCGATGCCGGTCACGCAGTGGTCCGTGGCCAAGCCCCGCCCCTCCTGAACCACCCCGTTCGCGAGCCTTCTGACAGCCCGTCCGCTCCCGCTGACCGTACGACCTCCCGGAGACCCCCATGACCGTGTACTTCATCGGGGCGGGCCCCGGTGCCGCCGACCTCATCACCGTGCGGGGCGCGCGCACCCTCGCCGCCTGCCGGGTCTGCCTCTACGCGGGCAGCCTCGTCCCCACCGAACTGCTTGCCGACTGCCCGCCGGACGCCCGGCTGATCGACACCGCCCACCTCGACCTGGACCGGATCACCGCCGAGATGATCCGCGCCCACGAGGAGGGCCACGACGTGGCGCGGCTGCACTCGGGCGACCCGTCGGTCTTCAGCGCGGTGGCGGAGCAGATGCGGCGGCTGGACGCGGCGGGCGTGCCGTACGAAGTGGTGCCGGGCGTACCGGCGTTCGCGGCGGCGGCGGCCGCGCTGAAGCGGGAGCTGACGGTGCCCACCGTCGGGCAGACCGTGATCCTGACCCGGGTCGCGCAGCGGGCCACGCCGATGCCGGAGGGCGAGGACCTGGCGACGCTGGGCCGCAGCGGGGCCCTGCTGGTGCTGCACCTGGCCACCGGGTACGCGGAGCGGGTCGTCGCCGAGCTGGAGCCGCACTACGGGGCCGACTGCCCGGCGGCGGTGGTGGCGTTCGCCAGCAGGCCCGACGAGACCGTGCTGCGCGGGACTCTCGCCGACATCGCGGACCAGGTGCGGGCGGCCGGGATCAAGCGGACCGCGGTGATCCTGGTGGGCCGCGCCCTGGGCGCCCAGCAGTTCCGCGACAGCCACCTCTACTCGCCGGACCGCGACCGTGACCACGTCTGCTGACGCTGCCGCTCCCCGCGTCCTCGTCCTCGGCGGAACCACGGAGTCCCGGCGGCTCGCCGCGCTGCTCGCGGCGGGCGCGGCCGGTCCCGTACGGGTCGTCAGTTCGCTGGCCGGGCGGGTGGCGCGGCCGGTGCTGCCCGCGGGCGAGGTGCGGATCGGCGGGTTCGGCGGGGTCGCCGGGCTGACCGCGTGGCTGCGCGAGGAGCGGGTGGACGCGGTGGTGGACGCCACCCATCCGTTCGCCGAGGTGATGAGCTTCAACGCCGCGCAGGCGGCGGCCGGGGCCGGCGTACCGCTGCTGGCGCTGCGCCGCCCGTCGTGGTCCCAGGGGCCGGGCGACACCTGGTACCCGGTGGCGTCGCTGGCGGAGGCCGCCGCGCTGCTGCCCTCGCTGGGACGGCGGATCTTCCTGACCACGGGCCGCTCGGGGCTGGCCGCGTTCGCGGACGCCGGGCCCGGGCTGTGGTTCCTGCTGCGGTCGGTGGACCCGCCGGTGGGGGCCGGGCCCGAGGAGTGCGAAGTCCTCCTGGACCGGGGCCCTTTCACCCTGGAGGGCGAACGCGAGGTGCTGCGCGCGTACGGGGTGGAGGTCCTGGTCACCAAGGACAGTGGCGGCGAGGCGACCGCGCCGAAACTGGCCGCCGCCAGGGAGGCTGGCATTCCGGTGGTGGTGGTCCGGCGGCCGCCGGTGCCGGAGGGGGTGCCGGTGGCGGCCACTTGCGAGGAGGCGGTGGCGTGGCTGCGCGGCGGGTGAGCCTTCCGGCCGCCGGGGATCAGGGCGCCGTGGTGCGGCCGTCCATCGGCCCGAAGAGCTCCAGGGCGCGGGCGTCCGTCGCGGGAGCCCGCAGGTAGGTGCCGGCCCAGGCCGCGGCGTCCGGGCAGGCGGAGTCCGCGGTGACGCGGGCGACGGCGGCCCCGACGTCGTACGTGGCGGTGCGCAGGTCGGCACCGGGGCCCGGCAGAGCCCAGTGGGCGCCGGGCCGTCCGTAGGGCATGCCGACGCTGCCCGGGTTGATCACCACGTGGGCGAGCCGGACGAACGGCATGGGGGTGCTGCCGCAGACCACGGCCGCCACCTCCGGGTCGAGCCCGTCGAACACCTCGCGCGACCGGTCGAGCCGGGAGTCGACGAGGACGGTCTCCGCGTCGTCCCGGGGTGTGGCGTGGCAGAAGAGCACCTGGCCGAGGCCGGGCAGGGCCAGGGTGAGCAGGGCGGGAGCGCCGCCAGCAGGTCGAGGGGGTCCTCGCGGAGCTGGGCGGCGGTCCACGCGGTGATGGGGGGGTGCGTCGCCTCGGCGGCCTGCCGGGCGGCGGTGGGCGAGGAGTTCGCGGTCGGCGTTGCCGCCGATCCGAGGGCACGCTCTCCCAGCCCGGTGAGCAGGTCGAGGACGTCGACGGGCTGGGGGCCGGCGGCGGTGTCGCCGATGAGGACGGTCCGGTCGGCGGCGCGGACGACCGGTTCGGCGAGGACGGCCTCCAGGGCGGGCGGGACGCCGTGGATGTCGGAGAGTACGGCTACGCGGTGCGGCATGGCTCCACCCTCGGCGGACGCCCCCGTGGACGCGGGGGTGTTCGCCGGCGGCGGAGCCGGGGCGGCCGGGGCTCGCCCGGGCGCGCGGCCGTCATCCCCCGGTCGTCGGCTCCGGGTAGCGGCGCGGGGTCCACACCGTCTCGGGGGCGTCGGGGGTGCGGCGGACCGTGCGGGTCTGCGAGGAGCCGACGATCAGCAGGGTGCGCATGTCGACCTCTTCCGGGTCGAGGTCGGCGAGGCGGACGGTGCGGACGCGTTCGCCCGGGCCGCCGACGTCGCGGGCGAGGACCACGGGGGTGTCGGGGCTCCGGTGGGCCAGGAGCAGGTCGCGGGCCTTGCCGACCTGCCAGGTGCGGCTGCGCGAGCCCGGGTTGTACAGAGCCAGGGCGAGGTCGGCGCGGGCGGCGGCGGTGAGCCGTTCGGCGATGACCTCCCAGGGCTTGAGCCGGTCGGAGAGGGAGATCACCGCGTAGTCGTGGCCGAGTGGCGCCCCGGCGCGGGCGGCGGCGGCGTTGGCGGCGGTGACCCCGGGCAGCACGCGGACCGGCACGTCCCGGTACGGGCCCTCGGCGGCGGCCTCCAGGACGGCGGTGGCCATGGCGAAGACCCCGGGGTCGCCGCCGGAGACGACGGCGACGCGGCGGCCGCGGCGGGCCAGGTCGAGGGCGAACTCCGCGCGTTCGGCCTCCACCTTGTTGTCGGAGCCGTGCCGGGTCTGGCCGGGCCGGTGCGGCACCCGGTCGAGGTAGGTGGTGTAGCCGACGAGGTCCTGGGCGGCGGCGAGCGCGCCCCGGGTCTCGGGGGTGAGCCAGAGCGGCCCCGCCGGGCCGGTGCCGACCACGACGACCTCGCCGGTGGGGGTCGCCTCGGCGTCCTCCTCGGCGGGGAGGGCGGCGGCGGGGCCGTCGACGGGGAGGGCGGCGACGCGGCTGGGGACCACCGCGACGGCGAAGTACGGCACGGAGTCCGGGTCGGTGTCGGCGAGATGCCCGGTGCGTTCGCCCGCCATCGTGGCGCGCTCCACGTAACGGGCCTCGGCCAGCCGGCCGCTGGCCTCCAGGGCGCCTCGTACGGCGGGGAAGGTGCGGCCGAGCTTCATGACGACGGCCGCGTCGGTGGCGGCGAGCCGTGCGGTCAGCTCCTCCTCGGGCAGGGTGCCGGGGAGGATGGTGAGCACCTCCTCGCCCTCGACCAGCGGCGCGCCGAGCCGGGCCGAGGCGGCGCTGACCGAGGTGACGCCGGGGACGACCTCGGTCGGGTAGCGGTGGGCCAGCCGCTTGTGCATGTGCATGTACGAGCCGTAGAAGAGCGGGTCGCCCTCGGAGATGACGGCGACGGTCCGCCCGGCGTCGAGGTGGGCGGCGAGCCGCTCGGCGCAGGCGGCGTAGAAGTCGTCCATGGCGCCCTGGTAGCCGCCGGGGTGGTCGGTGGTGCCGGTGGTGACCGGGTAGACCAGGGCCTCCTCGATGTGGTCGGCGCGCAGGTGCGCGGCGGCGATCGAGCGGGCGATGGAGCGGCCGTGGCGGGCGCTGTGGTACGCGACGACGTCGGCCTCGGTGACGACCTGGACGGCGCGCAGGGTCATCAGGGACGGGTCGCCGGGGCCGAGTCCGACGCCGTAGAGACGGCCGGGGGCGGGGGTGCTCATTCGGTTTCGCTCGCGATCGCGTTGAGGGCGGCGGCGGCCATGGCGCTGCCGCCGCGCCGGCCGCGCACGATCAGGTGGTCCAGGCCCGAGGGGTGGGCGGCCAGCGCGTCCTTGGACTCGGCGGCGCCGACGAAGCCGACCGGAACGCCGATGACGGCGGCCGGGCGGGGCGCGCCCTCCTCGATCATCTCCAGGAGGCGGAAGAGGGCGGTGGGCGCGTTGCCGACGGCGACGACGGCGCCGTCCAGACGGTCGCGCCAGAGTTCGAGGGCGGCGGCGCTGCGAGTGGTGCCGAGCCGCGCGGCCAGCTCGGGCACGGACGGGTCGGCGAGGGCGCAGATCACCTCGTTGTCCGCGGGGAGCCGCTTGCGGGTGACGCCGCTGGCGACCATGTTGGCGTCGCAGAGGATCGGCGCCCCGGCGCGCAGCGCCTCACGGGCGCGGGCCACGACCTGCGGGGTGTGGCCGAGGTCGCGGGGCAGGTCGGTCATGCCGCAGGCGTGGATCATGCGGACGGCGACCTGGGCGACGTCCGGGGGCAGCCCGGTGAGGTCGGCCTCGGCGCGGATCGTGGCAAAGGACTCGCGGTAGATGGCCGCGCCGTCCTTCTCGTACTCAAACACTCTGCTCTCGCTCTTTCCTGACGGCGTCGTGCCGCGTGGGCCGGGTGGTCGGGGAAAACCGGCGGGCGGCCGCGAGCGCCACGGGGAGCCTGGCCGCCGGTACGTTCCGTCCGGCGGGCCGGGGGTCCGCCGCCGGGTCGGCCGGACGGACGGCCACGTCGTAGCCGGCGCCGGTCGCCACGGCGTCCACCCAGGCCGTCCCCCGGGGATGGCCGCAGCGGCGCTCGCAACCGGACCAGTAGACAGGAAGGCCGCCCGGTGCCGCATCCAGGGCGGCGCGGGCGTCGGCCCGTACGTCGGCGAGGGACTTGACACAGCCGGGCCTGCCGGTGCAGGCGCCGACGCCTTCCCAGGGCGAGGCTGCGCCGGTGACCAGGCCCGCCCGGGCGAGGTCGGCTGCGGCCTGCGCCGCGCGGGCCGGGGTCAGGCCCGGGACGACGATCCCGCACCACGGCGTGGCCCGCAGGGTGCCGGAACCGTGGGCGGCGGCGAGGTCGGCCAACTCCCGCCATTGCGCCGTGGTGAGACGGCCCAGCGGGGCCAGCGCGTGCAGCGCGGACCGGCCCTCGCGGGGCGGGGTCGGGCCGGGGCGGGGGCCGCCTGACGGGGCCGGTGTCTCGGGGGCCGGGGCGGTACGGGCGCCGGGGACGCGGGCCGCCAGCTCGGTGAGGGTGGCGGTGGACAGGGCCTGCGCGGGCGGGAGTTCGACGACGCGCCAGGCGCGGGCGGTGCTCGCGCGGGCCGCGTCGAGGAAGAGCAGGGCGGCGGCGTGCGCGGCGGCCGGTGCCTGGCCGGGCGGGACGCGGAGGCTGCCCGCAACGCCCGGCAAGGTCAGGGCGAGGTCGCCGTCGGGCGTTGCGAGCATTGTCACATCGGCGTCGAGGGCGGCGGTGTCGCCGCGGCCGTCGTCGAAGCCGAAGAGGAAGCGGCCCGAGAGGGCCGCGGTGGCCGGGTCGGCGCAGAGCACCGCGTCGAGGCGGGTGACCAGGGCGGTCACGTCGACGTGACCGGTGTCGTCCAGACCGGACAGGGGCGAGGCGACGATGTTGCGCATCCGCTCGTGGGACGGGGCCGGGAGCAGGCCCGCCTCGGTGAGCCGGGCGGCCAGCTCCGTCCCCGCGTCGGCGGGCAGGCCCCGGAGTTGCACGTTGCCGCGCGAGGTCAGGTCCAGGTTTCCGTCGCCCAGCTCCTCGGCGGCCCGCGCCAGGGCGGTGGCGGCCTCCGCCGGGATCAGGCCGCCGGGTATCCGGATGCGGGCCAGGTGGCCGTCGGCGGCCTCGTGCAGGCGGAGCGCGCCTGGGCAGGCGTCGCCCGGGGCGGGGGTGGGCATGGCCGCGATGATACGAGGGGTGTCGCGGCCACTGGGGCGAGGGTGGGGTGGCCTCAAGCGCCGGCCGGGCTTGATTTGGCTGGGGTCCGGCTTCCCGCGCCGGTTCAGGACTGGCCTCAAACGCCGGCCGGGCTGAGTTTTCCGGCTGCGGTCCGTTT
This sequence comes from Streptomyces sp. NPDC058373, assembly GCF_042723275.1. Taxonomy (NCBI): domain Bacteria; kingdom Bacillati; phylum Actinomycetota; class Actinomycetes; order Kitasatosporales; family Streptomycetaceae; genus Streptomyces; species Streptomyces sp. NPDC058373. The sequence goes on along the minus strand of NZ_JBHXJE010000012.1, from coordinate 21,557 downwards.
CCGCGCTCCGGTTCACGACGGCCTCAAACGCCGGCCGGGCTATTCTTCAGCGCTTGAGGCCACATTTGAGCCCGGCCGGCGACTGAGGCCATCTGGGAGCGGGCGGTTACGGGCCCGGGGAGGAGCGTTGGGCCTGGTCGGGGGCACAGTGTCCCTCGGGGCCAGGCGGCCCTTACTATGCTCGCGGCGGGCCGTCCGGCCCGCCATCGCCAGAACGGCGCGCCCAGTGCGCCGAGGACTCCTCCCGGGCCGGTTCCGGGGCGGGCCCTCGCCGCACTCGGCAGGGGAGGAAGCCCGGTGAGATTCCGGCGCGGTCCCGCCACTGTGAGCCAGGCCCTCCGGGCCGGGTGAGTCAGGAACTCCCGCCGTTGTGTCCCACCCCGAGGCGCGGACCTCGGAGGAAGGCTTGACGCCGCATGATCCTGCTCCTGTCGACGTCCGACACCGACCTGCTGAGCGCCCGCAGCGCCGGCGGCCCGGTCCCGTACCGCTTCGCCAACCCCTCGCGGCTGCCGCTGGACGACCTGCCGGAGCTGCTGGACGGCGCCGATCTGGTCGTGGTGCGGCTGCTGGGCGGGGTGCGGGCCTGGCAGGAGGGGATCGACGCACTGCTGGCGCAGGAGCGCCCGGTGGTCGTCCTCACCGGGGAGCAGGCCCCGGACGCCCAGCTCATGGAGGCCTCGACGGTCCCGATCGGCGTCGCGGCCGAGGCCCACGCCTACCTGGCGCACGGCGGCCCCGCCAACCTGGAGCAGCTGGCCCGCTTCCTCTCCGACACCGTGCTGCTCACCGGCCACGGCTTCGACGCGCCCGCGCCCGCCCCGTCCTTTGGCCCGCTGGAGCGCACCCCGCGCCCGGACGCCTCCGGCCCGCTGATCGCGGTGCTCTATTACCGCGCCCACCACATGAGCGGCAACACCGCCTTCGTCGACACGCTCTGCGGCGCGATCGAGGAGGCGGGCGGCCGTGCCCTGCCGCTGTACGTCGCCTCGCTGCGCGCCCCCGAGCCGGAGCTGCTGGCCGAACTGGGCCGCGCGGACGCGCTGGTGACGACGGTGCTGGCGGCGGGCGGCACCAAGCCCGCCGGGGCCTCGGCCGGGGGTGACGACGAGTCGTGGGACGCGGGCGCGCTCGCCGCCCTCGACGTGCCGATCCTCCAGGCGCTCTGCCTGACCAGCTCGCGCGCCGACTGGGAGGAGAACGACGAGGGGCTCTCCCCGCTGGACGCGGCGAGCCAGATCGCCGTCCCCGAGTTCGACGGCCGCCTGATCACCGTGCCGTTCTCCTTCAAGGAGCTGGACGCCGACGGACTGCCGGTCTACGTCGCCGACACCGAGCGGGCCGCCCGGGTGGCCGGGACCGCGGTGCGCCATGCCCGCCTGCGCCACCTGCCCAACGCCGAGAAGCGCCTCGCGCTGGTCCTCTCCGCGTACCCGACGAAGCACTCGCGGATCGGCAACGCGGTGGGGCTCGACACCCCGGCCAGCGCCGTGGCGCTGCTGCGGCGGCTGATCGCCGAGGGGTACGACTTCGGCGACGAGGCCATCCCGGGCCTGGAGTCGGGCGACGGCGACGAGCTGATCTACGCGCTGATCGAGGCGGGTGGCCACGACCAGGACTGGCTGACCGAGGAGCAGCTGGCCCGCAACCCGGTGCGCATCCCGGCGGCCGACTACCGCCGCTGGTACGGCACGCTCCCCGCCGAGCTGCGCGAGCAGGTCGAGGAGCACTGGGGACCGCCGCCCGGCGAGATGTTCGTGGACCGCAGCCGCGACCCGGAGGGCGACATCGTCCTGGCGGCGCTGCGGTACGGGCGGCTGCTGATCCTCATCCAGCCGCCGCGCGGCTTCGGCGAGAACCCGATCGCGATCTACCACGACCCGGACCTGCCGCCCTCGCACCACTACCTCGCGGCCTACCGCTGGATACAGGCGCACGCCGAGGACGGCGGCTTCGGCGCCGACGCCATGGTGCACCTGGGCAAGCACGGCAACCTGGAGTGGCTGCCCGGCAAGAACGCCGGCCTGTCGGCGGCCTGCGGGCCCGACGCGGCCCTCGGCGACCTGCCGCTCGTCTACCCGTTCCTGGTCAACGACCCGGGCGAGGGCACCCAGGCCAAGCGCCGGGTGCACGCCACGCTCGTCGACCACCTGGTGCCGCCGATGGCCCGCGCGGAGAGCTACGGCGACATCGCGCGGCTGGAGCAGCTGCTGGACGAGTACGCGGCGATCTCCTCGATGGACCCGGCGAAGCTCCCGGCGATCCGGGCGCAGATCTGGACGCTGATCCAGGCCGCCAAGCTCGACCACGACCTGGGGCTCGAGGACCGCCCCGACGACGACGGCTTCGACGACTTCCTGCTCCATGTCGACGGCTGGCTCTGCGAGGTGAAGGACGCGCAGATCCGCGACGGCCTGCACGTGCTGGGCGCCGCCCCGGCCGCCGAGGCGCGGGTCAACCTGGTCCTCGCCATCCTGCGGGCCCGCCAGATCTGGGGCGGCACCACGGCGCTGCCCGGTCTGCGCGAGGCGCTGGGCCTGGACGAGTCGGCCGCCAACCGCACCGGCGCCGACGAGGCCGAGGAGCGGGCCCGGGCGCTGGTCCAGGCGATGGACGACGCGGGCTGGGACCCCGAGGCCGCGGCGCGGGTCGCCGAGGGCCACGGGCAGGCGGTGGCCGACATCCTGGCCTTCGCCGCCCGCGAGGTGGTGCCGCGGCTGGCGGCCACCACGGACGAGCTGGACCACGCGGTGCACGCGCTGAACGGCGGCTTCGTCCCGGCGGGCCCCTCGGGCTCGCCGCTGCGCGGCCTGGTCAACGTCCTGCCGACCGGCCGTAACTTCTACTCCGTCGACCCGAAGGCGGTCCCGAGCCGCCTCGCCTGGGAGACCGGGCAGGCGCTCGCCGACTCGCTCCTGGAGCGGTACCGCGCCGACCACGGCGACTGGCCCGTCTCGGTGGGCCTCTCCCTGTGGGGCACCAGCGCGATGCGTACCTCGGGCGACGACGTGGCGGAGGCGCTGGCGCTGCTCGGCGTCCGCCCGGTCTGGGACGACGCCTCGCGGCGCGTCACCGGTCTGGAGGCGGTGCCGCTGGAGGAGCTGGGCCGCCCCCGCGTCGACGTGACGCTCAGGATCTCCGGGTTCTTCCGGGACGCCTTCCCGCACACCATCGGCCTGCTGGACGACGCGGTGCGGCTGGTGGCCGGGCTCGACGAGCCGGACAAGGACAACCACGTGGCGGCGCACGCCCGCGCCGATCTCGCCGAGCACGGCGACGAACGCCGCGCCACCACCCGCATCTTCGGCTCCCGCCCGGGCACCTACGGCGCGGGCCTGCTCCAGCTCATCGACTCCCGCGACTGGCGCACCGACGCCGACCTCGCCGAGGTCTACACGGTGTGGGGCGGCTACGCGTACGGCCGGGAGCTGGAGGGCCGGGAGGCGCGGGCCGAGATGGAGAGCGCCTACCGGCGGATCGCGGTGGCGGCGAAGAACACCGACACGCGTGAGCACGACATCGCCGACTCCGACGACTACTTCCAGTACCACGGCGGGATGGTCGCGGCGGTCCGCGCGCTGAAGGGCACGGCGCCCGAGGCGTACATCGGGGACTCGACACGCCCGGAGACGGTGCGGACCCGGACGCTGGTCGAGGAGACCTCGCGGGTCTTCCGGGCGCGGGTGGTCAACCCGAAGTGGATCGAGGCGATGCGCCGCCACGGCTACAAGGGCGCCTTCGAGCTGGCGGCCACCGTCGACTACCTCTTCGGCTACGACGCGACGACCGGCGTGATCGCCGACTGGATGTACGACAAGCTCACCGAGACGTACGTGCTCGACCCCGAGAACCGGGCCTTCCTCCAGGAGGCCAACCCCTGGGCGCTGCACGGCATCGCGGAACGGCTGCTGGAGGCCGAGTCGCGCGGCATGTGGGCCGAGCCGGACCCGGAGGTGCTGGCCGCGCTCCGTCAGGCGTACCTGGAGACCGAGGGCGATCTGGAGAGCGGGCAGGACGACGACTGAGGCGCGCGGCGGGGTTCGGCCGTTCCCGGGCGGGGGCCCCGCCGGCCCGTCAGGTGCGGATACGTCACCGCCTGTACCGGATCAGCGGCTCTGCGGAGAGGGCAAGGTCACAGGCGCGGGTACTGCTGCGCGTATGGGCCGCTGTCCTAGCATCTGAGCATGACGGTCCTGCCTGACGACGGGCTCTCTCTGGCCGCCGAGTTCCCTGATGCAACCCACGACGAGTGGCAGCGCCTGGTGTCGGGCGTGCTGCGCAAAGCGGGCAAGGACATCAGCGGGACGGCGGCCGAGGACGCGCTGTCCACGACGTTCGACGACGGGCTCCACGCCCGCCCGCTCTACACGGCCGACGCCGTACCCGACCGGGGCCTGCCCGGCTTCGCCCCGTTCGTCCGGGGCGGCCGCGCCGAGGGCAACACCCCTGGTGGCTGGGACGTACGCCAGCGGCACGCCGGGAGCGACGCGGACGCCGTCCACGACGCGGTCCTCGCCGACCTGGAGAACGGCGTCACCTCGCTCTGGCTCCCGCTCGGCCAGGGCGGGCTGCCCGTCTCCGGCCTGGCCCGCGCGCTGGAGGGCGTCTACCTCGACCTGGCGCCCGTCGCCCTGGACGCGGGCGCCGAGACCGCCGAGGCCGCCGCGGCCTGGCTGCGGATCGCCGAGGAGCGCCAGGTGGCCGCCGACGCCCTGCGCGGCACCTTCGGCGCCGACCCGCTCGGCCACGAGGCGCGCACCGGCACGGGGGGCGACACCGCCGCCGCCGTGGAGCTGGCCCGCCGGGCCGCCGAGGCGTACCCGGGCATCCGGGCGCTGACCGTCGACGCGCTCCCCTTCCACGAGGCGGGCGGCTCGGCCGCGCAGGAGCTGGGCGCCTCCCTCGCCACCGGCCTCGCCTACGTCCGCGAGCTGACCGCCGCCGGGCTGACCACGGCCGAGGCGTTCGGGCAGATCGAGTTCCGGTACGCGGCCGTCGCCGACCAATTCCTCACCATCGCCAAGCTGCGGGCGGCGCGCCGGATCTGGGCGCGGGTCGCCGAGGTGTGCGGGGAGCCGGCGGCGGGCGCGCAGCGCCAGCACGCGGTGACCTCGCCGGTGATGATGACCCGTCGGGACCCGTGGGTGAACATGCTGCGCACCACGGTGGCGGCGCTGGGCGCGGGGGTCGGCGGGGCCGACGCGGTGACGGTGCTCCCCTTCGACCAGGAGCTGGGCGTGCCCGACGCGTTCGCCCGGCGGATCGCGCGGAACACCTCCACCATCCTCATCGAGGAGTCGCACCTGGCCCGGGTCACCGACCCGGCGGGCGGCTCGTACTACGTGGAGGCGATGACCGACCAGGTGGCCGAGGCGGCCTGGGCGTTCTTCCAGGAGATCGAGCGGGCCGGCGGCCAGGCGAAGGCGCTGCGCGCGGGTCTGGTCGGCGAGCGGCTGGCGGCGACCTGGGCGGAGCGGAGCGCGAAGCTGGCGCGCCGCAAGGAGCCGGTGACCGGGGTGAGCGAGTTCCCGAACCTGGCGGAGAAGCTGCCCGAACGGGCTCCGGCACCGGTGCCGCCGGCCGGCGGTCTGCCCCGGGTACGGCGCGACGAGGCGTTCGAGGCGCTGCGGGCCCGCTCCGACGCGCACCTGGCGGCGACCGGGTCGCGGCCGAAGGTGTTCCTGGCGGCGCTGGGCCCGGCCGCCGCGCACACCGCGCGGGTGACGTTCGCGGCCAACCTCTTCCAGGCGGGCGGCATCGAGCCGGTGCACGACCCGGTCACGGTCACCCCGGACACCGTGGCCGGGGCCTTCGCGGCGAGCGGCGCGAGCGTGGCCTGCGTCTGTTCCAGCGACGCGCTCTACGCCGAGGAGGCCGAGCCGGTGGCGGCCGCGCTGAGGCCGGCCGGGGCCGGGCAGGTACTCCTCGCGGGCAAGGGCGAGTTCGCCGGGGTGGACCACCACCTCTTCGCCGGGTGCGCCGCCGTCGCTCTGCTCACCTCTCTTCTCGACCACATGGGGGTGGCGTGATGTCCCAGCCGAAGATCCCGGACTTCTCCACGATCGGCCTCGCCTCCGAGGCGGCGGGGGCGGCCGGGGAGGAGCAGTGGCGCAGCGCGGTGAAGGAGGCGTCCGGCAGCGACGTCGCCGACCTGCGCTGGGAGACGCCGGAGGGCATCGGCGTGAAGCCGCTGTACACCGGCCGGGACGTGGAGGGGCTGGACTTCCTGGGGACGTACCCGGGGATCGCTCCGTACCTGCGCGGGCCGTACCCGACGATGTACGTGAACCAGCCGTGGACGATCCGGCAGTACGCCGGGTTCTCGACGGCCGAGGAGTCGAACGCCTTCTACCGGCGGAACCTGGCGGCGGGTCAGAAGGGCCTCTCCGTCGCCTTCGACCTGCCGACCCACCGCGGGTACGACTCCGACCACCCGCGGGTCACCGGCGACGTCGGCATGGCAGGCGTGGCGATCGACTCGATCTACGACATGCGGCAGCTGTTCGACGGGATTCCGCTGGACCGGATGTCGGTGTCGATGACGATGAACGGCGCGGTGCTGCCCGTGCTGGCGCTGTACATCGTGGCGGCCGAGGAGCAGGGGGTGGCGCCCGAGAAGCTGGCGGGGACCATCCAGAACGACATCCTCAAGGAGTTCATGGTCCGCAACACCTACATCTATCCGCCGTCGCCCTCGATGCGGATCATCTCGGACATCTTCGCGTACACCTCGCAGAAGATGCCGCGCTACAACTCGATCTCCATCTCCGGCTACCACATCCAGGAGGCCGGGGCCACGGCCGACCTGGAGCTGGCGTACACGCTGGCGGACGGCGTGGAGTACCTGCGGGCCGGTCAGCAGGCCGGCCTCGACGTGGACGCGTTCGCGCCGCGGCTGTCGTTCTTCTGGGCGATCGGCATGAACTTCTTCATGGAGGTCGCCAAGCTCCGCGCGGCCCGCCTGCTGTGGGCCAAGCTGGTGAAGCAGTTCGACCCGAAGAACGCCAAGTCCCTTTCGCTGCGTACCCATTCGCAGACCTCGGGCTGGTCGCTGACGGCCCAGGACGTCTTCAACAACGTGACCCGCACCTGTGTGGAGGCGATGGCCGCCACCCAGGGCCACACCCAGTCGCTGCACACCAACGCGCTCGACGAGGCGCTGGCCCTGCCCACCGACTTCTCGGCGCGGATCGCCCGCAACACCCAGCTGCTGCTCCAGCAGGAGTCGGGGACGACCCGGTCGATCGACCCGTGGGGCGGCAGCGCGTACGTGGAGAAGCTCACCTACGACCTGGCGCGGCGGGCCTGGCAGCACATCGAGGAGGTCGAGGCGGCCGGCGGTATGGCCAAGGCCATCGACGCGGGCATCCCGAAGCTGCGCGTCGAGGAGGCGGCGGCCCGTACCCAGGCCCGGATCGACTCGGGGCGCCAGCCGGTGATCGGTGTCAACAAGTACCGGGTCGACAGCGACGAGCAGATCGACGTGCTGAAGGTCGACAACTCCTCCGTGCGCACGCAGCAGATCGCCAAGTTGCGGCGGCTGCGCGAGGAGCGCGACGAGCAGGCGTGCCAGGACGCGCTGCGCGCGCTGACCGCCTCGGCCGAGCGCGGGAGCGCGCAGGGCCTGGAGGGCAACCTGCTGGCGCTGGCGGTCGACGCGGCCCGCGCCAAGGCGACGGTCGGGGAGATCTCCGACGCGCTGGAGAAGGTGTACGGCAGGCACGCCGGGCAGATCCGTACGATCTCCGGGGTGTACCGGAACGAGGCAGGGGAGTCGCCCTCCGTGGAGCGGACCCGCGCGCTGGTGGCCAAGTTCGACGAGGAGGAGGGCCGCAGGCCCCGCATCCTGGTCGCCAAGATGGGCCAGGACGGCCACGACCGGGGCCAGAAGGTCATCGCGACGGCCTTCGCCGACCTCGGTTTCGACGTGGACGTCGGCCCGCTCTTCCAGACCCCGGAGGAGGTCGCCCGGCAGGCGGTGGAGGCCGACGTGCACGTGGTCGGCGTCTCCTCGCTCGCCGCGGGCCACCTCACCCTCGTCCCGGCGCTGCGCGAGCAGCTGGCCGCCGAGGGCCGGGAGGACATCATGATCGTGGTCGGCGGTGTCATCCCGCCGCAGGACGTCGAGGCGCTGCACGAGGCGGGCGCCACGGCGGTCTTCCCGCCCGGCACGGTCATCCCGGACGCGGCGTACGACCTGGTCAAGCGGCTCGGCGCGTCGCTCGGTCACGAGCTGTGAGCCGCTGACGGATGGCGGCGACGATCGATCTCGACAGCTATGTGAAGGGTGTGCTCGACGGGCGGCGCGCGCAGATCGCGCGGGCCATCACTCTGGTCGAGTCCACCCGCGCCGACCACCGGGTGGCGGCCCAGCGGCTCCTGACCGAGCTGCTGCCGCACTCGGGGCGGGCCCGCCGGATCGGCGTCAGCGGTGTGCCCGGCGTCGGCAAGTCCACCTTCATCGACGCCTTCGGCACCCTGCTGACGGGGCTCGGGCACCGGGTGGCGGTGCTGGCCGTCGACCCGTCGTCGGGGCGTACCGGCGGCTCGATCCTGGGCGACAAGACCCGGATGGAGCGGCTGGCCGTGGATCCGGCGGCGTTCGTGCGGCCCTCGCCGTCGGCGGGAACGCTCGGTGGGGTGGCGAAGGCCACCCGCGAGTCGATGGTGGTGATGGAGGCCGCCGGGTACGACGTGGTGCTGGTGGAGACCGTCGGGGTGGGCCAGTCGGAGACGGCCGTCGCCCAGATGGTCGACACCTTCCTGCTGCTGACCCTGGCCCGGACCGGCGACCAGCTCCAGGGCATCAAGAAGGGCGTGCTGGAGCTGGCCGACGTGATCGCGGTCAACAAGGCCGACGGACCGCACGAGCGGGACGCCCGGTCGGCGGCGCGGGAGCTGGCGGGGGCGCTGAGGCTGATGCATCCGGCGGACGCCGCGTGGACGCCGCCGGTGCTGCACTGCTCGGCGCGCGAGGGCAGCGGGCTGGACACCGTCTGGGACCGGCTGGAGCAGCACCGGGCGCTGCTGGATTCGACCGGGCGGCTGGCGGCCAAGCGCCGTGACCAGCAGGTCGAGTGGACGTGGGCGATGGTGCGCGACGCCCTGCTGGACCGTTTGCACGCCGATCCGCGGGTACGCGAGGTGGCACCGGTCCTGGAGGCCCGGGTCCGGGCCGGTGAGCTGACGGCGACGCTGGCCGCGGAGTCGATCCTCGACGCGTTCGGCCGGAAGGCCCATGGCGGGTGACGGCCGTCTTCGCCTGGTCACCGTGAGGTGAGACGGTGGCGGGGAGACTTCCGCGCGGCCGGGCCGCCGCTCCCGGCATCCGGGGCGGCGGGCCGTGCCGCGCGCCTGACGAACGGGACCGGGCAGCACCGCCTGCGTGCGCGCAGGCCGCTCAGACAGGGAGATGGCATGACCCTCTACAAGATCGTCAACCCCGCGACGGGCAAGACCGAGCGGGAGTTCCCCGAGGCCACCGACACCGAGATCCAGGAGGCGGTGGGCCGCGCCCACCAGGCGTTCGGCAGCTGGCGGGCGAGCCGGCACGGCGACCGGGTGGCGCTGCTGACCCGGGTGGCGGAGCTGTACGCGGAGCGCAAGGACGAGCTGGCGGCGATCATCACCCGGGAGATGGGCAAGCCCGTCGCGCAGGCGCGCGGCGAGATCGACATCGTCGTCTCCATCTACCGCTACTACGCCGACAACGGCCCCAAGTTCCTCATGGACGAGGAGCTGGACGTGGCCGGGGGCGGCCGGGCCGTGGTCCGCAAGGAGGGCGTCGGCGCGCTGCTCGGGATCATGCCGTGGAACTTCCCCTACTACCAGGTGGCCCGGTTCGCGGCGCCCAACCTGATGCTCGGCAACACCATCCTGCTGAAGCACGCCCCGCAGTGTCCGGAGTCGGCGCTGGCGATGGAGCGGATCTTCGCCGACGCGGGCGCCCCCGACGGCGCCTACGTCAACCTCTTCGCCACCAACGAGCAGGTCTCCACCGTCATCGCCGACCCCCGTGTGCAGGGCGTCTCGCTGACCGGTTCGGAGCGGGCCGGGTCGGCCGTCGCCGAGCAGGCGGGGCGGCACCTGAAGAAGGTCGTGCTGGAGCTGGGCGGCTCGGACCCGTTCCTGGTGCTGGAGCCGGAGGACCTCGACAAGACGGTGAAGTACGCGGTGACCGGCCGGTTCGGCAACGCCGGGCAGGCGTGCAACGCGGCCAAGCGCATCATCGTCCTGGACGAGCACTACGACGCCTTCGTCGACAAGTTCACCGCGGCGGTCGGCACGGTGGTGCCGGGCGACCCGTCGGATCCGTCGACCTTCATGGGCCCGCTCTCCTCGGCGGGCGCCGTGGAGACCCTCGCCGGGCAGATCGAGGACGCGGTCGCCAAGGGCGCCACGGTGCTCACCGGCGGCCGCCGCATCGACCGGGAGGGCGCCTGGTACGAGCCGACGGTGCTGACCGGGGTGGCGCCGGGGATGCGGGCCTTCGAGGAGGAGCTGTTCGGCCCGGCCGCCGTCATCTACCGGGTCTCCTCGGAGGACGAGGCGGTGGAGCTGGCCAACAACACGCCGTACGGCCTGGGCGCGGCCATCCAGTGCGCGGACGAGGACCGGGCACTGGAGATCGCCGGCCGGCTGGACACCGGCATGGTCTACATCAACCAGGCCGAGGGCAGCGCGGCCGAGCTGCCCTTCGGCGGCGTGAAGCGCTCCGGCATCGGCCGGGAGCTGGGCAAGTACGGCATGGAGGAGTTCGTCAACAAGAAGCTGGTGCGCGTCAAGCGCCGCTGACGGCGGGCAGGCGTACGGCCGGGGCCCGGCGCGGGAAGTCCTCCCG
>NZ_JBHXJE010000012.1:0-10707 GCF_042723275.1 Streptomyces sp. NPDC058373 | reverse complement strand
GTCCTACACAACACTGGGGGGCCCGTTACCGCGGGCGGCCCGCGGGCGGGGGGCCGCGCGGGCCCCGGGCGGGGGTCGAACGCGGGGCCCGGGCCCCGCCGCGTCCGCGTCAGCGCGGGTAGTGCATCAGCCGACGGACCATCCGGCAGGTGTCGGTGGACGGCGGGTGGATACCGAGGCGCACGGCGGCGGCCCGGATGGTGCGGTCGTGGACGTATCCCGGACCGTGGGCGCCCGCGTCGAGCAGGGCGATGGCCAGGCGCATGGCCTTGAGGCGGCGGTTGTGCCGGACGTACCACTCGCGGGGCCGCCCGGCCGGCAGGCGGCGCTTGGCGAGCGGGGCGTACGGCTGCTGGGCGGACGGGTCGGCGGGCGCGACGGTCGGCAGGGATTCGGTTGCGTGGAGCACGGCCACGGGCATCCTCCTGTCGGTTCGGGAAACCCCCCGGCTTCCCTCGAACACTGTGTCAATTCTACTGCCGTGGACTGACAATCATCCCTGGCCAGGCACTGTCCGACGGGGTCCGGCGGAGGTTGGCCGGATTCGAACAGGCGGGGTGTTCAGGAGGTTTGGGAGAGGCCGTACCGGCTACGTGGGCGCATGGAGATCTGGATCGACCCGGCCTGTTCGAAGTGCCGCGGCGCCCTGTCCCTGCTCGACGCCGAGGGCGCCTCCTACACCGTGCGGCGGTACCTGGAGGACGTGCTCACCGAGGGCGAGATCCGCGCGGTGCTGGGGCGGCTCGGGCTGGAGCCGTGGGACATCACCCGGACCGGGGAGCCGGAGGCGAAGGAGCTGGGCCTCGCCGCCTGGCCCCGCGAGGAGGCCGCCCGGGACCGCTGGGTCGCCGCGCTCGCGGCCCACCCCCGCCTCCTCCAGCGGCCCCTGGTCACCGCCGACGACGGCTCGGCCGTGGTGGGGCCGCAGCGAGGAGGCGGTGCGGGAGGCGCTGGAGCGGGGGCGGACCGGGGCCTGGCCACGCCCGGCCGGCTCAGGCGAGCTGGGCCTCGGCCTCGGCGAGGATCTCGGTGAGGCGGACCCCGAACCGCGCGTCGCAGGGGTGCGGGCGGCCGGTGCGGGCCGCCTCCAGCAGGGCGTCGAGCGCGGCCGCGTAGGCCACCGGCGACTCGCCCCAGCGCGGCGGTTCGGCGGTGCCGTGCTCGCCGTAGAGCGCGATCTCGACGCCCGCGGCGGCGGTCGGGGCGCCGAGGCCGAGGGTGGCGGTGGAGGAGGCGCCCGAGGTGTGGCGCAGCACCAGGTGGGCGGTGCCGTTGGGGCCGGGGACGGCGGTGACGGCGGTGACGTCGCCGAGGACGGGGATCAGCACCGACAGCGCGTGCGGTCCCACGTCCACAGGGCGCCCTTCTCCTTGCGCCACGGCGAGGCGTACGCGTGGGTGGAGCCCGGCGCGAAGAGCGACGCGAGCCACTGGGCGCGGGCGGTGAACCAGCCGCCGCGCTCGGCCTGTTCGGCGATCCAGGCGGCGGTGGGCGGGGCGAGGCGCAGCGTGCAGAAGACCACCGAGGCCACCTGGGCCTCCTCGGCGGCCGCCGCCACCTCCCGTGCCCCGGCGACCGTGGTGGCCACCGGCTTGTCGAGGAGCAGGTGACACCCGGCCTCGGCGGCCCGCACGGCGAGCGGCGCCTGCACGTCCGGCGGCAGCGCGATCGCCACCGCGTCGGCCTCGCCGAGCAGCTCCCCGAGCCCGTCCTCCCCGGTGTACGCGGGCACGTCGTACACCCCGGCCAGCTCGGCCGCCGCCTCGGCGCGGCGTCCCCAGACCCCGACGAGGTCGGTGCCGGGGTGGGCGGCGATGGCGGGGGCGTGCGTGGACCGCGCCCAGGGGCCGGTGCCGAGCAGGGCGACCCGGGTCCTTGGCGTACCGGTACGGCTGTTCTCTGCGCTCATGGGGCCAGTGTGCCCGGCGGGGCGGCCTCAGACGCGAGACCCGGTCACGCTCACCCGGCGCACGGGGGCGGCGACGCGCCTGGGCGGCCACCGGAGCCCCGCAGTGCGGATCGGCAGCTTCGGCCCCGGGCTTCCGGCAAGCACGCCGAGGCTCCGGCTCCGGTCACGCCCGCGCGGGTTACACGGGATTCACACCCGGGCAACGGACGCGACATCGGGCGTTGGCAGGCTGCCCGCTATAGCCCGCAGCACCCGCAAAGGATGGCGTTCGTGACCTTCAAGGCTGAGTACATCTGGATCGACGGCACCGAGCCGACCGCCAAGCTGCGGTCCAAGACCAAGATCCTCGCCGACGGTGCCGAGCCGGGCATCTGGGGCTTCGACGGGTCCAGCACCAACCAGGCCGAGGGCCACTCCTCGGACCGCGTGCTGAAGCCGGTCTTCCAGTGTCCGGACCCGATCCGTGGCGGCGACGACATCCTCGTGCTCTGCGAGGTGTTCAACATCGACATGACCCCGCACGAGTCGAACACCCGCGCCCTGCTGCGCCCGGTCGCCGAGCAGTTCGCCGGGCAGGAGCCGGTCTTCGGCATCGAGCAGGAGTACACCTTCTTCGACGGCCACCGCCCGCTGGGCTTCCCCGAGGGCGGCTTCCCCGCCGCGCAGGGCGGCTACTACTGCGGTGTCGGCGCCGACGAGATCTTCGGCCGCGAGATCGTCGAGAAGCACCTCGACCACTGCCTCGCCGCCGGTCTGGGCCTCTCCGGCATCAACGCCGAGGTCATGCCCGGCCAGTGGGAGTTCCAGGTCGGCCCGCTCTCGCCGCTGGAGGTCTCCGACCAGATGTGGGTGGCCCGCTGGCTGCTCTACCGCACGGCCGAGGAGTTCGACATCTCCGCGACCCTCGACCCGAAGCCGGTCAAGGGCGACTGGAACGGCGCGGGCGCGCACACCAACTTCTCCACCAAGGCGATGCGCGAGGGGTATGAGGCGATCATCACCGCCTGCGAGTCGCTCGGCGAGGGCTCGAAGCCGATGGACCACGTCAAGCACTACGGCGCGGGCATCGACGACCGGCTCACCGGCCTGCACGAGACCGCCCCGTGGAACGAGTACAGCTACGGCGTCTCCGACCGCGGCGCCTCGGTCCGCATCCCGTGGCAGGTCGAGCAGGACCAGAAGGGGTACATCGAGGACCGCCGCCCCAACGCCAACGTCGACCCGTACGTGGTGACCCGCCTCATCGTGGACACCTGCTGCACCGCGCTGGAGAAGGCCGGTCAGGTCTGATCCGCGCTTTCCACGACCACCTGGCAGGGGCGTCCGCCGAACGGCGGGCGCCCCTGTCGGCGTTGCCGCACGGGGACGGCGGCGTATCAGGGGGTGGACAAGGTGTCCAGGAGGGCTGCTGCGCGGGGCGTGCCCGTGCTTCAATGGCTCCATGGTCGGCTACCAGTACACCACCACGGGGCGTTGCGACCTCGAACCGTTCTGGCCGTCCCGTCAGCACCACGACTTCGACCGGGTGTGTTGCCGCGCGTGACCGCGCAGGCCCTCTGAACGCCGCTCACCCCGGTCTTCGGCCCGCGCACGGACATCCCGTCAGGCCCTCGGCCCGTCCCTCCGGACGGCCCTCGCCATGACGGTCCCGATCCCCCCTCCGCGCGAAAGAGCTGACTCCACCATGGCGAACACCCGTACGTCCACCGCGTCCACCGCGTCCACCGCGGCCGCCCTCGCCCCCGCCGCGGGCGGCCGGAGCGAGGGGCGCCCGCCCCTGACCCGCCACCGCCTGCGCGCCGTCGACCGCGACGAGACCCCGCCCCCGGCGGAGGTCACGGCCCTGCTGCCGCCCGGCGCCACCTGGCTGCCCGCTCCCCCGCACACCCTGCCCTCGCTGCCCGGCCGGCCGCCGATGATCGGCTACCTGGTGCTGGTCCCGGCCGGGGAGGCGCCCGCCGCGCCGCCTGTGCCCGAGCCGGCCCCGGCCGCTCCCCCGCGGGAGGAGGCGCCGGCGGCGGGCGAGGGCCATCCGGTGCGGGTCGACGCGGTGCGGCGGACCGCCTTCGTGGACGGCCGCGCGCTGGAGCTGACCTACCTGGAGTTCGAGCTCCTGGCCCACCTGGTCCGCCATCCGCACCGGGTGCACACCCGCGACCAGCTCGTCACCACCGTGTGGGGGTACGGCCACGTCGGCGACGGGCGGACCGTGGACGTCCACATCGCCCGGCTCCGCCGCAAGCTCGGCGCCGAGTACCGGCGTTCCATCCAGACGGTGCGCCGGGTCGGCTACAAGTACACACCCTCCGCCGCCCGCGACTGAGGAGATCTCCCAGCAGCAGAACCGGGCCCGCCCAGAGCCCGTCCGGTTTCGCCACCATGGGCCAACTCCTCGACGCCTGCGTGGCGGTGACCGGCTCCGGCGCCGCGCTGCGCTGGCTGGCGCCGGAGGCGGTGCTGGCGGCGGGTGTCGAACCGTGGCTGGAGCTGCCGGTGTGGCTCCCGCCGGACGGCCCCGACCACGCGGCGATGCACGGCAGCGACGTGTCGAAGGCCCTGGCCGCCGGGCTCCGCTGCCGCCCGGTGGCCGAGACGGTACGGGGCACCTGGGCGTGGCTCTCCGCGCTGCCGGGCGGCGTCGCGCCGCAGCGCCCGGACCGGCCGGTGGTGGGGCTGCCCGAGGAGAAGGAGGCGGTGCTGCTCGGACGCGGGTGAGGCCCGGGGGCCTGGCTACGGCTGCCAGACGTACCGCACGTCCGGCTCGCGCTCCTCGTTGCGGGCCCCGTCGGTGCGCGCGGCCTCGGTGAAGCCATGACGTCGGTAGAAGCGGCGGGCGGGGGCGTTGACCTGGAAGGTCCACAGGCCGAGCCCGTCCGGGCGGCGCTCCTTGGCGAGGGTGACGAGGCGGTCGCCCAGGCCCCGGCCGCGCCAGTCGGGTGCCAGGTAGAGCTGCTCCACCTCGCCGCCGTCCAGCACCAGGAGGCCGACGGCGCGCTCCTGGGTGAAGGCGCCCCAGGTCTCGCACCCGGTGACGAGGTGGGCGAACCAGCCGCGTACCGCCTCGTCGTCGTGGGCCCTGCGGACGGTCGGCAGGGCGGCGGCGAAGGAGCGCAGCCAGACCTCGGCCAGGAGTGCGGCGTCGGCGGCGCGGGCCCGACGCAGGAGCGGGGCGGCGGTGTCGGTGTCGGTATCGGTGTCGGCGTCCACGGCGGAGGACTGTCGCACACGGTTGCCGGCGGGCGCAGCCGGTTTCCGGCGTCCGGTTCGGCGGGGGCGGGGAGTTGGCCGGTCAGGGACGGGTGAGAAAGGCGGCGCAGGGGTCTGGGCAGCGGACTTACCCGAAAGTACATTGACGCCATGCCTAATACGACGAGGGGCGCGGGCCCGGTCGCCTCGGAGCACACCCCGCTGAAGGCGCGCAAGGTCTCCTTCGCCTGGGAGGAGACGCCGCTGCACTGGGTGCCGGGCGATCCGTTCACCACGCACACCATCAACGTGCTGCATCTGCTGCTGCCCGCCGGTGAGCGCTGGTTCGTCCACGTCTATCAGCAGGTCCTGCCGTACATCCAAGACGAGAAGCTGCGCGAGGACGTCATCGGCTTCATCGGCCAGGAGGCG
This sequence comes from Streptomyces sp. NPDC058373, assembly GCF_042723275.1. Taxonomy (NCBI): domain Bacteria; kingdom Bacillati; phylum Actinomycetota; class Actinomycetes; order Kitasatosporales; family Streptomycetaceae; genus Streptomyces; species Streptomyces sp. NPDC058373. The sequence goes on along the minus strand of NZ_JBHXJE010000012.1, from coordinate 5,180 downwards.
ACGCACGCGCAGGCCCACGACGAGGTGCTGCCGCACCTGCGGGAGCAGGGGCTCGACCCGACGCCGTACACCGCGCAGGTGGACTGGATGTTCGAGAAGATGCTCGGCGACCGGACGCTGCCGCCCGGGCGGGCCCGGCGGTGGTGGCTGATGGAGCGGGTGGCGCTGATCGCCGCCATCGACTGCTGGAGGGCAAGGGCAGCTTCACGGAGTTCTACCGGAAGGGCCGGGCCGGGATGCTGCCGAGCACCGGGGCGATCCTCAAGTCCGTCCCGACGTACCTGCGCCGCGACTACCACCCCTCGCAGGAGGGCAGCACGGAGCAGGCCGTCGCCTACCTCGCCTCCTCCCCGGCCGCCCTGGCCGCCGAGCGGGCCGCCTCGCCCGACGCCCCGAAGGGCGGCCGCTGATGGCCCGGCTGCGCGCCGCCGTCCTCGCGGCGGGCGCCGCCGTCCTGGTCCGGCGCGCGCTGCGGGCCCGTATCCGCCGCTCGCCGCTGTGGCCGCTGCCCGCCCTGGAGGAGCCGGTCTCGGGCCGTCCGCGCACCCGCGCGCTGACCCTGCGCGTCGCCCGGCGGGACTCCCCCGCCGAGGGCGTGGTGCGGCTCCGGCTGGAGGGTACGGAGCTGCCCGCCTGGGAGCCGGGCGCCCACCTCGACCTGGTGCTGCCCTCCGGGACCGTCCGGCAGTACTCACTCTGCGGCGACCCGGCCGACCGGGGCGCGTACACCGTGGCGGCCCGGCTGATCGACGCGGCCGAGGGCGGCCGGGGCGGCTCGCTGGAGCTCCACCGGGAGCTGCGCGAGGGCACGCAGGTGACGGTACGCGGCCCCCGCAACCGCTTCCCGCTGGCCGCCGCCCCCGCCTACGTCTTCGTCGCCGGAGGCATCGGCATCACCCCGCTGCTGCCGATGGTCCGGGCGGCGCACGCGGCGGGCGCCGACTGGAAGTTGGTGTACGGCGGCCGCACCCGGGCCTCGATGCCCTTCGCCGACGAGGCGGAGAAGCTGGGCGGCCCCGAGCGGGTGACCCTGGCGCCCGAGGACGAGAGCGGCCGGCCCGACCTGGCGGCGGCGCTGGCCGGGACGCCCGAGGGCACCACCGTCTACTGCTGCGGTCCCGAAGGGCTGATGGCGGCGGTCGAGGCGGCCCTGCCCGAGGGCTGCGACCTGCGCACCGAGCGGTTCGCCGGGGGCCCGGCGGGCCGCCCCTCGGCCGCGCGCGGCGACGTCCCCTTCGAGGTCGAACTGCGCCGGAGCGGCCGGACGGTGGCGGTCCCCGCCGACCGCACGGTCCTGGAGGCGGTCCGCGACGAGCTCCCGGACACGCCCTACTCCTGCGCGCAGGGGTTCTGCGGGACCTGCCGCCAGCAGGTGGTGTCCGGCGAGGTCGACCACCGCGACGAGCTGCTGGCCGACGAGGAGCGGGACGGGGCGATGCTGCTGTGCGTCTCCCGGTCCCGGGGCGGGCGGATCGTGCTGGACCTCTGAGGGGCCCCGGCCCGGCTCTCCACACCCCCGGTTCAGGTAGGTGAGGAGAGCGCGGACCCGCCGGCCGGTGCCGGAGTCGATGCGGGGCAACGCTGCCGACTCCCCCAGGTCGGTAGTCTGTTCGGTATGACGACCGGGACGCGCCGCAGAATGGGTGTCGAGGAGCGGCGGCAGCAGCTCATCGGTGTAGCGCTGGAGCTCTTCAGCAACCGCTCCCCCGATGAGGTGTCCATCGACGAGATAGCCGCGGCCGCCGGGATCTCGCGGCCCCTCGTCTACCACTACTTCCCGGGCAAGACGAGCCTGTACGAGGCGGCGCTGCGCCGGGCCGCCGAGGATCTGGCGCAGCGGTTCGACGAGCCGCGCGAGGGTCCGCTGGGGGCCCGGCTGCTGCGGGTGATGGGCCGGTTCTTCGACTTCGTGGACGAACACGGCCCGGGCTTCTCGGCGTTGATGCGAGGCGGGCCGGCCCAGTCGGTGAGCGGCGACCCGGGTTCGTCGTCGGCGGCGACCGCGCTGATCGACTCGGTGCGGCAGGCGGCGTACGAGCAGATCGTGTCGCACCTGGAGCTGGCCGCGGTGCCGCCGCGGCTGGAGCTGGTGGTGCGCTCCTGGGTGTCGCTGGCGGAGTCGACGGCGTTGCTGTGGCTGGACGGTCGCAGGACCGAACGGGCGGCACTGGAGCTCCAGTTGGTGCACGACTTCGCGGCGCTGGTGGCGGTGGCCGCCGCCTACGACGAGCAGATGGCGGAGGTGGTCCGCCGCATCCTCGTGCAGGAGCCGCCGGACGGCCCGTTCGGGGATCTCGTGGTGCGGCTGATCGGCCTGATCCCCGCGGAGTTGGCGGCGGGCGCCCCCGCTCCCGTGGAGTGAGGGCGCCCGCGTCGCGGGGCCCGGTCAGCCGGCGCGGAAGACCGCGACGGTGCGGGCGGGCACGGTGAAGGTGCCCGTCCGCCGGTCGTAGGCGGCCTGCTTGACCACCGGGTCCGAGCCGCGGGCCTGGACGGGGTGGAGGGCGTAGCGGGTTCCGGAGAGGGCGGTGACGCGCTGGTCCTGGGCGTCCGGGGTGGCGTTGAGGACGACGACCAGCTCACCGAGGCGCATGGTGAGGACGCCGGGCGTCTCGGCGGGGCCGGAGAGCGGGAAGCTCAGGGCGCGCTGCACCTCGGCGGTGGTGCGCAGCGAGAAGGCCGGCTCGGTGGCGCGCAGGGTGAGCAGGTCGCGGTGGGCGGCGGCGCTCGCCTCGATCTGAGCGCAGCCGACGGAGACGGTGGTCAGCAGCGGCTTGGCGTACGGCCACTTGTCCTGGTTGTCGGCGGCGGGCGGCAGGCCCCGGCCGAAGCCGTTGCCCTGGCGGCAGTCCCAGTGCAGGGCGTTGAACCAGTCGCCGCTGTCGTAGGAGTTGCGGTCCAGGGACTTGGAGCGGAGCCGGTCGGTACCCGCCTGGGAGAGGGCGGGGCCCTGGGAGAGGGTGGCGGTGGCCATCGCGAGGATCTGCATGCGGGCCCGGTCGGCGGCCGGGGTGCCGGCGGGCAGCTTGAAGGCGAGGGCGTCGAAGAGGGTCTCGTTGTCGTGGGCGTCGGCGTAGGCGAGGGCGTCGCCGGGGCGTTCGGCGTAGCCGGCGGGGGCGCCGTTGTAGTCGACCCCGGCGCCGGTGGTGCGGCGGCCGGTGGAGTCGGTGAGGCGGTAGTCGGCGAGGTTGCCGGTGAGGCCGACCTTGATCAGGTCCTGGTAGTGCAGGAGCCGGGCGCGCTGTTCGGCGCGGGTGCCGTTGGCCGGCGAGTCGTTGGGGTCGGTGTAGAGGCCGGAGGCGAAGCCCTGGACGCCGGGGTCCTCGTCGAAGGGGCCGCCACCGCGGACGGCGTCGCGGGCGCGGTCGGAGAAGGTGGCGATGCCGGTGCCGGCCATGTTGGCCTGGTTGGCCTGGACGAAGCGGGCGTCGTCGGCGACCTCGCCGAAGGTCCACCCCTCGCCGTAGAGGATGATCCGCTTGCCGTCGACGCCGTCGCGGGCCGGGGTGAGCGCGTCGAGGGCCTTGCGGACGGCGACCATGTTGGCCTTGGGGTGGTGGCCCATGAGGTCGAAGCGGAAGCCGTCGACCTTGTACTGCTTGGCCCAGGTGGCGACGGAGTCGACGACGAGGCGGCCCATCATGGCGTTCTCGGGGGCGGTGCCCGCGCAGCAGGTGGAGTCGGCGACGGAGCCGTCGGCGAGGAGCCGCTGGTAGTAGCCGGGGACGATCCGGTCCAGGACCGAGGTGTCGGCCTGGCCGGAGGCGGCGGTGTGGTTGTAGACGACGTCCATGACGACGCCGAGCCCGTCGCGGTTGAGGGCGCCGACCATCTCTCGGAACTCGGTGGTGCGGCCCGGCCCTTCGGGGTCGGAGGCGTACGAGCCCTCGGGCACGGTGTAGTGCAGCGGGTCGTACCCCCAGTTGTAGGCGTCCTCGGCGGCGCTCGCGGTGACGCACTCCTGCTGGCGCGGGGAGTCGGCGGGGAGCGCGGCCAGGTCGCAGTCGGGGCTCTTGGCGTCCTTCTCCGGGATGGTGGCGATGTCGAAGACGGGGAGCAGGTGGACGTGGGTGGTCCCGGCGTCGGCGAGGCGGCGCAGGTGGCGGGCGCCGTCGCTGTCGCGGTCGGTGAAGGCGCGGTAGGTGCCGGGGTGGGCGTTGGTGGGGTCGGAGACGGAGAAGTCCCGGACGTGGAGTTCCTGGATCTGGGCGTCGCGCGGCGGGACGGCCTTCGGCTTGCGGAGGTTCTTCCAGCCTGGCGGGGCGAGCTTCGGGTCGTCCAGGTCGGTGACGAGGCTGCGGCGGGAGTCGGTGGTGAGGGCGACGGAGTAGGGGTCGGTCACGGTGTTGGTGACGGTGCGGCCCGCCTCGGGCGCGTAGACGGTGACGTCGTAGGCGTACTCCCGGTCCTTCCAGGCCCGTTCGCCGGTGACCGACCAGACGCCGGAGGCGGCGTCGCGGCGCATCGGGACGGTGCGGCCTTCGAGGTCGAGGGTGACGCGGCGGGCGGTGGGTGCCCAGACGGCGAGGGTGGGGCGGCCGGTGCGGTCGAAGGTGGCGCCGAGCGGGCGGCGCTGGGCGGCGTCGGCGTACAGGTCGTCGAGGACGCCGGCGGTCTGCACGGCGGTGGCGGTGGTGACCGTCCCGTCGGCGGCCCGCTGCTGGGCGACGAGGCGGCCGCGGAGGGCGTCGGCGGCGAGGCGCCGGTCGCGGGGATCGACGCGCCAGGCGTCGTACGCGGCGAGGTGCGGGAACTTCTTCTGCTGGGCGGCGGTCAGCCGGGCGGGGGCGAGCCGCAGTTCGCGGGTGCCGGGACCGGGGCGTATCGCGGCCGGGTCCCGGCCCGCCGCGTCCTTCGCCGGGGCGAGGAGGCGGGCGCTCGCGGTGGAGGCGGCGCGCGGCCAGGCGACGGTGCGGGCGTCCAGCCAGACGGCCTCGGTGGCCTCCTCGGCGGCGGAGGACGCGGCGGCCGGGGCGGCGGGGGTGTCGGCGGTGGCCGGGAGGGTGGCGGTGAGGGCGGCGCAGAGGCCGAGGCTCACCGCGAGGACGGTGGTCCGTCGCACGGGGACGGGTCTCCTTCGCGGGAGGCATCACGCCCCATTAGGGACAGTGAGGGCATCGACGCCATGTTTCACGTGAAACATCGTGTTTCACGTGAAACCACGGGCCGACGCACCAACG
>NZ_JBHXJE010000011.1:0-141666 GCF_042723275.1 Streptomyces sp. NPDC058373 | reverse complement strand
AGTACGTCCAGTACGAGGGAGATCCGGGCGCACGCCGAGAGCACGCACCAGACGCCGCAGGCTCTTCCACGAAGATCCGCCGGACAGGGCCTAGGCGCGTGGGCCACGAACCGCACCGGGCAGCGCGGCAGAGGTGTGCGGGACGGGGCGCGGGGTGGTGCTGGAGGGGCGTCAGGAGTGACGTGTGTCACCGGTGGTGCCGTCCCAGCGGGCCCGCCGCATGTCGAGGCGGGGCGCGCTGCCCGGGGAACCGGCCGTGCGCCTGGCCTCGCGCAGCGGGGTGCCCTCGGCCCGGTACCGCTCCAGGGCGCGGCGCTCGTGGCCGGGGAGCAGGGCCCCGTCGGAGCGGACGACGCGCCACCAGGGGACGGCCGAGCCGTAGAGCGCCATGACGCGGCCGACCTGCCGGGGGCCGCCCTCCTCCAGCCACTCCGCTATGTCGCCGTAGGTCATCACCCGGCCGGGTGGGATCAACTCGGCCACGTCGAGCACCCGCTCGGCGTACGGCGGCAGGGCGGGCGGCTCCGCGGGCGGCTGGGTGTCCTGGCTCACGCCGCCCATCCTGCCGCACGCCACCGACAACCCGCGGTACGCGTCGGACCGGGGCGGGATGCCGGGGCGCGGCCCGAGAGCGCGGGTGCCAAGCCCGAAATGGGGGCCATGAGACTTATCAGAGCGGATTCGCGAGCGCGCATTGCCCCCTGATGCCCCGCGGTGTCGCCCGCTCGTGCCACCATCGTGCGGGCAGTGACAGGTGAGACAAGATCGACAGGACACGACGGAACGGACGGGTGTGAGTGCCGAAGCACGACGGAGCACGGCTCCGGTGCCGCCGCGTCCCGGTGACGACGATCTCGCCCGGGCCGTCCCCGGCAGCCGTCCCGCCGACGGGGAGAAGGGCGGCCCGATGAGCGCGGGCGACGACGAGGCCAGAGAGGGCGCACGCGACGGCGCGGCCTCCGGCGAGCCCGACGGAGGCCCCGGCGGGGGCGGCTCCGGCGCGTCCGCGGGTACCGGGGAGCGCGACCAGGGCGCCACGACCGCCGAACCGCGCCCCAGCCTCCTGAAGTACCCCCGGCCGGAGGAGGACCCCGACGAGGCCGAGCGGGACCCGGTCGAGGTGGACGAGCCGCTGCTGGCGGCCCGGGTGCACCGGCCGTCGGACCTGATGCGCCTGCTCATCGGCGCGCTGGCCATCGCGGTCCTGCTCGCGGTGGCGGCGTTCGCGCACGGCACCACCTCCGGGCTGGAGCAGGACATCCGCGAGGGCACCGGCCAGGCGCCCGACCTGTTGATCAAGTTCGCGGGCCTGGCGTCGAGCATCGCGGTGCTGCTGGTCCCGGTGGCCTTCGCCATCGAACGGCTCATCAAACGCGACGGCCTGCGCATCGCCGACGGCGTGCTGGCGGCGGTGCTGGCCCACGGCGTCACCCTCGCCACCGATCTGTGGGTGGCGAAGTCCGCGCCCGGCTCGATCCAGGACGCGCTGACCCAGCCCTCCCCCGGCGACATCCACGCCCTGACCGACCCGGTGCACGGCTACCTCGCCCCGGTCATCGCGTACATGACCGCCGTGGGGATGGCCCGCAGGCCCCGCTGGCGCGTGGTGCTCTGGATGGTGCTGCTGCTCGACGCGCTCGCCATGCTCGTCACCGGCTACACGACGCCGTTCTCGATCGCGCTGACCATCCTGATCGGCTGGAGCGTCGCCTACGGCACGCTGTACACCGTCGGCTCGCCCAACGTCCGGCCCACCGGCCAGACCCTGCTCGCGGGACTGCGCCACGTCGGCTTCCGGCCGGTCGCGGCGGCCCGCGCCGAGGATGTGCCGGAGCCCCCGGGCGGCCTCGCCGGGCGGACCGGGCTGTCGCCCCCGGACCACGGGGACCGCGGCCGCCGCTACTTCGTCACGCTGGAGGACGGCCCGCCGCTCGACGTGACGGTCGTCGACCGCGAGCAGCAGGCGCACGGCTTCTTCTACCGGGTGTGGCGCCGGATGACGCTGCGCTCCATCACCACCCGCCGCAGCCTCCAGTCCCTGCGCCAGGCGCTGGAGCAGGAGGCACTCCTCGCGTACGCCGCGATCGCCGCCGGGGCCAACGCGCCGAAGCTGATCGCCACCTCCGAACTCGGCCCGGACGCGGTGATGCTCGTCTACGAGCACATCGGCGGCCACTCCCTGGACTCGCTGACCGACGAGGAGGTGACCGACGAGCTGATGCGCGACACCTGGCAGCAGGTGCGCGCCCTCCAGTCCCGCCGGATCGCGCACCGGCGGCTGGCCGGGGACGCCATCCTGGTGGATCGTTCCGGCAAGGTGATCATCACCGACCTGCGCGGCGGCGAGATCGCCGCCGGTGAGCTGGTGCTGCGGATGGACATCGCCCAGCTCCTGACCACCTTCGGACTGCGGGTCGGCGCCGAGCGGTCGGTGGCCGCGGCCGTCGCCGTGCTCGGACCGGACACCATCGCCGACTGTCTGCCGTTGCTCCAGCCGATCGCGCTGACCCGATCGACCCGGGCCACCCTGCGGCGGCTCGCCCGGGAACGGTCGCAGCGCGAACGCGAAGCCGTGCTCGACGCCTCGCAGGAGGCCAAGCAGCTGCGCCGGGAGACCGGTCAGCAGGAGGACCGCAAGACCGTCAAGGCCGAGAAGCAGGCGGAGAAGCGCGCGATCGACGACGCGCTGGAGGAGGCCCGCGAGGAGGATCTGCTCACCCAGATCCGCCACCAGGTGCTCCGCATCCGCCCGCAGGCCCCGGTCGAGCCGGCCCGGCTGGAGCGGATCAAGGCCCGCACGCTGGTCAGCTTCATCGCCGGCGCGATCGGCGCGTACTTCCTGCTGACGCAGCTCACCCACATCGAGTTCGGCACCCTCTTCTCGGACGTCCAGTGGGGCTGGGTCGCGGCCGCCGTCCTCTTCTCCGCCCTCAGCTACTTCGCGGCGGCGATGAGCCTGCTCGGCTTCGTGCCGGAACGGGTCTCCTTCCTCCGGACGGTCGGCGCCCAGGTGGCCGGCTCCTTCGTGAAGATCGTCGCCCCGGCTGCGGTCGGCGGTGTGGCACTCAACACCCGCTTCCTCCAGCGCTCCGGCGTACGCCCCGGGCTCGCGGTGGCCAGCGTGGGCGCCTCCCAGCTCTTCGGCCTCGGGGCGCACATCCTGCTGCTGCTCCTCTTCGGCTATGTCACCGGGACGGAGAAGACCCCGTCCCTCACCCCGTCCAGGACGGTGATCGCCGGTCTGCTCACGGTCGCCGTGCTGGTGCTGGTGGTGACCGCGGTGCCGTTCCTGCGGAAGTTCATCGTCACGCGGGTCCGGTCGCTCTTCGCCGGTGTCGTGCCGCGCATGCTCGACGTGCTCCAGCGGCCGCAGAAGCTGCTCACCGGCATCGGCGGCATGCTGCTGCTGACCGCCTGCTTCGTGATGTGCCTGACCGCCTCCGTCCGCGCCTTCGGCGACGGGACGACCAGCGTGTCGCTGGCGGGCGTGGCGGTCGTCTTCCTCGCCGGCAACGCGCTCGGGTCGGCCGCCCCCACCCCCGGCGGTGTCGGCGCGGTCGAGGCGACGCTGACGGTCGGCCTCATCGCCGTCGGCCTCCCCAAGGAGGTGGCCGCCCCGGCGGTGCTGCTGTACCGGCTGCTGACGCTCTGGCTGCCGGTGCTGCCGGGCTGGCTGTTCTTCAACCAGTTGACGCGCAAGGGGTATCTGTAGGGGCTTCCGGGGGCGCCCGGAAGCGCGGGGGCGCGTACGGGACCTGGGCGTACTCACTCGCACGGACCCCGCCCCGCGCGCCGGGGGTGCACGGCGCGCAGGATGGGGGGCATGCCGACTCGCTCCCACCGCAGCCGCACCGTCCTGGTCTCCACCGCACTGCTGCTCACCGTCGCCGCCTCGGTCTCCGCCTGCGGGAACTCCGGCGGCACCGACGAGCCGGGCAGCCAGAACGGCTCCACCCCGGCCGGCGGACTCACCGCGCAGAAGCTCGACTGGTCGAACTGCCCCGCGCCCGACGACGCCCAGGGCGGCGGCACCGCCCCCTCGCCACTGCCCGGCGGCACCCAGTGGGAGTGCGCGACGATGAAGGCCCCGCTCGACTGGGACCGCCCGGACGGCGACACCCTCGACCTCGCGCTGGTGCGGGCCAGGACCAGCGCCAAGAAGGACGACCAGCGGATCGGCTCCCTCATCTTCAACTTCGGCGGCCCCGGCGGCTCCGGAGTGAGTACCCTGCCCGCCTTCGGTGACACCTACGAGACGCTGCGCGGCCGGTACGACCTGGTCAGCTTCGACCCGCGCGGCGTGGGCCGCAGCTCCCCCGTCACCTGCCTCGACGACGCGCAGCTGGACGACTACTTCCAGGCCGACTCCACGCCCGACGACGCGGCTGAGCGCGCCGACCTGACGAAGCGGACGCAGCAGTTCAACGACGCCTGCGAGAAGAACTCCGGCACGGTGCTGCCACAGGTCGCCACCACCGACGCGGCCCGCGACATGGACCTGATGCGCCAGGTGCTCGGCGACGAGAAGCTCCACTACATGGGCATCTCCTACGGCACCGAGCTCGGCGGGGTCTACGCCCACCTCTTCCCCGACAAGGTGGGCCGGGCGGTCTTCGACGCGGTCGTCGACCCGACGCAGAACGCCGAGCAGGGGTCGCTGGGCCAGGCCAAGGGGTTCCAGCTGGCGCTCGACAACTACGCCGAGGCGTGCACGGCGACGACCGAGGACTGCCCGGTCGGCTCGGACCCGGACGACGTGAAGAAGCGCATCGCCGACCTGCTGGCCTCGCTCGACAAGAAGCCGCTGCCCGCCGACGGCGACCGCGAGCTGACCCAGGCCGCCGCCCTGAACGGCATCGCCCAGTCCCTCTACTCCGAGGACTTCTGGGAGTACCTGACGCAGGGTCTGGAGGACGCCTACGACGGGGACGGGCGCATCCTGCTGGCCCTCTCGGACAGCATGACCGGCCGCAACCAGGACGGGACCTACAGCAATCTGCAGTCCGCCAACATCGCCATCAACTGCGCCGACGACAAGCCCCGCTACACGGAGGCCGACGTCCGCGAGAAGCTGCCCGAGTTCCGCAAGGCGTCCCCCGTCTTCGGCGACTTCCTCGCCTGGGGCCTGCTGAGCTGCACCGACTGGCCGGTGGCCGGCGCGGCCGAGCACCCCGACGTGTCGGCCGAGGGTTCCGCGCCCATCGTCGTCATCGGCAACACCGGTGACCCCGCGACCCCTTACGAGGGCGCGCGGCAGATGGCGCGCGCGCTCGGCAAGGACGTCGGCGTCGAGATCACCTACCGGGGACAGGGCCACGGCGCCTACGACAGCGGCAACGCGTGCGTGCGCAAGGCGGTCGACGGCTACCTCCTCAACGGGGCCGTGCCGAAGAGCGGGACCGTCTGCTCCTGAGCGAGGGCGCTCAGGGCTGCGTGGCGCCGCGGGGCGCACGGCGCCGCACGGCGCCGCACGGGTCAGCCGTGGTTGCGGTGATTGCGGTGGCCGGAGCGCGGTCCGCTCCGGCCACCGCTGTTCCACGCCTCGCCGTTCCCCGCCCCGGCGCCCGTCCGCGATGTTCCTGAGCGTGACCGCCGGGAGCCGCTTCACTCGGCCACAGTCGTTGCCCGGGAGTCCCGGTCACGGCCTCCGGCTCGGCTCCGGGGGCTTCCGAGGCGGGGCCGCGACAGCGAGATTTCCCCTCTCTCCCACCCAAATCCCCCTCGTCACCTGCGGCTTCGCTCATCCGGACCACGCAACTCCGGAAGTCCCACCCATTTCCCCTTGATTACTCTCCGTAGCCGACTCTACGATGGCGGAGCCGTCCCGACCCTCGGGACGCATGGGGAATCACGGGGGATCTCATGAAGCCTGGACGCCTGCTGCGCGCTGCCGCCCTGCTGCTCGCGAGCTTTCTCGCCGCCACGGCCACGCTCGGCTGCACGGCAGAGGGGCGACCGGACGCCATGGCCCCTCCGCCGACCGGCGGGGACGGCCCCTCCGCCTCCGACTCCCCTTCAGCGCCGACCACGCCGCCACCTGGGCCAGGCGCGGCGAAGGGCGACCCGCCCTTGCCCAGGAAGCTGACGGCCCAACGCCTGGACTGGAAGCCCTGCAAGACCCGCCGCGGCGGTTCCGCGCCGGGCGCCGCATGGCGGTGCGCCACTTTGCGAGTACCTCTCGACTACGCGGAACCGCGGGCCGAGACCCTCGCCGTCGCGCTGATCAAGGCGGCCGCCACCGGCCCCGAGGACCGGCGCGTCGGCTCGCTGCTCTTCAACTTCGGTGGCCCCGGCGGCTCCGGCGTCGACATGCTCCCGGTTTTCGCCCCGGGGTACGAGCGGCTCCGCGAGCGGTACGACCTGGTCAGCTTCGACCCCCGAGGGGTGGCGGGCAGCTCGGGCATCCGGTGCCGGGACGACCGGCGCATCGCCGCCGCCGAGGCACGGGTGGACCTGACCCCCGACGACGAAGCCGAGGAGAAAGCCTACTTCGAGGACGCGGCCGACTTCGGCCGAGGCTGCGCCGAGGACGCGGCCGGCCTCCTCCCGCACCTCGGCACGGCTCAGGCCGCCCGCGACCTGGACCTGCTGCGGCACATCCTGGGCGACCGCGCCCTGCACTACTTCGGGATCTCCTACGGCACCCAGCTCGGTGCCGCCCACGCCCACCAGTTCCCCGACCGGGCCGGGCGCCTGGTGCTGGACGCCGCCGTCGACCCCGAGGCCGACATGGCCGGCCACGCGAGGAACCAGACGATCGGCTTCCAGCGGGCACTGGAGAACTACCTGCGGAACGAGGGCCGCGACCCCCGCCAGGGAAGCCGCGAGATCGCGGCCCTGCTGGCGCGGATCGACGCCGAGCCGCTGCCCACGGCGTCGGGCCGGAAGCTGACCGAGTCCCTCGCGCTCACCGGCATCATCACCACGCTCTACAGCGAGTTGAGCTGGCCCCGCCTGACCGAGGCCCTGGACCAGGCCGAGAAAGGGTCGGGGACGGCACTGCTGCGTCTCGCCGACTCCTACAACGACCGCGACGGAAAGGGGCGTTACGGCACCCAGGGGCACGCCCAACGGGCGATATCCTGCGCCGACGATCCCGGCCGGCCCACTCCCGAGGAGGCCCGGAAGCTGCTGCCCGAGTTCCGGAGCATCTCGCCGGTCTTCGGTGGACTCCTCGGTTGGGACACGGCGGGCTGGTGTCACGAGTGGCCGGTCGACGGGGTGGCCGAGCCTCCGGGCGTGGAGGCGAAGGACGCCCCTCCGGTGCTGGTGGTGGGAACCACGGGCGACCCGGCGACGCCTTACGAAGGGGCGCGCCGCCTGGCGGACGGCCTGGGCGAAGGCGTCGGCGTCCTCCTCACCCACCGGGGAGAGGGGCACGGGGCCTACGGCTCGGGGAGCGGCTGCGTGGACCGGATCGTGGACGCCTACCTTCTCGACGGCACCGTCCCGGAGGACGGCAAGGAGTGCGCGCCCGACAAGGGGTGACGGGACAGGCGCGGCGCTCTCGCGCGGCACCGCGACCGCCTCGCCCCGCACAGCCGAAGGGCCCGTCCACCTCATGGGCGGACGGGCCCCGGGCCTCGTCACGGTGACGGCTTCCCTCGCGGCCGGACCCAGGGGGGACCGGACCGCCGGGGCGTCGGACTCAGTAGACGGGCTTCTGCGGCTCGATCTGGTTGACCCAGCCGATGACGCCGCCGCCCACGTGCACGGCGTCGGAGAAACCGGCCGACTTCAGCACGGCGAGGACTTCCGCACTGCGGACACCCGTCTTGCAGTGCAAGACGATCTTCTTGTCCTGCGGGAGGTCCTGGAGCGCGGTGCCCATGAGGAACTCGTTCTTGGGGACCAGACGGGCGCCGGGGATGGAGACGATCTCGTACTCGTTCGGCTCGCGGACATCGATGATCTCGATGTTCTCGTCGTCGTCGATCCACTCCTTGAGCTGCTTGGGAGTGATCGTCGAACCGGCGGCGGCCTCCTGGGCCTCGTCGGAGACGACGCCGCAGAACGCCTCGTAGTCGATGAGCTCGGTGACCGTGGGGTTCTCGCCGCAGATGGCGCAGTCGGGGTCCTTGCGGACCTTGACCTGGCGGTACTGCATCTCCAGGGCGTCGTAGATCATCAGGCGGCCGACCAGCGGGTCGCCCACACCGGCGAGGAGCTTGATGGCCTCGGTGACCTGGATGGAGCCGACCGACGCGCAGAGCACACCGAGGACGCCGCCCTCGGCGCAGGAGGGGACCATGCCGGGGGGCGGGGGCTCCGGGTAGAGGCAGCGGTAGCAGGGGCCGTGCTCGGACCAGAAGACCGAGGCCTGGCCGTCGAAGCGGTAGATGGAGCCCCAGACGTACGGCTTGTTGAGCAGCACGCAGGCGTCGTTGACCAGGTAGCGGGTGGCGAAGTTGTCCGTGCCGTCCACGATCAGGTCGTACTGGCTGAAGATGTCCATCACGTTGTCGGCCTCGAGCCGCATCTCGTGAAGGATCACGTCCGTGTACGGGTTGATGCCCTTGACCGTGTCGCGGGCGGACTCGGCCTTGGAGCGGCCGATGTCGGCCTGGCTGTGGATGATCTGGCGCTGGAGGTTCGACTCGTCGACCTCGTCGAACTCGATGATCCCCAGCGTGCCCACGCCGGCGGCGGCCAGGTACATGAGAGCGGGCGAACCGAGGCCGCCGGCGCCCACACAGAGCACCTTGGCGTTCTTCAACCGCTTCTGCCCGTCCATCCCCACGTCAGGGATGATCAGGTGGCGGGAGTACCTGCGGACCTCGTCGACGGTGAGCTCAGCAGCTGGCTCGACCAGGGGTGGCAGCGACACGGGGACTCCGTTGGTCGATCGGGGACAGGACAACCCCCGCATGGGCGGGGACCACTAGCCGTAACACTGCCACGCCCTTCTTCATTCCGAGACACCCGTTCCGACCTGCGAGACAATCGCGTCCCAGTAGCCGGGCATGCTCTCCCAGCAGCCACTTCGGCCCTCCTTGGCCGTGCGGTCGGTGAACCAGATGGTGCCCGCGCCCTGCCAGCGGGCGATGCGCAACCCCTGCGGGAGGTGGCCGCGCGGAAGGCTGTGGACGAGGTGGCAGAAGCGCTCCGGCGGGTAGGCGGCGGTCCACTCGGGCGCCTGGGACCAGCGGTAGTCGTGCCAGGGACCGCTGAAGGTCACCAGCTGGTCCGCGGTCTCGGCGTAGCCGGGGTGCGGGTGCGTGCCGTGGGCGGTCACCAGGTGTCCGCCGCCGAGCAGGTCGCGCAGGGCTCCGGCGACGCGGCGCAGCTCGGGCAGGGCGGCGCGCTCGGTCGGGCAGCGGTCGAGGTAGAAGCCGTCGACGAGGTACCAGTCCCGGAAGCGGTGGGCGTCGGAGAGGAGGGCGCCGAAGCTCCGTTCACCGCCCGCCAGGTCGAGATGCCCCACCACGCGGACCTGAGCGTTCCGCAGGCGTCCGGCCGCCTCGAGGCAGTGTGGGTCGGGGCGTTCGCCGGGGCCGTTGGCGATGTTGAGGACGGTCCAGTGGACCCCGGTGCCGACACGGGGCAGAGCCTCCCATTCGCGCGGGGCCACCAGGGGGTGGGCGTAGCCGGGGACACCGAGGCGGAGTTGTCCGGCGCTCAGGACGGGCTGGGCTTCCGGCGGCGTCAGATACGGCACGCCGCCTCCATCCAGATGTCGGCCAGGGACTCCTCCAGGTTGATCCGGGGGCGCCAGCCGAGCCGGTCGCGGGCGGTACGGACGTCGGCCTGCTGCCAGCTCCCGCAGCCGTCCGGGTACGGGTACGCCGCCGGGGAGGGGGCCAGGTCCGGGTCCGGGCGAGGGTGGCCGATGGCGGCGCGGAGCCCTCCCTGTCCGTGATCGGCACGGGTGTGCAGCCCGGCGGGAGCGCTCGGCGGGTACCCGGAGGGGGCGTCCAGCTCGTGCAGGGCGCCGCCGTATCCGGCGACGCGGGCGAGGACCGCGGCGGCGTCGCGGAGGCGGACGGCCCGGCCGGAACCGATGTTGATCACACCTTGGGCGGCGGAGAGGGAGGCGGCATGGACGGCCCGGGCGACGTCGCGGACGTCGACGAAGTCGCGCTGCACACCGAGGCCGCCGAGCTTCAGTTCGCCGTCGCCGGACTGCATGGCCCGGCGCATCGCCTCGGCGAGTCGGCCGAGCGGCGACCCGGCGGGGGTCCCCGGACCGGCGGGCGAGAAGACGCGCAGGACGACGGCGTCGAGCCCGGAGCCGAGGACGAGTTCGGTGGCGGCGAGTTTGCTCACGCCGTAGGGGCCCCCGGGGCGGGGCACGGCGTCCTCCGCGGTCGAGGAGCCGGGCTGGCTCGGCCCGTACTCGGCGCCGCAACCGATCTGGACCAGCCGGGCGCCGCAGCCGCTGCGGCGCAGGGCCTCGCAGACGGTGGCGACGGCGACGGTGTTGTGCCGGGTCAGTTCGCGGGCTCCGGCGCGGGTGGCTCCGGCGCAGTTGACGACGACTCCGGGGTGGACGGCGTCGAGGAACCGGGTGAGCGCGCCGGGGCTGCCGGTGGAGAGGTCGAAGCGGACGTCGGCGTCGTCGCCTCGGCCCAGCGCGGTGAGCTGGACGGCGGGGTCGGCGAGCAGGCGGTCGGCGACGAAGCGGCCGATGTATCCGTTGGCTCCGATCAGCAGCACCCTCATCGGTCGGCTCCCGGGCTGTTCCGGCGTCGGGTGGTCGTCATCTGGTGGTCTCCTTCGGATGGGATGCGGTTCGGGTGCGGCGCCGTGCGCTCCGTCGGCCGTGGCGACCGGGCGCGCGGGCGGCGCCGGTGGCCCGGCGGGTCAGCGGGTGCCGGGGTCGGTGTGGGCGGAGGCCCGGGAGAGCGCCGGAACGGCCCGGATCAGCAGGGCGAAGGCGGCGACCGCGCAGGCGAGGGTGGGCACCGCTTCGGCGCCGCACACCTCGGTGAGCGTCTCGACCGGCAGCCCGAGGAATCCGCAGCCGGGCAGCCGGGCGGCGAACACACTGCAGAGGGCTGCCAGTTCGACACCGGCGGCGGTGGCGAGGGCGACGGCGGGGGCGGACCGGTGACCGTGCACCATGAGCAGCCGGGCCAGGAGGAGCAGGGCTCCCAGGGCTCCGGCCCCGGCGAGCGCGGGCGAGCCTGCGAGCAGGACGCCGGCCAGGGCGAGCAGGCCGGTCAGCACGGTGACGTAGAGGGTCAGCGAGGTGAGGAGCAGCGGCCGGGTGGCGGCGGCGAACTCGCCGAGTCCCCGGCTGAGGGCGAGCCTGCGGCGGGCGCCGCCGCTGAAGAGGCGGGCGCAGAGCACCGCGGGCCACATCGCGAGGGCCAGGCCGAGGGCGGTCGCGGTGTCCGGCGGCCAGAGCCGGTCGGGTCCGCCGCGGACGGCGGCGGCGAGGAGCCCGTCGCCGAGGACGGCGTAGCCCAGCAGCCAGAGGGTGGCGACGCGTACGACCGCCCCGGCGGGGCGGGGGGTACGCAGCGGGCCGTGGCGCAGGCAGAGCTGCACCGCGCTGAGGACGGCGAGCACGCCCGCGAAGACGGCCAGTCTCCGGGCAAGGCCGGAGGGCGCCTGGGCGAGTCCGGCGAGCAGCCCGGCACAGAGCGCGCCCGGCAGCGCGGGCAGCAGGACCAGGGTGAGGAACCGGGGCGGGCCCGGGTACGCGGTGGGCTCGGTCACCGCTACCGGCTCGGTACCCGGGGCGGAGGGTCCGGCGGAGCGGTCGGAGCTGTGGCGCGGCACGCGGGCGTACATCTCCTCGGCCAGGGAGAACACGTCCCGGTGCCGGAAGCGGGCGGCGGTACGGTCCGTCAAGCCGTGCGCCTCCAGTCCGGCGGCGATCTCCAGCGGGTCGACGGCGCGGGCACAGAGTTCACGGTGGCGGTGCATGAGCGCCTTGACCGGGTCCCCACCGCCGGCCACCACCGCATCCGGACCACCGGCGCCCGCTCCGGCCCACTCCCCCACTCCGGCGTCGGGACGCCCGTCCGTGGCACCGGGGCGCGCGGGCGTTCCGTCCCCGGCGGACTCCCCGTGCCCGGGGAAGGCGGGCCGTGCGGGCCGGCTGGGCGCGTCGAGGGGGCCCGGGGCGTGATGCGTGGTCATGGGGTCTGCTCCCTGAGGTTCCTCAGCGGTCCGGCCGCGGTGGGGCCCGCGACGGCGCTCTCCGTCGTTCCCGCGCTCATCGCCTCGCCGCCTCGTTGCTCGCGGCCGCCACCGGAGCGGCGCGGCGCGGGGCCGGCACCGGGGGTTCGTGGCGTGCGGGGGGCCGGGCCGTCGACGCGCGGGGGCCGAGCGGCGGGCGCGGTTCGGTGGCCGGTCGCGTCCTGCGGAAGCTCTCCCGCATGCGGCTCGTCGGCCGGGCCGGGGACTTCCGCCGGGCCGGGGGCTTCCGCCGGTGCGGACGGCGTCGGCCGGGGGATCGCGACCCCCAGGTCGGGGGCGCCGGACTTGTCGCCGGCGGCGCTCGGAGCGGGCGAAGCGGTCTCGGTGCCGGTGTCGCCGACTCGCGTGTCCGCGGTGCCGGAACCCCCGAGGCAGGTGGCGGCGGGAAGCGGCGCCGCGGCGCCGCGGGTCCAGGACTCGTCGGCCGCGGACCGCGACATGGTCAAAAAGGAAGGCCCAGTGGCCGCCCCGCCCGCCGGGTCCCCCGCCGGACTCCTCTTGGCGAACGGCGTCCCCCCAATTCCTTCCGCCCTCACCTCGACTCGCTCTCCAGCGAAAACCGGTCCGCCCACGGAGCCGTACGCCTCACCACCCGGCGACCTCACCGCGCCGGCGACCCCGCCCTGCCCCGCCAACCGCCTCGCATCCGGCCATTCCTCCCCGCCCCTGGCCCCACCGGCCGCGCCCCCGACCGCCCCGTCGCCCCGCCCCCGCCGGGCCGCCGCCGCCTCGTCCAGCACCGCCCAACTGGGTACGCGCCGCAGTTCCGCGCCACTGGCCGTGACGGGGTCGGCCGCGGAGGGCGCATCGGCGCGCGCCCCCGCCTCGGCCGTTCCGCCACCGAAGGGAGCGCCCGTGCGAGGGGCGTCCCAGGTGTTGCCAAGGTCGCCCTCGGGGCGTGCCGCCTCGGCCCAGCTTCCGCGCACGCGGGTCTCGGCCGGGTGGGCGAAGGGCATCGGGGTGCCTTCCTCGTCCGTGTGGGGGCGCCGTACCGGGTAGTGGGAGACGATCTCCAGATAGAGGGCGCGGAAGCGTTCGACGTTCTGGTCGACGGAGAAGAGTTCCAGGGCACGGGAGCGGGCGGCGGCGCCGAGGCGGTCGCGGCGGACGGGATCGCGCAGCAGGGCGAGGCAGGCGTCGGCGAGGGCGGCCGGGTCCTTGGGGGGCACGACGAGGCCGGTACCGCCGACCGCCTCGACGACGGCGCCGACGTCGGTGGAGACGGTGGCACGGCCGCAGAGCATCGCCTCGACCACGCTCACCGGGAAGCCCTCGACCACGCTGGAGAGGACGACGACGGCGCCCGAGGCGTAGGCGTCGGCGAGGCCGGTGGTCCCGGCCTCGGCCTCGCCGACTTCGTCGAAGGTGACGGCGGCGTCCGCCGTCTCCGCCCCGGCGCACACCTCGCGCGCCAGTTCCCGGCAGTGCGCCAGGTACGCGGCGGCCTCCGCGCCGGGGGCGAGGCTGCCGACGAGGCGCAGCCGGGCCCGGGGCTCGGCGCGGCGGATCTCGGCGAAGGCGTGCAGCAGCGTGACGAGGTCCTTGCCGGGCTCGATCCGCCCCACCCAGACCAGAGTGCGGGGATCGCCCGCGGGGCCCTCGCCGACCGCCGCGAACGGCCGGGCGTCCAGTCCGGGGTGGACGGTGCGCAGCCGGTGCCGCTCGGCGCCGCACCGTTCCTGCCAGCGGCGGACGTGGGCGCTGCCGGGGGTGATCAGTGCGGCCTGGTCGTAGACCTCGGCGGTGAGGAGGTGGTGGAAGGCAGCGCCGAGGGCGCGTACGGGGGCGGTCGACTCCCGTCCGGCGGCGGCGAGGTAATGGGTGCGCAGCGGGACGTGGTGCTCGGTGACCAGGAGCGGTACGCCGAAGAAGTGCTGGGCGAGCAGGCCGGGCAGGGCGGCGGTGCCGCCGGAGGCGGCGTGGCAGAGGTCGACGCTGCCCAGTCCGCCCCACCCCGCCCCCCCGGAGTGCGCTCCGCGGGCGTCGCTGTCGGCGTACCAGTCGAGCGAGAGGGGGCGCAGCGCGCCCTCGATCAGCGCGGCGACGGCGAGGAGGTCGGGGACCCGGGCGTCGTGGGCGGCGCGCAGGGCGCCGGGGGCGCGGCAGGCGCGTTCGAGGATGCGGACGGCGCCCTCGGATCGGAGCGCGGCGACCAGGCCGCCTTCCTCGCGTGCCAGGTCGGCGAGGCCGTACAGCGCCCTGCGGAAACGGTCCTTCTGGACGCGGAGCGCTTCCTCGTCCAAGCGGGTGGCACCGGAGCAGACGGCGGCGGCGAGGTCGGCGTAATGGGCGTGGAGGCGGCGGCGGGCGCGGCGGCCGTAGGTGACGCCGTCCTCCTCGGCGTACCAGAGCGGCGCGGTGCGGACGCGGTGGATCTCCGGCGGGAGCGGGACCCAGCCGGACTCCTCCTGGGAGGCGGAGCGGCTGAGGGCGTAGAGGTCGAACTCGTGGGGTGCGAGCCCGCGTACGAGCCGGTCGCACCAGAGTCCGCCCTCGCCCCCCGCGTACGGGTAACCACCCTCGGTCAGGAGTCCGATGCGCATCTGTCCCACCTCCGATCTCCCGTGCGGGGAGCCGCCGTTGTCGCGCCGGGGGCATCGGCCCCGCAGCGGGAAGAACGTATGCGGACAGGAGGGCGGTACGACGGACGGTTGTCCGTCGCGCCATCAAAAGGGGTGAACGGGCGTAACTTTCGCCGCGCGGCGACGTTCCGCGTGCTGATGCGGCGCGAGGCCAAGAGGGAGGCGGCGCCAGGGTTCAGGCCAGGACACGCACCGAAGGGGGCCGCGCCCGCGTATGCCGGTGTGCGGGCCGTGACGTACGTACGCGGCGCCGAGGCGAGGGCAGGGCCCCCGCAGTGCCAGGGGGCCGGAGGCGGCCGGGCGGCGGCTCAGTTCGGGTAGGCCCAGGGGTTGGCCTTGCAGGTGATCCCATCCATGGAGAGGAACTTGGTCTGCTGCTGCATGACGGGCGCCAGGGCGCCGTCGCGGCTGCAGCTGACGTGGTTGAAGCCGAGCCGGTGGCCGACCTCGTGGTTGATGAGCATCTGCCGGTACGGGTGTATGGCGTCGCCGTAGGTCTCGGCGCCCTGCGCCCAGCGGTAGGCGTTGACCATGACGCGGTCGGTGGAGGCCGAGTCGCAGGAGACGTTGTCGATGGTGGTGTCGAGGCCCGACTTGGCGCACCACTCGGCGGTGGTGCCGGGGCTGGCCAGGGTGATGACGAAGTCGGGCTGCCCGGACGAGATCCGCTCGAAGGTCCGGGCGCCGTCGTGGGCCCAGCTGCGGTCGTCGTTGAGCGTCTTCTGCACGGCCTCGGCGAACAGCTTGCCGTCGAGGCCGAGCCCCTTCTCCACGTCGACGCGGTACCGGAAGAGCTGTCCCTTGCCGGGGGCCTTCTCGAAGCCGGGTACGGCGGCGAAGTCGCCGTCGGCCGTCAGGTCGGCGTCGAGCGCCAGCTTCTTGCCCATCCGCTGCTCGTAGCTGGGCGGCGCCGTCTTGGGCGCGGGTGCCGGGGAGGCGGGCGTGGGCCGGCCCTCGGAGCGCGAGGCGGTGCCCTCGGCCGCCCGGCCGGAGTTGTCGGAGGCGGAGCGGGAGGCGGCCCCGTCGTCCTGGCCGCCGAGGAACTGCCCGCCCACGACCACCGCGAGCACCGTCACCACGGCGGCGGCGCCGACGCCGGTGAAGGCCCATCCGCGGCCGCCCCGGCGGGACCTCGTCCTGTCGGCGGGCGGCTCGTCGCCGCCCCCGTCCGGGCCCTCGGCGCCGGACGCGGTCGCCGGGGTGTCGTCGAAGTCGGTGTCGGGGGCGTACGCCGTCGCGCCGGGAGCCCGGCCGCCGCGCTCCTCCGTCACCTGGACGGGTGACCTGCGGGGCACCCCGGCCGCGAAGAGGTCCTCGTCCTCGAAGGCGTCGAGGTACTCCTGGCGCGGCCCGGGCATCTCCCGGCCGCCCGCCGGGGCGGGTCCGCGCGGCGGGCGACCCCAGCCGCCGCCGGGCTCGCGCTGCTCGGGGTGGCCGCCGCGGACGGCGTCCTCCGGGGCCAGCGGCGGCGGTACGGGCCGCCGCCGCCCGGGCGGGGGCCCCTGCCCCCGGGGGGCGCGGCGGACGGCCGCGTCCGGTGGCGGCCCGTCGGCCGGGTACTGCTCGGTGGCGCCGGTGTCGCCCGGCCGGGTCCGCCCCTGCGCGGCGGACCCGGCGGACGACGAGGGGCGACGGTGACGTCCCACGCGCGGGTTCAGCTCCCCTGGCTCTGGTCGCCCGCGCCGTCGGCGGGCAACGCTTCGTCTGCGGTCGGGGCGGCGCACCCGGTGCTCCGGTGGGAGGCGGGTGGCAGGGTCTCCCCCGCGTCGGCGAGCAGTTCTCGTACGGCGGCCGCGACCTCGTCGGGATACTCCATCATGGCGACGTGCCCGGCGTCCGGGAGAGTCAGCAGCCGGGAGCCGCGGAAGGCGGTGGCGGCCCGGCGCGCCATCCGGTGGCCGACGAGCCGGTCGCGGCTGCCGTAGACCAGGAGGGTCGGGGCGAGGACGCGTTCGGCCACGCGCCACAGCCCGTGCTGGCCGCCGAGGGTGTACGCGTCGACGATGCCGCGGGCCGAGCGGACCATGGCGTCCCAGAAGTACGGCAGCGCCATCCGGCGCTCCATCTCCGCGACGGCGTTGCTGAATGCCTCCGGGGAGATCCGCGCCGGGTCGCCGTAGCAGAGGCCGAGGACGCCGCGGGTGCGCTGTTCCGCCGTCAGGTCCCGGGCCAGGCGGCCCAGCAGGGCGCCCATGCCGGGCAGCGCGAGCATGGCGGTGGGGACGGCGGAGCGCTGGACGCGCAGCTCGGGCAGGGCCGGGGAGACCAGGGTGAGGGTGCGCACCAGGTCGGGGCGGGCGGCGGCGACCCGGGTGGAGACGGCGCCGCCGAGCGAGTTGCCGATGAGGTGGACCGGGCCGCGTCC
This sequence comes from Streptomyces sp. NPDC058373, assembly GCF_042723275.1. Taxonomy (NCBI): domain Bacteria; kingdom Bacillati; phylum Actinomycetota; class Actinomycetes; order Kitasatosporales; family Streptomycetaceae; genus Streptomyces; species Streptomyces sp. NPDC058373. The sequence goes on along the minus strand of NZ_JBHXJE010000011.1, from coordinate 124,569 downwards.
GGCCGCGTCGAGGTGGCGGATGACGGCGCGGGCGTGCGCGGTGATCGAGTAGTCGCCGTCGTCCGGCGGCGGGGAGTCGCCGAAGCCGGGCAGGTCCAGGGCCTCGCCGTCGACGGTGTCGGCCAGCAGCGGCATCAGGGCCGACCAGTTCTGCGAGGAGCCGCCGAGGCCGTGGACGTACAGGGCGGGCGGCAGGCCCTCGCGGGACGGCGGGCGCGAACGCACGGTCAGCGTGAGCCCGGACAGGCCCACTTGGCGCAGCCGCTCGCCCTCCTCGACGCGGACCGCGCTCACCTTGGGCAGGACGGCGCCGGTCACGTCGGGCAGGTCGGTCGAAGACATGCGGCAATGTTACGAGACGATCACACCACCGTTGGCGTGTTCGGAGTCACAGCATCCGGCGCGTCCCGCCTGCACGGGGCGGTGCCTACCCGGGGTGTGCGCACCGCCACGCAACGCTTCTGTTCGGAGCGGCTCGGCCGGGTACGCGCACCGCATCGCGTCACCCCGCCGACTCTCCTACGCTCGGAAGGCGGGGCGGGCGGCGGACGCGGCCGAGCGGTCCGCGTCCCGAGCGCCCGCCGGAGCCCTGGTGACGCGAGCCACGCACACGAGGAAAGGCGGTACCCCATGACGACCGACCCGACCGGCACCGGCCCGGACCGGCCCACCCCGGCGACCGAGGACGACCCGCTGCTGCGGGCCCCCGAGGGGGACGCGGCGGAGCAGCAGGCCTCGGTGGACCCTGACGACCCCGAGGGCGCCGAGGAGGCCCTGGCCGGGATCGACCCCAGCACCGCCAACGAGGCGGACGCCGTGGAGCAGCTCCTGGTGGTCGAGGAGGACGAGGACGACTACCGCTGAGCGCGGCGGGCCCGGCGAGCGGGCCCCGAGGACCCCGGAGGCTTCTTCGCGTATGTCCGCTTCAGCCGGGATTCCGGCTGGCCACCGACGGTTCCGGAAGCGCTCACTCCGTGAAATTCTGCGCTCGCACCGCGCACGCTCCGGTTACCGAAAAGTACGATGGCCGACGCGGCGCACACCGCACACGCAACGATCTTGGGAGGCGGCGTGACAGCCATCGAGCAGACAGAGGCAGCTCGTCCGCGGGGAACACGTCTGCCGCGCCGTGCCCGCAGGAACCAGCTCCTGGGCGCGGCCCAGGAGGTCTTCGTCGCGCAGGGGTACCACGCGGCGGCCATGGACGACATCGCCGAGCGCGCGGGCGTCAGCAAGCCGGTGCTCTACCAGCACTTCCCCGGCAAGCTCGACCTCTACCTGGCCCTGCTCGACCAGCACTGCGAGGCGCTCCTGCAGGCGGTCCAGACAGCCCTGTCGTCCACCTCGGACAACAAGCTGCGGGTCGCCGCGACGATGGACGCGTACTTCGCGTACGTCGAGGACGAGGGCGGCGCCTTCCGGCTGGTCTTCGAGTCGGACCTGACCAACGAGCCGTCGGTCCGCGAGCGCGTGGACAAGGTCACGCTCCAGTGCGCGGAGGCGATCAGCGCCGTCATCGCCGAGGACACCGGGCTGCCCAAGGAGGAGTCGATGCTGCTGGCCGTGGGTCTCGGCGGCTTCTCCCAGGTGGTGGCCCGCTACTGGCTCTCCAGCGCCAGCCCGGTCCCGCGCGACAAGGCGGTGCAGCTCCTCTCCTCGCTGGCCTGGCGCGGTATCGCCGGGTTCCCGAAACACAGCGAGCAGGGCGGCTGACGGCAGCCGTCTCCCCCGGCGTCCGCGCCCGCTGTTCGCTACCGGCGTTCGGCCGGGCGGGCCGCCGCCCGGCGCGACCGGGCTAATGTGGGCGCCAAGGGCGCACTTCGCGCACAACACCGACCCTCGGAGGGACATAGCCGTGGAGGTCAAGATCGGCGTGCAGCACGCGCCGCGCGAGATCGTTCTGGAGAGCGCGCAGACCGCCGAGGAGGTCGAGAGCTCCGTGACCGAGGCGCTCGCCGGCAAGGCGAAGCTGCTGTCCCTCACGGACGAGCACGGCCGTAAGGTCCTGGTCCCCGTGGACCGGATCGCCTACGTGGAGCTGGGCGAGCCGACCACCCGCCGGGTGGGCTTCAACGCCGCGCTGTAGGACATCAGGACTCCCCCCGGCCCGCCGGGACGTCCGCAAGGCCCGGAAGGGGCGCCTCCGCCACGGAGGCGCCCCTTCCGCGCCTCCGGGCCCGCCTCCACTCCCGGCGCGACCCCGTTTCGCACGGCCGTTCGACTGCTCCGTACGGATGGCACCGCGCGGGTACGCCGGAGAGGAGGCCGGCCCGGCCCCGCACCGGCTGGGCTCCTCGGCCGGCCCGCAGGACGGCCCCGAACCGAGGATTGGCTCCCGGACGGCCCGGGTAGGACCGGCTACGACCGATTTGTGGCGGACGGAACGGCCACGGGCCCGCCCGCCGACCGGCCCGGAGCGCGTCCTTCCGGACCGGTCGCCGCAAGGCGGAGACCCAAGGACGCGGAGCCCAGTGAGGGGGACCCAGTGATCGTGGAGACAGTCGGCGCCCTGGCCATCGGACTCGCCGTGGCGTGGCTCGCCCTGCGGCGGCTGCCGCACCGGCTCCCCACCCCGCGCCTGGTCGGCCCGACCGGCGCCGCGGGCGGCCTGCTCGGCGCCTTCGTCACGCACACCGCGCTCGACGGCGCCCAGCCCCTGGTCGTCCTCGGCGGCGCGCTCGTCATGGCGGCCGCGCTGCTGTCGCTGCTGGTACGGCCCGCGCAGCGGCGGCAGGTCAGGCGGACCGCCCGGCCCGCCTGACCGCATGCCCGCGGGCCGGGTGCCGGGTGCCGGTGGGTCAGGAGGCGAGGCCGAGCGCGGCCATCCGCTTGGTGTGGGCCTCGGTGATCCGGGAGAACATCCGGCCCACCTCGGCGAGGTCGAAGCCGTCGGCGAGGCCGCCGACGAGCATGGTGGAGAGGGCGTCGCGCTCGGCGACGACCCGCTGCGCCTGCGACAGCGCCTCCCCCATCAGCCGCCGTGCCCACAACGCGAGCCGCCCGCCGACACGGGGGTCCTCCTCGATGGCGGCCCGCACCTTGCCGACCGCGAACTCCGCGTGGCCGGTGTCGTCGAGCACCTCCAGGACCAGGTCGCGGGTGTCGGTGTCGAGCCGGACCGCCACCTCCCGGTAGAAGTCGCTGGCGATGGCGTCGCCGACGTACGCCTTGACCAGGCCCTCCAGCCAGTCCGACGGCGCGGTCTGCCGGTGGAAGCCGTCGAGGGCGGCGGCGAACGGGTCCATGGCCGCGGTCGGCTCGACGTCGATCGCGGTGAGGCGGTCGCGCAACTTCTCGAAGTGGTGGAACTCGGCGGACGCCATCTTCGCCAGCTCCGCCTTGTCGGCCACGGTGGGCGCCAGCTTGGCGTCCTCGGCGAGCCGCTCGAAGGCGGCCAGCTCGCCGTAGGCGAGCGCTCCGAGCAGATCGACGACGGCGGCCCGGTACTGGGGCTCGGCGGCGGCCGTCCGCCAGTTCTGGGCGGCGATGCCCGTGGGCGTCTCGGCTGCGGGTGTGTCGGGCGTCTCCATCAGTCTCCTAGCGAGGCCACCGGCGCGGGCCGGCCGCGGCCGGTCCCGGCCGGTCCGGGACGCGCTGTCCCGGTCGGTCGGTCTGTCCCCGCGAGGGCGCGGGTGCGGGGCTGGGACCGCTCCCTCCGGGCGGGCGGCGCCTTCCTCCCGGCGGGCGGGACGACGGAGCCACCGGACCGCACAATAGCCCGGTACGCCGGGGCCGCAGGGAGCGGTCGCGGGCTGTGAGACGGGCTACGTCATCAATTCGCCCAACACGTATGCGCGAATCCGGGGTACAGTGGTAATGCGCCTGTCGAATATTCGGCGGGCCGTATGAATGAGGATGCCCGGTCGGTGGCCCGATCGGCTCCGACCCGACAGCCCTCCGGCGCCGGACCGTGCGGTGATCAGCACTGATCGCACACGCGCGGACGACGTGCGGCGGGACCCTCAGCGGCACGATCGCTCGAGCGTCGGCTGTGGTCCCGTGCCACCCGGCCCGCCTTATTCGCGGCCGGCGGTAACGGCACGGTCAAGATCCCCGCGTTCGCCTCGTACCGCGTCTCACAGAAGAGGCCAGCGCCCTGACTACCTTTCGAGAACTCGGAATCCTTTCCGAGACCGCCGAGGCCCTCGAAGCCGTCGGCATCACCAATCCCTTTCCCATCCAGGAGCTGACGCTGCCGGTCGCCCTCTCGGGCACCGACGTCATCGGCCAGGCCAAGACCGGCACGGGCAAGACCCTCGGTTTCGGCCTCCCCCTGCTGGAGCGCGTCACCGTCGCCGCCGACGTCGAGGCGGGCCGGGCCAAGCCCGAGCAGCTCACCAACGCGCCGCAGGCCCTCGTCGTCGTCCCGACCCGTGAGCTGTGCCAGCAGGTGACCAACGACCTGCTGACCGCGGGCAAGGTGCGCAACGTCCGCGTCCTCGCCATATACGGCGGCCGCGCCTACGAGCCCCAGGTGGAGGCGCTCAACAAGGGCGTCGACGTCATCGTCGGCACCCCCGGCCGCCTCCTCGACCTCGCCGGTCAGCGCAAGCTCGACCTCGGTCACATCAAGTCCCTCGTCCTGGACGAGGCCGACGAGATGCTCGACCTGGGCTTCCTGCCCGACGTCGAGCGCATCGTCACGATGCTTCCGGCCAAGCGCCAGACCATGCTGTTCTCGGCGACCATGCCGGGCGCGGTCATCGGCCTCGCCCGCCGGTACATGACGCAGCCCACGCACATCCGCGCCACCTCGCCGGACGACGAGGGCGCCACCGTCGCCAACATCGCGCAGCACGTCTTCCGCGCCCACTCCATGGACAAGCCGGAGCTGGTCTCCCGCATCCTCCAGGCCGAGGGCCGGGGCCTGGCGATGATCTTCTGCCGGACCAAGCGGACCGCCGCCGACATCGCCGAGCAGCTCCAGCGCCGCGGCTTCGCCTCCGGCGCGGTCCACGGCGACCTCGGCCAGGGCGCTCGCGAGCAGGCGCTGCGCGCCTTCCGCAACGGCAAGGTCGACGTCCTGGTCTGCACCGACGTCGCCGCCCGCGGCATCGACGTCGAGGGTGTGACGCACGTCGTCAACTACCAGACGCCCGAGGACGAGAAGACCTACCTGCACCGGATCGGCCGCACCGGCCGCGCCGGGCGCACCGGCATCGCGATCACGCTGGTCGACTGGGACGACATCCCGCGCTGGCAGTTGATCAACAAGGCGCTCGACCTGACCTTCCACGACCCGGTCGAGACCTACTCCACCTCCCCGCACCTCTACGAGGAACTGCGCATCCCGCAGGGCACCAAGGGCACCCTCCCCCGCGGTGAGCGCACCCGGGCCGGGCTGGCCGCCGAAGAGGTCGAGGACCTCGGCGAGACCGGCGGGCGGGGCGCCCGTGGTGGCCGCGCCGACGGGCGCCGCGGCAAGAGCGGTGGCCGCTCCGAGGGGCGCGAGGAGCGTCAGGAGGAGCGGAGCGAGCCGGGCGAGCGTCCGGCCCGCCAGCCGCGCCGCCGGCGCCGGACCCGTTCCGGTGAGCCGATGGCCGCCGAGGCCGCGGCTCCAGCGAAGGCTGCGGAGGCCGGGGCTCCGGCCAAGGCTGAGGAGGCCGTCGCCGTCTCGGAGACCGTCGAGGCTCCGGCCGAGGCGCGCGCCCCGCGCCGCCGCCGCCGGACCCGCGTCGCGGATCAGGAGCCGCTCGCCTTCCAGACCGTCGAGACCGCTGCGGCGGGCGCCGCTGCGGGTGAGGGCGCTGTCGAGGCCGAGGCCGAGGCGGCTCCGCGCACGCCGCGCCGCCGGACCCGTAAGGCCGCCACCGCGGCCGAGGCGGAGGTTCCCGCGCAGGGGCCCGCTGCCGAACACGCCTCGGAGAGCGCCGAGGCCGCGCCGGCCAAGCCGCGCCGTCGGACCCGTAAGGCCGCCACGGCCGAACAGGGGGCGGACGCCGACGGGGCCGCTGCCGGCGAGGCTGCTCCCCGGGCGCCGCGGCGTCGGACGCGGAAGGTCGCGCAGGCGGCTCCGGTGGAGGCTGAGTAGTTGCCGGTTCCTACCGGTCCGACGGCCCGGGTCCCCTGTGGGGGTCCGGGCCGTCGGCGTGTTCGGGTGATCTGCCGTGCCGGTCGGTTCGGCCTCAAGCGCCGGCCGGGCTGTCTTTTGGCTCAGCGCCGCTCGACCGTGCCGGTCACAGACTGCCTCAAACGCCGGCCGGGCTGGAGATTGGCTGGGCGGTGCTCGATCGTTGCCTCGGCGTTCGGGGGTGTGGGGGAGGGGGTTAGCCTGCGGGCATGAGTAAGCCGCCTACGTTTGTTCCGCCCGCGTGTGCTCGTGCCGAGAGGCTGGTGACGGGGCGTGGGGAGTTCGCCGTGCTGGATGCGCGGCCTGCGGGGGTGGCGCGGGGGACGGCGCTGCTGGTGCCCGGGTACACCGGCAGCAAGGAGGACTTCATCGCGTTGCTGGAGCCGCTCGCGGAGGCGGGGTTCCGGGTGGTCGCGGTGGACGGGCGGGGGCAGTACGAGACGCCGGGGCCGGACGACGAGGGGGCGTACGCCCGGCCTGAGCTGGCGTTGGACCTGCTGGCGCAGGCGGCGGCGGTGCGCGGGCGCGGGCGGGTGCATCTGCTGGGGCATTCGCTGGGCGGCCAGATCGCGCGGGCGGCGGTGCTGCGGGACGCGGAGCCGTTCTGCTCGCTGACGCTGCTCTCCTCCGGCCCCGCCGAGGTCTCCGAGGAGCAGCAGCAGCGCATCACCCTGCTGACGGCGGCGATGGCCGCGATGGAGATGGGGCAGGTCTGGGACGCGATCCAGGCGCTGGCCACCCCGGAGGACCTCGCCGAGCCGGACGAGGACGAGGTGCGGGCCGAGGCGGCGCTGCGGGCCCGCTGGCTGAAGCACTCCCCCGCGCAGCTCACGGCGACCGGCCGCCAGTTGCGGACCGAACCGGACCTGGTGGCGGAGCTGGCGGCGTGCGGGGTGCCGACGCAGGTGGTCTCCGGCGAGCGGGACGACACCTGGCCGGTGGAGCTGATGGACGACATGGCGCGGCGGCTGGCGACGGAGCGCGTGGTGATCCCGGGCGCCGAGCACTCCCCCAACACCGACAACCCGGGGGAGACGGCGCGCGCCCTGGCCGGTTTCTGGAACGCCCACGGGTAGTGGTTCCGGTCAGTACTGGGTGCGCAGGTGCTCCCAGAAACCGTCGCGCAGGGCCCGGCGGAGGTCGGACTGGCCGCGCAGGGAGTACGCGAGCCGGCGTTCCGCCTCGACGAGGAGGGCCTGGTCGTCGGCGGCGGGCAGGTAGGGGTGGCCGGGAAGCAGGTCGATGAGGGCCGTGCGGCCGCGCTCGGCGAGCCACTGGGCGGCGATGCGGGCGCCCGTGAAGCGCACATCGTCGCGGCCGGGGCGGGGGGTACCGGCGGCGTCGTACGACGGGGTGGTGGCGCGGCGCGTCAGGTACGGCTGGAAGAAGGTGAGGTCGAGGGTGCGCTGGGTGTCGACCTCCCACAGGAGCGGGTCGGCCTGGTTGCGGCCCTCGGTGGCCTCGATGCCCCAGAGGTGGACGCGGGCGCCGTGGCCCTGGGCCGACTCGACGGCGGAGACCAGGTCCTCGTCGCCGCCGATGAGGACGGCGTCGCTGATGGCACGGTGGCGGGCCAGTGATTCGAGGTCGCCGCGGATGAGGGAGTCGACGCCCTTCTGCTGGTTGTTGGCGTTGAGGTTGCCGAGGCGGACCTTGACGTCGGGGAGGGCGGCGATGGCGAGCTGTTCGGCGGTGTGGATGCGGCGGCGGGCGCCGTCGTACCAGTAGACGCGGAGCAGGCGGCTGTCGGCGAAGATCTGGCGGGCCCGGTCGATGAGGGCGTCGATGAGTCCCTCGGCGTCGAGGTCGAAGGCGCCGCGCTCCTCGGTCCCGGTGACCAGGCGTCCGGCGGCGGCGTAGAGGTATCCGGCGTCGACGAAGACGGCGTGGGTGGAGGGGGTCTTCGCCACCTCCGCCAGCATGCGTTCCAGGAGTTCGTTGGTGCGGTCGATGCGGGCGTGGAGCGCGGTCAGGTCGTTCAGGTCGTCGTCGTTCAGCACCGGCCCATTGTCGCTGCCCGGGACGAGGGCGAGGACCGGCCGGGTGCCAAGTACACACCCATCAGTAATTAGATACGCGAAATTTTTCGTTAGCGTAGGGAATGTTCTCGGGCGCGAGGCCGTTGAACGCCTCGGAGCCCCGCCCCGCGAGGCGCCCCGTGCGTCGCGCACCAGGTGCCGCCCGCGAGGTCCGGCGGGCTCCACCAGTCACTGGCTCTTGACGGCCAGGCAACGCCCTGGCAACAGAACGGGACAAGACTGACATCTCGTACCACGCGTTCCCCGGCGCCCCAGCCGGAGGACCGACGAAGGGAGAAGCATTTGCGCTTCGAGATCATGCGACTCGACGACGTCAACGGCACGGCGCTGGAGAGCACCGTGGTGGACGCCGACTCCGTGAACCGGATCGTTCAGCAGGCCGCAGCGATCGGCCAGCGCCTCTACATCCGCCCGGCGGAAGCCGCCGCCTCGTAACACCGCCCCGGAGTTCCCGCTTCCGCCCCGGGGCACCCGGACGGCCGCAGCGGCGCCACATACGCGAAAGCCTCCGCACCGAAACCGTCGGTGCGGAGGCTTTCGCGTACGCGGCCGGATCAGGCGCCCTGGACGACCTGGGTGACGCCGTTGATGATCTGCTGGACGGCGAGGGCGGAGAGCATCATGCCGGCCAGCCGGGTCACCAGGACCACACCGCCGTCCTTGATGACGCGGATGATCAGCAGGGAGTACCGCATCGTCAGCCAGAGCACGACGTGCATGGCGACGATGGCGGCCCAGACGGAGACCTGCGCCGAGGCGCCGTCGGCGTCCTGGACGGCGAGGATCACCGAGACGATGGCGCCGGGTCCGGCCAGCAGGGGCATGCCCAGCGGGACGAGGGCGACGTTGACGTCCTTGGTCTGCTGCGGCTCCTCGGTCTTGCCGGTGAGCAGGTCGAGCGCGATGAGCAGCAGCAGGAGGCCACCGGCGATCATCAGCGCCGGTACGGAGACGTGCAGGTAGGCGAGGATCTGGTGGCCCAGCACGCCGAAGACGGCGATGACGCCGAAGGCGACGCAGACGGCCTGGAAGGCCATCTTCCGCTGGACCTTGGCCGGGCGTCCGGCGGTGAGCGCCAGGAAGATCGGCATGATCCCCGGCGGGTCCATGATCACGAAGAGGGTGACGAAGAGGGAGGCGAATACGGCGACGTCGAACACAGGGGGGCCTTGACTTGCTCAGGGGCGGACACGGCGGCACGGTGCGGCCGCCGCGGTCCGCGGGGGGACGTACGGAAGGAGGGGGCGCCCGGGACCGCCGTACGGCGGCGGGCAGGGGGAGGCGCGGGACGCCGCGAGGGCGCCGGGTCGGCCGAGGGCCGGCCGGTCAGCCGCGCGGGTGTCCACCCGCGCCGGGGACGGGGAAGGCTCCCGTGGCGCGACGGGTGATCTCGCCGTAGATCTCGGGGTCGGTGGTGTGGGCGCCGAGGGCGATGTCCTTGCGGGTGCCGTGGTAGTCGCTGGAGCCGGTGGCGAGCAGGCCGAGTTCTGCGGCGAGGGCGCGCACCCGGGCGCGGTCGGCGGCGTCGTGCTCGGCGTGGTCGGCCTCGATGCCGTCGAGCCCGGCCTCGGCGAGGCGGGCCACCGCCTTCTCGGGCACCACGTGGCCGCGCTTGACGGCGAACGGGTGGGCGAGGACGGTGACGCCTCCGGCGGCCTTGACCAGGCGGACGGCGTCGAACGGGTCCAGCTCGTGCTTGGGGGCGTACGCCCGGCCGCCGTCGGCCAGCCACTCCTCGGTGAAGGCGTCCGAGACGGAGGCGACGACGCCCAGCTCGACCAGGGCCTCCGCGATGTGCGGGCGGCCGACCGAGCCGTCCCCGGCGATCCGGGCCACCCGCTCCCAGCTCACGTCGACGCCGAGGGCGCGCAGCTTGTCGACCATGGCGCGGGCACGCGGCACACGGTCGTCGCGGACCAGCTCGCGCTGGCGCAGGAGTTCCGGTTCGGCGGGGTCGAAGAGGTAGGCCAGCATGTGCACGCCGACCGTGCCCTCAGGGCCGGTCAGGCGGCAGGAGAGTTCGGCCCCGGGCACGAGGGTGAGGCCCTCGGGAAGCGCGGCCGCCGCCTCGGCGTGGCCACGCGTCGTGTCGTGATCGGTGAGCGCGACGACGTCCAGCCCCTGGGCGGCGGCCGCGCGCACCAGGGCCGCGGGGGTGTCCGTACCGTCCGACGCCGTGGAGTGGGTGTGCAGGTCGATGCGCACGACGCGGTACTCCAGACAGACGTGGGGGCGGACACTCTTCTACGGGCCGTACGCCTGTACGGCCCGTAGAAGAGGATAACGGGACGCGACAGGGCAAGCCGACACACGCTGCACCGGGCTACCGAGTACGACCCGGACCCGACCCCCACGCCGCTACAGACTGACCTCGATCGCCGCCCCCTCTCGCCCCCCCTTAGCCCGGCCGGCATTTGAGGCCACCCACCCAAGCCCGGCGCCCGAGCCCGGCCGACGATCGAGGCCACCCGTTCAAGCCCGGCCGACGCTTGAGGCCACCCCACGTAAGCCCGGCCGGCGCTTGAGGCCACCCCACGTAAGCCCGGCCGGCGCTTGAGGCCACCCCACCTGAGCCCGGCCGACGCTTGAGGCCACAGCAAGTAGATGTAACTTGCACTAATTAGCACGCCTAACTTACCGTGGTCGCAGACCAGATCACCCCCGGAGCTTCCGCCAGGAAGAAGGAGCTCTCATGCGCAGCAAGAACGCGAGCGGTGCGCACCCCACCGCGCCCCCGGGCCCGGACCCCCTCACCCCCGGCACGGAGCGCCCCTCCTTGCTGCGTCAGCCGATGGCGGTCTGGGCGACGGCCGGGGCCTCGGTCGTGGCCTTCATGGGGATCGGGCTCGTCGACCCGATCCTGCCGTCGATCGCCCAGGGGCTGAACGCCAGCGCCTCCGAGGTGTCGCTGCTGTTCACCTCGTACTTCCTGATCACCGCCGTGGCGATGCTGGTCACCGGCTTCGTCTCCAGCCGGATAGGCGGGCGGAGGACGCTGCTGCTGGGACTCGCCCTGGTGGTGGTCTTCGCCGCGCTCTCCGGCACCTCCGACTCGGTCGGCGAACTGGTCGGCTTCCGCGCCGGATGGGGGCTGGGCAACGCCCTTTTCGTCTCGACCTCGCTCGCCGTGATCGTCGGCGCGGCGGCGGGCGGCAGCGCCGCGGCGATCCTGCTCTACGAGTCGGCGCTCGGCCTCGGCATGGCCTGCGGCCCGCTGCTCGGAGCCGTCCTCGGCGACGCGAGCTGGCGCTACCCGTTCTTCGGCACGGCCGCCCTGATGGCCATCGGCTTCCTCGCCATCACGGCCCTGCTGAAGGAGCAGCCGAAGCCCGCGCGCAGGACGACCTTGCTGGATCCGCTGAAGGCGCTCGGCCACGGCGGACTCGCCTCGGTCGCCGCCTCTGCGTTCTTCTACAACTACACGTTCTTCACGGTGCTGGCCTTCACCCCGTTCGTGCTGGACATGACGCCCTACAAGTCCGGCGCCGTCTTCTTCGCCTGGGGCCTGCTGCTGGCGGTCTTCTCCGTACTGGTCGCCCCGCGCCTCCAGCGGCGGTTCGGCTCGCTGAAGGTGCTGGGCGGCTCGCTGCTGCTGCTCGCCGTGGACGTTCTCGTGCTCGGCTACGGCAACCACACCGTGGCCGTGGTCTGCACCGTCCTCGCCGGTGCCTTCATCGGCGTCAACAACACCGTCTACACCGAGCTGGCACTGGGCGTCTCGGACGCGCCGCGGCCGGTGGCGAGCGCCGGGTACAACTTCGTGCGCTGGTTCGCGGCGGCGGCCGCCCCTTTCTTCGCCCCGAAGATCGAGGAGTGGACCAACGTGCACATCCCCTTCGTGGTGGCGGCGGTCACCGCCGTCCTCGGCGCCGGCGTCGTCCTGGTACGCCGCCGGGCGCTGACCGAGGAGGTTGTCGAGGAGGAGCCGCGCCACGCCGTCGAGGACGGGGTCGCCGTCTTCGCCGAGTAGATGCCGCACCGTGGCGACAGCACGGCGGGCCGTCCTCCGTGGGGGGGTGGGCGGCCCGCCGCGTACGTGTGTGAGGGGGCCCCTAGTCGAGCGGGACCGAGGTGCGGTGCGGGTCGCGCAGGTCGGTCTCGTGGGTCAGCCACCGCTCCTGGAGTGCCTGCGCGCCGTGGACCCGCTTCCAGGCGGCCTCGTTGGGCGTCATCGGCAGCAGCGGCAGGAAGCGGACCGGCTCCATCGGCGCGTCCAGCTCCAGGTCCTCCACCAGCCCGCCCGGCTCGGCGACCAGTACGGAGCTGAAGGGCGCCCCCGGCCACAGCGGCTCGCCCACGTCCAGCGAGGCGCCGGGAGCCACGATCACCCCTTCCACCTGCGGGGAGGCGGCCAGCACGGCCAGCGGGCGGAGCACCTTGTCGGTGTCGGCCACTCCGGCCTGCACGGTCAGCACCAGCTCGGCGCGCGGTCCCTTCACCGGGTCGGCCAGGGTCGCCGTGGGGTCGGCCATCGGCTGGGCCGCCATGCCGAGGGTGGCGTACCGCACCAGCGGCCGGTCGGCTTCGGCGGCGGGTCCGGAGGCCTGGGCGTCGAGGAAGCGGAGCACCTCGACGCGGTCGGTGCCGAGGAAGGTGATCGCGGCGCGAGCGTCCGGTTCGCCGAGCGCGCTGCGCAGCCGGGCCTCGACCAGCGGGAGTACATCAGCCATGCCGCGACCTTAACCGGCACCCCCGCACGGCCCCGGAGCGGGAGGAGCCGCGGGGACGGGTTCGGCCGGGTGGCGGAACCGCGTACGTGAGGCGGGCCACAGGCGTGAAGTGGCGCGTATGGAACAGGCAAAGTGGGACTTGACACGGTGACCTGCTGCTAGTCTTGGCCGCCGGTCAGGGCAGCGCGCCGAGCGCGCTTTCTCGCCCGACATCGTCATCCCTCAAGGGGGACCGGCCGGAGGAGGTGGGGCTGTCATGGATCGAAGTCGACCGTGCAGTACGACCCGCCCTTCCCTCCGGCGGCAACGTCGCCGCCGCTAGCTGCTCTCCGCGGAACCGAAGCCGAACTACCCGGGCCAGGCCCGGTCAAACCTCTCGGCTTTCCCTCTGCGCGGCTCGACGGAAGGGCTTCAGGCACCCAGCCCTTTTCCCGTACAGCCGCGTTGGCCGCCAGCATGCCGGTGCGGTGCTCCCCGCTTTGCGGATGAGCCGGCCGCCCTGGTCCGGACGTCCCCATTCCGGGTAGTTCCACCCGTCGGCGGCGGCCCCGTCGCAAGGAGCCAGCCCATGTCGATGATCCGTGACCTGCGCGCAGCCGTCCGGCCCTCACTGCGCAAGGCCAGCCCGTCCGGCGCCACCTATGACGCCACCCGTTCCGCCTCCACCCACTCCGCCGTGGTGGACTGCGCCGTCTACCGGGACGGCCGCCGCCTGATCCACGAGGAGCCGCTCACGCCGCACGAGGCGATGCTGCGGGTCCGCCGCGGCGGCGGCTTCGCCTGGATCGGCCTGCACGAGCCGACCGAGGAGGAATTCGCCGGGATCGCCGCCGAGTTCGGGCTGCACCCGCTCGCGGTGGAGGACGCCGTCCACGCCCACCAGCGGCCGAAGCTGGAGCGGTACGACGACACCCTGTTCACCGTCTTCAAGACCATCCACTACGTCGACCACGCCGAACTCACCGCCACCAGCGAGGTGGTGGAGACCGGCGAGGTGATGTGCTTCACCGGCCGGGACTTCTTCATCACCGTCCGGCACGGCGGCCAGGGCTCGCTGCGGGCGCTCCGCCGCCGCCTCCAGGAGGACCCGGAGCTGCTGGCGAAGGGCCCCTCGGCGGTGCTGCACGCCATAGCGGACCACATCGTCGACGGCTACCTCGCGGTGGCCGACGCGATGCAGGACGACATCGACGAGGTGGAGACGGAGGTCTTCACGGCGCCGGGCAAGGGCACCTCGCGCGGCGTCGACGCCGGCCGCATCTACCAGCTCAAGCGGGAGGTGCTGGAGTTCAAGCGGGCGGTGGCGCCGCTGTCGCGGCCGCTGCAACTGCTCAGCGAGCGGCCGATGCGGTTGATCGACCCGGACATCCAGAAGTACTTCCGCGACGTCGCCGACCACCTCACCCGGGTCCAGGAGCACGTCCTCGGCTTCGACGAACTCCTCAACTCGATCCTCCAGGCCAACCTGGCGCAGGCCACCCTCGCCCAGAACGCGGACATGCGGAAGATCACCTCGTGGGCGGCGATCATCGCCGTCCCCACGATGATCTGCGGCGTCTACGGCATGAACTTCGAGTACATGCCCGAGGTCGAGTGGAAGTTCGGCTATCCGCTGGTGCTCGGCGTGATCTTCGGGACCTGTGTCGCCATCCACCGCACGCTGAAGCGGAACGGCTGGCTCTGAGCGGGCGGGGGAAGCGGGCAGGAGGCGGAGGCCCCGGACCGCGGGAAAGCGGTGGTCCGGGGCCCGGGTCGCGGCCATGATGGCCTGATGTCCCACAGCTCTCCCGCAGCCCCCGGCCACGGCCCCGGCCCCCGGCCCCCTTCCCCCGACTTCGACGCGCTGGTCGCCGAGGGCGAGGCGGCGGAGGTCGACGGCTGGGACTTCTCCTGGTTCGAGGGCCGGGCCACAGAGGAGCGCCCCTCCTGGGGCTACCAGCGGCTGCTGGCCGCGCGGCTCTCCGACCCCGCCCACCGCGCCGCCCTCGACCTCCAGACCGGCGGCGGCGAAGTCCTCGCCGGCGCCGGGCCCTTCCCGCCCGCGATGGCGGCCACGGAGTCCTGGCCGCCGAACCTGGCCCGCGCCACCCGGCTGCTCCAGCCGCGCGGCGTGGTGGTCGTCGCCGGTCCCGAGGAGCCGCCGCTGCCCTTCGTCGACGGCGCCTTCGACCTCGTCACCAGCCGCCATCCGGCCACCGTGTGGTGGACGGAGATCGCCCGCGTCCTGGCGCCCGGCGGGACGTACTTCGCCCAGCACGTCGGCCCGGAGACCGTCTTCGAGCTGAGTGAGTTCTTCCTCGGCCCGCTCGGCGGCGAGGTCCGCAGGCTGCGCCACCCCGAGGTCGAGCAGGCCCAGGCCGAGCAGGCGGGGCTGGAAGTGGTGGAGCAGCGCACCGAGCGGCTGCGGATGGAGTTCCACGACATCGGCGCCGTCGTCCACTTCCTGCGCAAGGTGGTGTGGACGGTGCCGGGGTTCACCGTCGAGGCCCACCGCGACCGGCTGCGCGCCCTGCACGAGCGGATCACCGCCGAGGGGCCCTTCGTCGCCCACTCCACCCGCACCCTGGTCGAGGCCCGCCGCCCGGCGTGAGCGCCGCCGTACCGGCCCCGCCAGGGGTACGGCCAGGGCCTACGCTTACCGGTATGACGCAGACGCTGCTGGAGCGGGCCCTCATCGAGGAGGCCACCAAGAAGTCGGGGCTCATCTGGGTCCAGGGCGGGACGCGGGCCCCCCGGCCGGTGTGGCACGCGTGGCTGGACGGCGCCGCGGTGCTGGTCGGCGACGGGCCGGGCGAGCAGCCGCTGCCGGAGCTGGCGGACGGCGGCGAGGCGTCGGTGACGGTCCGCAGCAAGGACAAGGGCGGGCGCCTGCTGACCTGGCGGGCCGCGGTCGCCGAGGTGGCCCCTGGGACCGAGGCGTGGGAGGCGGCGGTCGCCGAGCTGAAGGGGAAGCGGCTCAACGCCCCCGACAGCGACCGCCTCACCGAGCGGTGGGCCGAGAGCTGCCGCGTGGTGCGGCTCACCCCGACCGGGGCGACCGAGCCGCTCCCCGACTCCAGCCTCGCCGTACCTCCCGCCGCCACCGCGGTGACCACGCGGCAGGCGGTCCCGGCGGCGCTGCCCCGGCTGCTGTTCGGGCTGGGGCGTCGCAAGGCCCGTAAGAAGGGCTGACGCCTCCGCGGGGCCAGGTCAGTCGCTGGGGAGTTCGCGGCCGTAGTCGACCATCTCGTCCTCGGCCGGCGCCTTGAGGCTGAAGGCCTGGTTCCAGTCGCTCATGCGCAGGGCCCCGGCGTCCCCGGCCCGGGTGAGGCGCAGCGGGTACGCGGTGCCCTCCAGGGAGACGTCGAGGGTGCCGCCCGCGCCGCTGTCGCCGGAGACGGCGATGGTGCGGACGCCGCCGACGCTGCCCCGGTCGCCGGTGGCGACCTTGCCGTGCAGGGTGAGCAGGCCGCCGAGGAGGACATCCTTGTCGGTGAAGGTGGTCAGCTGCTTGTAGGCGGGGTCGCCCTCGGGGACCTTGACGAACATGCCGTCCAGCTTGTCGGCGGCCTCGGAGTCGGCCTCCGTGGGCTTGTCCCCGCCCTTGTCGTGGGTCCAGAAGTCGGCGCGGGCCTTGAGGAAGAGCTGCTCGCCCACCCGCATGAGCTGGAACTCGCCGTTCTTCGAGGTGACCTTGCCGAGCCCGCCGTTCTTCTTCAGCCGCATGTCGAGCTTGAAGGTCTCGCCCTCGCTGATCAGGGAGCCGGTGAGGCGGACCGTCACCGAGGCCGCGGCGGCCTTCTTGGCCTTGGCGTGGATCTGGGCGGCGGAGAGCTTGCCGACGCCGTTGGTGCCCTCGTCGGGGTCGGGCGAGGAGCAGCCGGTGAGCGCGGTGATCCCGGCGAGCAGCCCCGCGCACAGGGCCGTCGTCCGCGGCGCGGCCTTGCGGGCACGGCCCAGGGAAGTCACAGTCACGTCGGTCGCTGCCTCTCGTCGGGGGGCGTCGGGGGAGTCCGGACGTCGGGGATGGGCCGAATGCCGTACGCGGCAGTACGGCAGCGTACCCGGGGTCACGGAGTCCGTCCGGAGCTCCCCCTTCCGCCGCTCGCCGGGCCGGCTCGCACCGCCCGCGTTCCGGGCCGTACGAGCTTGTGGGAGGGCGGCGGGGCCCCGGACGGGCTAGGGGATGTGCGCAAAGTGCCGCACGGCGTCCACGGCGTCCGGCACGCACTCTCGCCGCACCGGCCGAGAGCCCGAGTAGGTCCAGTACGAGGGCGTTCGGGCGGCACGCCGGGAGCACGCACCGGATGCCGCTCCTTCACGGACGAACATTGCCTGCCGAGGCACTAGCCTGATTCCGTTCCCGATCATGGGGAACGAGCTGTACGTATCGGTCCCCCGAGGAGGAGGTGGCGCGGTCCATGGCGGGAGGCACTCCGAGGATCTTCGTCTCGCACCTGTCCGGTGTCGCCGTCTTCGACCCCAACGGCGACCAGGTCGGCCGGGTGCGGGACCTGGTGGCGATGTTGCGGGTGGGGCGCAGGCCGCCGCGGCTGCTCGGTCTGGTGGTGGAGGTGGCGACGCGCCGCCGCATCTTCCTTCCCATCACCCGCGTCACCGGCATCGAGTCCGGCCAGGTCATCACCACCGGCGTGCTCAACGTCCGGCGGTTCGAGCAGCGCCCCACCGAGCGGCTCGTCATCGGCGAGCTGCTGGACCGGCGGGTGCGGCTGCTGGAGACCGACGAGGAGGCCACCGTCCTCGACGTGTCGGTCCGCCAGCTCCCGGCCCGCCGGGACTGGGAGATCGACCGGGTCTTCGTCCGCAAGGGGCGCGGCGGGGCACTGCGGCGGCGGGGGGAGACACTGACGGTCGAGTGGTCGGCGGTCACCGGCTTCTCGCTGGAGGAGGAGGGGCAGGGTGCGGAGAGCCTGCTGGCCTCCTTCGAGCAGTTGCGCCCGGCGGACCTCGCCAACGTCCTGCACCACCTGACGCCCAAGCGCCGGGCGGAGGTGGCGGCGGCGCTCCAGGACGACCGGCTCGCCGACGTGCTGGAGGAGCTGCCCGAGGACGACCAGATCGAGATCCTCGGCAAGCTCAAGGAGGAGCGGGCCGCCGACGTCCTGGAGGCGATGGACCCGGATGACGCGGCGGACCTGCTGGCGGAGCTCCCGGAGGAGGAGAAGGAGCGGCTGCTCACCCTGATGCAGCCGGGCGACGCGGCCGACGTGCGGCGGCTGATGGCGTACGAGGAGCGGACGGCGGGCGGTCTGATGACCACCGAGCCGGTCGTGGTGCGGCCGGACTCGACGGTCGCGGACGCGCTGGCCCGGGTGCGCAATCCGGACCTCTCCCCGGCGCTGGCCGCGCAGGTCTACGTCTGCCGCCCGCCGGACCAGACGCCGACCGGCAAGTACCTGGGCACGGTGCACTTCCAGCGGCTGCTGCGCGACCCGCCGTACACGCTGGTCAGCGCGATGCTCGACGACGATCTCCAGCCACTGTCGCCGGACACGCCGCTGCGCGCGGTGGCGGGGTTCTTCGCGACGTACGACATCGTGGCGGCGGCCGTGGTGGACGAGAGCGGGTCGCTGCTGGGCGCGGTGACGGTGGACGACGTCCTCGACCACCTGCTGCCGGAAGACTGGCGCGAGACGGAGTTCCTGCTGTCGGGGGAGGGCGACGATGAGTGAGCGGGGCAAGGAGACGCGCGAGGCCAGGGAGGCCCGGGAGAACCGGGAGCGGGAGCGCCGGGTGAACGAGTCGGCGCGGCCCCGGATCCGCCTGGACGTGCCGCGGGCGCCGCGGCGCCGGGTGCTGCCGGAGTACGACCCGGACGCGTTCGGGCGGCTCTCCGAGCGGATCGCGCGGTTCCTGGGGACGGGCCGGTTCATCGTCTGGATGACGGTCATCATCATCATGTGGGTGGTGTGGAACGTCTCCGCCCCGGACTCGGTGCGCTTCGACGAGTACCCGTTCATCTTCCTGACGCTGGCCCTCTCCCTCCAGGCGTCGTACGCCGCCCCGCTGATCCTGCTGGCGCAGAACCGGCAGGACGACCGGGACAAGGTCAACCTGGAGCAGGACCGCAAGCAGAACGAGCGGTCGATCGCGGACACCGAGTTCCTGAGCCGGGAGGTGGCGGCGCTGCGGCAGAACCTCGGCGAGGTGGCCACCCGCGACTGGATCCGCTCCGAGCTCCAGGACCTGCTGCGCGAGCTGGACGAGCGGGGCCGCCCGGCCGAGGAGCGCGTCGGCTCTGCGGAGAACCGTTCCGGCGAGGGCGGCACGCCCGGTTCCTGACCGGGCGTGAGCTGGTGGCCGCCCTGGCGTACGCCGCGCCGGAAGAGCGTGACGCATCAGACACCGCCCCGTCGACGACGGCGCCCTGCGGCCGTGACCGGGGCCCACAGCCCTACTGACCAGTAGCATCGCGCCCCCGTACTTGCTCGTGCCCCTCCCCCGCCCTTCCGGAAAGCCTGGACGACCCCCGTACTATCGGGGGTATGGCTACGGAAGACGCGGTGCGTGAAGCACTGGCGACAGTGGACGACCCCGAGATTCACCGGCCGATCACCGAACTCGGCATGGTCAAATCGGTGGACATCGGCGCGGACGGAACGGTCGCTGTCACGGTGTACCTCACCGTCTCCGGCTGTCCCATGCGCGAGACCATCACCCAGCGGGTCACCGACGCGGTCCAGGCCGTGGAGGGCGTCACCGCCGTCGAGGTGACCCTCGACGTGATGAGCGACGAGCAGCGCCGCGAGCTGGCGAGCGCCCTGCGCGGCGGCACCGCCGAGCGCGAGGTGCCCTTCGCCAAGCCCGGCTCGCTCACCCGGGTCTACGCGGTGGCCTCCGGCAAGGGCGGTGTCGGCAAGTCCTCGGTGACGGTCAACCTCGCCGCCGCGATGGCCGCCGACGGCCTCAAGGTCGGCGTGGTCGACGCGGACATCTACGGCCACAGCGTGCCCCGGATGCTCGGTGTGGACGGCCGCCCGACCCAGGTCGAGGACATGATCATGCCGCCGTCGGCCAACGGCGTGAAGGTCATCTCGATCGGCATGTTCACCCCGGGCAACGCACCCGTGGTGTGGCGCGGTCCGATGCTGCACAGGGCGCTCCAGCAGTTCCTGGCCGACGTCTTCTGGGGCGACCTGGACGTCCTCCTGCTCGACCTGCCGCCGGGCACCGGTGACATCGCCATCTCCGTGGCCCAGCTGGTGCCGAACGCCGAGATCCTGGTGGTGACCACGCCGCAGCAGGCCGCCGCCGAGGTCGCCGAGCGGGCCGGTTCGATCGCCGTGCAGACCCATCAGAAGATCGTCGGCGTGGTCGAGAACATGTCGGGGCTGCCCTGCCCGCACTGCGACGAGATGGTGGACGTCTTCGGCACCGGCGGCGGCCAGGTCGTCGCCGACGGCCTGACCCGGACCACCGGCGCCACCGTGCCGGTCCTAGGCTCCATCCCGATCGACGTGCGGCTGCGCGAGGGCGGCGACGACGGGCGTCCCGTGGTGCTCACCGACCCCGAGTCCCCCGCGGGCAGCGCGCTGCGCTCCATCGCCGGGAAGCTGGGCGGCCGTCAGCGCGGCCTGTCGGGCCTCTCGCTGGGAATCACCCCGCGCAACAAGTTCTGACCGCGGCCGTCACCGCGGCCGCGGACTACCGGGGCGCCTTCCCACCGGGGAGGCGCCCCGTCCCGCGCTCCGGGGAGCGCGGGCACGGCGTCACTCCGTGTCGGCGTAGGCCGCCACGTCCTTGACGGCCGCGAACCCGAGGCCGTACGCGCTGAGCCCGCGCCCGTACGCGCCGAGGTGGACGCCGCCCGGGGTGGAGCCGGCCAGCACCCAGCCGAACTCCGACTCGCGGTAGCGGAAGGGCGTGGGCACGCCGTCGACCGGGAGCATCAGCGTCGACCAGGCCGGGCCTTCCAGGTCGTCGGCGAGCGCCCACGCCGTCTCGGTCTGCTGCTCCAGCCAGTCGTCGCGCAGGGTGTGGTCCATCTGCGCGGGCCAGGTCACGGCGAGTAGGCCCTGCCCTGCCAGCCAGGCCGCCGACGCCTCGGAGGTGGCCTCCAGGACGCCGGTGCCGTCGGCGCTGCGGCGTACGGGGCTGTCGCCGACCGTCACCACCACGGCGAACCGCTCGCGGGGGCTGTCGGCGTCGCCGAGGTCGGCCCGGACCACGGGCTCGTCGCCGTGGCCGAGCGAGCCGTGCTCGACGGTGCCGTCGGCGCCCTGCCCGATGTGGTGCAGCCGGCGCGGCCCGGTGTACGCCTCGTCCAGTGCGTACCAGGGGAACGGCGCGGTCAGGAAGCCGTCGACCGGGACCCGGCGCCGGGGGCGCGCCGGGGCGGGCCGTTCCTTCTCCGGTGCCGGTCCGCCGCCGGTGTCGTCGGGGGCGGCCCCGTCGCCGCCGGGCGCTCGGGTCTCGGGGGCCTCGTCGCTCGCGCCGTCGGCACCAGCACCGTCCAGGGCCGTCGCCGCCTCGCTCTCGGCCTGTCTCGTGGTCTCCATCTGCGGACCGCCTTCCTCGCTCTCGTCCGTCCGGAGCGGCCCGCCCCCCTCGGGCGTCCTCGGTCCGGACAACAACAAGCGAGAATAGCCACCCCGCTACGGGGACACGGGATTGAACGGCCCGGGCGGGCGCCGGGTTGGCCCGGACGCCAGGCGATCAGGTGGCGTCGATGTCGAACGGCGGACGCTCGCCCGCCGCCACGGGGGTGCCCTTCTCCGGGCGCTTGGTGAGGTCCACGGCGCCGCCGGAGGCGGGCCCTGCGACGGACTCGGCCTCCTCGCGGCCGTTGACCGCGTCGGCGACGTCGCCCATCTCCTTGCGGAGGTCGAAGCTGTCGCGGATGTCCTTCAGCCCCAGGTCGTCGCTCTCCAGCTGCTTGCGGATGAAGGTCTTCGGGTTCAGGTCCTCGAACTCGAAGTCCTTGAACTCGGGGCCGAGCTCCTCACGGATGTCGCGCTTGGCGTTGTCGGAGAAGTCCCGGATCTTGCGGACGAAGCCCGCGACGTCCTGGATGACCTTGGGCAGCTTGTCGGGGCCGAAGATGAGCACGGCGAGCACGACGATCGTCAGGACTTCGAGTAGACCAATGTCGTTGAACACCTAGCAGCTCCTTGCGGCGGTCCGCGGCCCCACGGCGGGACGTCACTCGACCGGGGCCCGGTCCACGTTACCCGGCCCTCCCCGGCGGGCGGTACCGTGCCGCCCCACCCGCCTCACCGTCCACCCGGCGTTCGCCGCCCCGCCGCGTCCCGTACGCCCCGGGGGCGCGGGGCACCAGGCGGCTCAGGAGGCGTCCGAGGAGCCCAGTTCGAGAGTGACCTGGCGGGCGTCGCCGTCGCGCTCCACGGTGAGGTCGAGGCGGTCGCCGGGCCGGTGGGAGCGGATCTTGATGATCAGTTCCTCGGCGGAGGCGACCGGGACGCCGTCGACCTCGGTGATCACGTCGCCCGAGGCGATGTCCGCCTGGTCGGCGGGCCCGCCGGGGGTGACGGCGGCGCCGCCGCCCGCGCCCTCGCCGCCGACCCGCGCGCCCTCACCGTCGTGCCCCATGTCGAGGGTGACGCCGATCACGGGGTGGGTGGCCCGGCCGTGGTTGATCAGTTCCTCGGCGACCCGCTTGGCCTGGTTGACGGGGATGGCGAAGCCGAGGCCGACGCTGCCGGCGGAGTCGTCCTGGCGGGCGGGGCCGCCGGGGGCGTGGATGGCGCTGTTGATGCCGATGACGCGGGCCCGGCCGTCGACGAGGGGGCCGCCGGAGTTGCCCGGGTTGATCGGGGCGTCGGTCTGGAGGGCGTCGACGTAGCTGATGTCGCTGCCGTCGCCCTTCTCGCCGCCCGCGGTGATGGGCCGCTCCTTGGCGCTGATGATGCCGGAGGTGACGGTGTTGGCCAGGTCGAAGGGGGCGCCGACGGCTACCACCGGGTCGCCGACGCGGACGTCGTCGGAGTCGCCGAGCGGCAGCGGGGAGAGGCCGGAGACGCCGGAGACCTTCACCACGGCGAGGTCGTAGCCGGGGTCGCCGCCGACGAGGCGGGCGCGGGCGGTCTCCCCGCCGTTGAAGGTGACCCTTATCGTGCCGCCCTCCTCGGCGGACTCCACCACGTGGTGGTTGGTGAGGATGTGGCCGCGCGCGTCCAGCACGAACCCGGTGCCGAGCGCTCCCCCGTCACCGCCGCTGACGTGCAGGGTGACGACGCCGGGCAGGGTCCGCGCGGCGATCCCCGCGACGCTCTCCGGGGACCGCTCCCCGGCCTCCCCGGCCGCCTGTTCCAGCTCGACCGTCCCGAGCCCGCCGTGCCGCTCCAGGCGCATCCCGACGTACCCGCCGACGGTCCCCGCGACCAGCGCGAGCACCAGCGCCGCCCCCGCCAACCGCCCCCGCCCCGCCCGCCGCTCCCGCAGCCGCCGACCGGGCCCGTCCACGGAGTCCGCCACCAGCGCACCGGGGGCGGCCGGGGCCGACCAGGGGTCGTAACGGGCCCAGTGGGGGCCGGGGGTGGCAGGGGCGGGGGGCGCCGGGGGTACGAGGCCCGGGGCCGGGGTGCCGTGGGGCGGGGTGCCGGGCTGAGCCGGGGCGTGGGTGCCGTGGGCCGGGGTGCCCAGAGGCGGGCCCGGTGGCAGGTAGGTGCCGTGGGCCGGGGTCGGCACCGGGCGCTGGACCGGCGGGGCGGGGGCCCAGGGGCCGGGTTCGCCGTAGGGCGGAGTGCTGTACGGATCCGGAGCGTGCAGGGGGCGGGGGCGGTCGGTGGGGACCGGGGCGGCGGCTTCCGGCGATGCTTCGGCGCGGGGGGCGGGGACGGCGGCGGGGGCCGCGGCGCCGCGGGGGGCGGAGGGGGCCGCCGGCTCGGACGCCGTTCCTACGGGTTCCCCCGTGCCGGGCAGGGGCGCCTCGGCGGCTGCCTCGGCCCGCTCGGGGGCCGGAGTTCCGGGAGCCGAGCGGGCCGAGGCCGGGGCTTCCACGGAACTCCCCGTACGCGAACCGGGGATGGCCGGGACCGCCTCGCCCCGCTCCGGAGCCTGAGCCGCCTTCGCGGAGGCGTCGGCAGCCATCGCGGTGCCGCCCGGGGTGTTCACGGACGCGCCCGTGGCCGGGGCATTCGCGGACCCGCCCGGGGCCGTCTGGAAAGCGTTGGAGGCCGTCGCCGTGGTGGTCGACGGCGCAGGAGTGGCGCCGGACTTGGCGGGGGCGGCACCGGAGTTCCTGGAGAGGCGCACCGCCGGGTCGTCCTCGGAGGGGTCGGCACCGTCGGTGGCCGGGTCGTGCCCGGACACGCTCTCGGCAGGAGCCGGAGCCTCACTGGGGGCCGGACCGCCGGCCGGCGCCGTGCTCCCGCCTGTCGGACGAGAAAGAGGGTGGTCGACCCGGGGCACGGGCACGGCGGCGGGCGACTCGCCACCATCGGGCTCGCTGGGCGCGTCCACGCCGGGCCCCTCGGCGGCCGGTCCGGCGTCGGTCCCGGCCGTCCCGCCCGCCGGATGCGGCAGGCCCTGCCCGCTCAGCTCCGGGGACGAGGCCCCGTCCGGCACAGCCACGTCAGGCGCGCCCCCGTCCCGCGCGACCTCGTCACGCTCGGCCGTATCCGATGCGGCCTCATGACGCGCAGCCACGTCCGAGGCGGATCCGCCCGGCGAAGCCCCCGCACGCGCGGTCTCGACAGACCCAGCCCCGCCCGGCGCAGCCTGGTCGTGCACAGCCGTGTCACGCACCACCTCGTCCGGCACCGCCGCGTCCCGCGCGCCCCCGGCATGCGCGACCGCGTCACCCCCGGCCCCGCCCGAAGCCGCCGCATCGGCCACACCGGTGCGAGGCGCGGCCCCGCCGGGCGTGCCCTCCTTCGACGCGGTCCCGCCATGAGCGGCCACGTCGGGCACGGCCTCGTCGGGCGTTCCGGTGGGCTTCGCCTGGTCCATGGTCTCCCCGCAGCCTGATGACGGGCGGGGCCTGCGGCGGACGCGCGGCGGCCTGCTCCGTCGGATCGAGTGCCGGGCCCGCACCGGCCGTCGGCGGCCGGGCGCGGCCCTCGGAGAATTCAACCAGGTTCTCCGAGGGGGCGTACCGGGCTCCGCCCGGGCGGGGCTGAGTGCCTGTCAGGGCGCGGCGGAGAGCCCGGTGACGCCGGGGACACCGGCCGGCGGCGCGGCAGCGATCCCGGGGCGGGCGGAGTCCTGCGGCGCGGCGAGGGGCAGCGGCACGGAGCGGGGTATCAACGGCGCGGGCCTGCCGGGCGCCTTGAGCAGGGCCGCGGAGTACGGGTACGGCTCCAGGTCCTCCAGGGAGGGCGGGGCGCCCGGGTGGCGCGGGGCGGCGTCACCGACCCGGTCCTGCGGGCCGGATCGGGTCTCACCCTGCGCGGAGAAGGCCAGCGGCGGGGCGCCGCGGCGGCCTCGGGAGTCGGGGGCGGCCTGGCCGGTGCCGGCCTGGGTGCGCAGCGGTGTGACGTTGCTCTTGCCGCCGCCCGAGCGTTCCGCGGTGTCGACCGGGGTGCCCGCGGCGACCCCGCCGAGTGCCAGCGCGGCCAGCGAGACGGCTCCGGCGGCGGCGAAGGCGAACCGGCGGCCCCGCGAGGCGGAGCGCTCGGCCTCAGTGCGGCCGATGTCGTGGATGCGGAAGCCGGTCCGCGGCTCGTCGGGCAGCACCGGCGCCACCGGTGCGTACCGGAAGGCGCCCGGGGCCGCGCCGAAGTCGGAGGCTCCGAACGGCTGTCCGGAGCCGAAACCTGAGCCGGCGTCGGTCGGCCCCTCGGGGCCGGCGGCCGGAAGGCCTTGGAGGCGGGCGAGGAAGCTTTCGGAGGGGGGCGGCGGCGCTGCCGTGGCGAAGACCGACTTGAGGCGTCGCTGGGCGTCGGCCTCGGCCTTGCACTTGCAGCAGGTCGCCAGGTGGGCGAGGACCCGCTCGCGGGCCTCGTGGCCGAGCTCGCCGTCGACGAGCGCGGCGAGGCGGTCCCCCAGGTGCTGCTCGACAGGTGTCGGACGTGAACCGCTCACGTGGACGCGCCTCCTCCTCCCAGCATCGGAGCCACCGCCCCCGTCAGGGAACGGCGCTCGGCACGGGCCTCGGGCGAACGGTGCTTGAGCGCCTTGCGCAGCTGGGAGCGGCCCCGGTGGATGCGGCTGCGGACGGTGCCGAGCTTCACCCCGAGGGTCGCGGCGATCTCCTCGTACGACAGGCCCTCGATGTCGCAGAGGACGACGGCGGCCCGGAACTCGGGGGCGAGGGTGTCCAGCGCCTGCTGCACGTCGGCGTCGAAGTGGGTGTCCTGGAAGACCTGCTGCGGCGACGGCTCGCGGCTGGGCAGCCGCTCGGCGGCGTCCTCGGCGAGGGCGTCGAAGCGGATGCGCTGCTTGCGGCGCACCATGTCCAGGAAGAGGTTGGTGGTGATGCGGTGCAGCCAGCCCTCGAAGGTGCCGGGCGTGTACGTCGACAGCGAGCGGAAGACGCGGACGAAGACCTCCTGGGTGAGGTCCTCGGCGTCGTGCTGGTTGCCCGTGAGGCGGTAGGCGAGGCGGTAGACGCGACCGCTGTGGGTGCTGACGATCTCCTCCCAGCTGGGAGGTGTCCACGTCGGCGAGTCCGCGTCGGCGGCGAAGGTCGCGGTCTGCACGGATTCGGCGGCGGGCGCACCCCCCTGGGCCGTACTACGGCGCGGAAGGCTTCGGTCAGCGGTGTCGGTCACGGATCTCGGCTCGCCGGCCGACCTGAGAAGACGTCTGATCACACCTCCCCGGTCACCGGCCGCAGCCGCACCTCCCCTGTCGGCTCTGGTGGTGTCCAGTGGAGCCCCTACCATAGCCACCCCCGCCGTTAGCTCGGGATAAGAGTTTTTACCAGGAATTGGTGCGGACCACGGGAGAGCGGACCGGCCGGACCCGGCGGTGCCGCCGCCGACCACCTCGGGCCCGCAGGGGAGCGCGAACGCGCTGGTCACAGCCGCCCGGGGCGCTCCGGGCGCCGTGCGACCGGCCGTCGTCACCGCCTCCGCCACCGCCGTCATGGGCCACTCCTCGCGTCCGCCCGCCGGAACGCCTCAGGCGTTCCGCTCTCTCCCCTCCCCAACGCCCGGTCCCATCTGCGGGTTCCCGACGCCAACGGATACAGTCACCGCCAGGCAACTTTGGGGACAGGAGAGGGCCATTACCGGCAACCGGCAGACGAGCTGGACGTTCGCCGACGCCTTCGTAGCCGAGGACGAGGCGCTCCTGTGGGCCCGGGACCAGGCACACGCGGCGGGCCTGCGTCCGGTCTCCCCTGGTACGGGCGCCGTGCTGCGGATGCTCTCCGCGACCGTCGACGCCAAAGCGGTGGCGGAGATCGGCACGGGCACCGGCGTCTCCGGCATCCACCTGCTGAGCGGAATGCGCCCCGACGGGGTCCTCACCACCGTCGACACCGAGCCGGACTGCCAGCAGTTCGCCCGGGAGGCCTTCCGCGCCGCCGGTTTCGCCGCCAACCGCGCCCGCTTCATCCCCGGCCGCGCCCTGGACGTGCTGCCCCGCCTCGCCGACGGCGGGTACGACCTGGTCTTCTGCGACGGGGACCGGATGGAGGGGCTGGAGTACCTCGCTGAATCGTTGCGCCTGCTGCGCCCGGGCGGCCTCGTCTGCTTCGAGGGCGTCCTCGCGGACGGCCGGACCGTGGAGTCCGGGCCGCAGCCGGTGGAGGTGGTGCGGCTGCGCGAGCTGGTGCGCGCGGTGCGGGAGAGCCCGGAGCTGATCCCCTCCCTGGTGCCGGTCGGCGACGGCCTGCTCTGCGGCGTCAAGCGCTGACGCCCCCCGGCCGCACCCCGGACACGACACCGCCCCCGGTACCGCGTACGGTGCCGGGGGCGGCGTCACAGGCCCATCGCTATGTGTGTCAGCCGACGACCTTCTTGAGGGCATCGCCCAATGCGTCCGCCTCGTCCGGGGTCAGCTCGACCACGAGTCGCCCGCCACCTTCGAGCGGAACCCGCATGACGATGCCCCGCCCCTCCTTGGTCACCTCGAGCGGGCCGTCACCCGTCCGCGGCTTCATGGCCGCCATGCTCGTTCCCCTTCCTGAAACCAGCTCGTCGCAGCCGGCGGCCCCATGACAGGCGCTGTGTCACCGGCATCGAACACATTGCTTCTCCGCCATTATCCCGCATCCCCGGACCCGATGACCAACATCGGTCGGCATCGCTTGCGCAACGCCCTTGAGCAAAACCACCCAATTCGGCGATGCGGCTGCGATACTGCGCCGCCGCATACACCCTGGCGCCGCGATTTTCTTTGACGCAGGTCACACACCCCCGCGCCGTACGAGCCCGCGCGCCCTGGGAGATGCTTGCCCGGGAACCCGGTGCCGGGCCGGGACGCAACCGCACAACTGGTGAGGAGCAGGCTCATGGCCGACGCCGTGCTGTACGAGGTCAGCGACGGACTCGCGATGATCACGCTGAACCGACCCGAGGCCATGAACGCCCTCAACACCGAGGCGAAGGTCGCCCTCCGCGAGGCCCTGCTGGCCGCCGAGGCCGACGAGGCGGTGCGCGCGGTGCTGCTGACCGCCAACGGGCGGGCGTTCTGCGTGGGCCAGGACCTCAAGGAGCACGTCGGCAACCTCATGTCCGACAAGGAGTCCGGCTCCGAGCTGACCATGACCACGGTCCGGGAGCACTACAACCCGATCACGCTGGCGATCACGCGGATGCGCAAGCCGGTCGTCGCGGCCGTCAACGGCGCCGCCGCCGGGGCCGGTTTCGGCTTCGCCCTCGCCGCCGACTACCGGATCGCCGCGGACACCGCCAAGTTCAACACCTCGTTCGCGGGGGTGGCGCTCTCCTCCGACTCGGGCCTGTCCTGGACGCTGCCCCGTGTGATCGGCACCACCCGCGCCACGGAGCTGCTGTTCTTCCCGCAGAACATCACCGCCGAACGCGCCCTGGAGCTGGGCATCCTGCACCGCGTGGTGCCCGCCGACGAACTGGCCCAGGCCGCGCTGGAGCTGGCCCGGCGGCTGGCGGCCGGACCGACGGTGGCGCTGGCCGCGATCAAGGAGGCGGTGGCCTTCGGCGCCGGGCGCACCCTGGAGGAGTCCCTGGAGAAGGAGGACGAGCTCCAGACCCGCGCCGGGACCTCCGAGGACCACGTCATCGCCGTCCGCGCCTTCCTCGCCAAGGAGGAGCCCCAGTACCTCGGCCGCTGAACCGGCCGTCCCGTCCGCACGCCTGGCCGCCTTCCCCGGCTCTCCGCGGAGGCGGCCACGCGTGCGTTCCGGCGTGGTCCCCCAGCTTGATCTTTAACGTCGGACGTCGAGGGCGTCGGTGAGGACCTGGGTGACGGCGCCGCCCTGGTCGTCGCGGACCGAGGCCCGCAGCGAGACGGAGTCGGCGGAGCGGGGCACCGACAGGGCGCCGGTCCAGGAGGCGCCCTTGTTCCGCAGGGCGACCTGGGTCCAGCTCCTGCCCCGGTCGTAGGAGACGGCGAGGGCGCCGGCGGTGACCGTCCCGGTGCCGGAGGCGCCGACGACGTACTCCGCGTCGATGCCGACCGGCAGCCGCCTGCCCGCCTTGACGGTGCCGTCGAGGGCGGTGTCCACGGAGAAGCCGAGGTTGGTCATCGGCAGGTGGGTGCGGCGGTCGCCGGGGGTCTCGGCGGAGCGGACCTGCCAGGCGGCGTGGCCCTTGGTGCCCAGGCCCCAGACCTCGCGGTCGAGCGCGGTGTCGGTGACGATCTTGTAGGTGCGTTCGGCGGGGTCCATGACCCACAGGTTGATCCCGGAGCTCTTCTGCGCGGCGGCGCTGAGGCCGTCCACGAACACCTCGGTGGTCTGGGTCATCGCGTCGCTGTTCCAGACGTCGCCGAAGCCGGTGTGGTCGGGCCCGGAGTCGCCGAGGTCGGCGCTGCCGGTGGCGGTGATCTCCGCGCCGGTCGCCCCGGCCGCGGAGAGCCGTCCCGCGCCGAGGGTGTACGCGGAGGCGTCCAGCTCCTCGGCCGAGGACATCAGGGCGTCCTTCAGCTCCCGCCAGCCCCAGTCGGGGTGCCGCTCATCCGGAGGTAGTCGCCCTCGCCCGCGGCCAGGCGCGAGCGGGCGGCGAGGATCTCCACGCCGGGGGCGGAGAGGTCGGGCTTGAGAGCGTGGTCGCCGGCCGGGCGGGCCGGCCCGTGCGTGTACGCGGTCCTACGCCGTTCCGGCCGCCCCTCGTGCCACGCAGTGGGCGAGGTGGTCGTCGACCAGGCCGCAGGCCTGCATGAGGGCGTAGGCGGTGGTCGGGCCGACGAAGCGGATGCCGCGCTTCTTCAGGGCCTTGGCCAGGCCGGTCGAGGCATCGGTGACGGCGGGCACGTCGGCGAGGGTGCGCGGCACCGGGCGGCCCGCGCGCTCGGGGGCGTACGACCAGATCAGCGCGTCGAGTTCGCCCTCGGACCAACCGGCGAGGACCCGGGCGTTGGCGAGGGTGGCGTCGACCTTGGCGCGGTTGCGGATGATGCCCGGGTCGGCCAGCAGCCGGCTGCGGTCGGCCTCGGTGAACTCGGCGACGGCGGCGATCTCGAACCCGGCGAAGGCGGTCCGGAAGGTCTCCCGGCGGCGCAGGATGGTGATCCAGGAGAGCCCCGACTGGAACGCCTCCAGGCTGAGCCTCTCGAAGAGGGCGTCGTCGCCGTGGACGGGGCGGCCCCACTCGGTGTCGTGGTAGACGAGGTAGTCGTCGGTGGACAGGCCCCAGGGGCAGCGGAGCGCCCCGTCGGGTCCGGGGAGGGCCCCCTCGGCCGGGGCGGCGGGCGTGGTCGTCGCGTCGGTCATCGCCGGTCCCCCTCGTCCCGCGGGTCGGCGGGGCCTGCCTCGGTGGCGCCCGGCTCAGGGGGCGGCTCCAGGAGTCCGGCGCCGCCGACGGCGTGCGCCTGGTCCCCGGCGCGGGCGCTCTCCAGTTCGGCGATGCGGGCGTCCCGCTCGGCGAGTTCGGCGCCGAGCCGGCTCAGCGCGTCGTCCACCTCGGTCATCCGGTAACCCCGCAGCGCCACGGGGAAGCGCAGCGCGTCGACATCGGCGCGGGCCAGCGGCCGGTCCTCGGGGAACGCGTCGGCGACGGTCTCCGGCCCCGCCTCGGGCAGCACGGCGCGCGAGCCGCCGCCCACCACGACGAGCGTCACCGCCGCCACCACCACGACCAGCGCGATGACCAGGAACACGAACATGACCATCTCGGGGACTCCACCGCTCGTACGTTGTGAGGATCACGCGCGCGGCCCGGGGCCCGCCACGCGTCGGACCCCGATCGTGCCATGCGCGGGCGGCGGTTAAGGTCGCAGGCGACCACCAGCGAGAGGGAGTACGACGGATGCTGCGTCTGGGACGGCGTGAGTTCGGGCCGCACGAGCCGGTGATCATGGCGATCGTCAACCGGACCCCCGACTCCTTCTACGACCAGGGGGCGACCTTCGACGATCTGCCCGCGCTGGAACGGGTGGACCGGGCAGTCGCCGAGGGTGCCGCCATCGTGGACATCGGCGGGGTGAAGGCCGGTCCCGGCGACGAGGTGGACGCCGAGGAGGAGGCGCGCCGCACGGTGGGCTTCGTCGCCCGGGTCCGCGAGCGCCATCCCGACGTGGTGATCAGCGTCGACACCTGGCGCCACGAGGTCGGCGAGGCGGTCTGCGAGGCCGGGGCCGACGTGCTGAACGACGCCTGGGGCGGGGTCGACCCGAAGCTGGCGGAGGTGGCCGCCCGCCACGATGTGGGGCTGGTCTGCACCCACGCGGGCGGGGCGCGCCCGCGGACGCGGCCGCACCGGGTGGCGTACGAGGACGTGGTCGCCGACATCCTCGACGTCACGGTGGGGCTGGCGGAGCGGGCGGTGGCCCTCGGGGTGCGGCGCGACAGGATCATGATCGATCCCGGGCACGACTTCGGGAAGAACACCCGCCACAGCCTGGAGGCGACCCGGCGGCTGGGCGAGCTGGCCGCGACCGGCTGGCCGGTCCTGGTCTCGCTCTCCAACAAGGACTTCGTCGGCGAGACCCTGGACCGCCCGGTCAAGGAGCGGCTGCTCGGCACCCTGGCGACGACGGCCGTCTCGGCGTGGCTCGGTGCCCAGGTCTACCGGGTGCACGAGGTGGCCGAGACCCGGCAGGTGCTGGACATGGTGGCGTCGATCGCCGGGCACCGGGAGCCGGCGGTGGCGCGGCGGGGGCTGGCATAGGGCCTGTCGGAGGAGCCCCGGGTCAGGACATGTCCGCGACGGCCTGCCTGGTGCCGGGCCGACACCGCGCCGTTGCCGCGTCTGGCCGCACCTGGAGGTGGTGCTCATGCCGCGGCGAGGAGGTGCGGCTGCCCGGGGCGACGCCACCCGGGTGGACGCCGTCGCGTCCCCGCCCCCTATCGCTTGACCTCAAGGCGAGTTGAGGAAGGAGGCTAGGGCCATGAGCATTCCGCCGACCGACACGCAGGGCGCCCCGGCCGCCGCCCCCAGCCCGACCGACCACCGGCCCGACCGGTGGTCCGGTGGGCTGCTCGACCTCGACGCCTATCTGGCGCGGATCGGGTACGAGGGCCCCCGCGAGCCCACCCTCGCCGTGCTGCGCGACCTCCAGCGCGCCCACACCACCGGCATCCCCTTCGAGAACGTGCACGCCGTCCTCGGCCGGGAGCTGCCGCTCGACCTGCCCTCCGTGGAGGCCCGGCTCGTCCACGGCCGGCGCGGCGGCTACTGCTTCGAGCACGTGGGCCTCTTCGCGGCCGCCGTCGAACGTCTCGGGTTCCACGTCACCGGCATGACGGGGCGGATCAGCCTCGGCGCGCCCAAGGTGCTGCCCGCCACCCACGGCCTGCTCGCCGTGACCGCCCGCGACGACGAGCGCGTGTGGCTGTGCGACGTCGGCTTCGGCGCCGGTCCGCTCGGGCCGGTCGAACTCGCCGACGGGGCCGGTGCGACGTACGACGGCTGGCGGTACCGGCTGGAGCGGCGGCCCGGCACCCACGGGATCGACCAGTGGTGGCTGTACCAGACCGCTCCCGGCACCGAGGGGCCCCCGGGCTCGTGGATCGACCGGCACACCTTCACGCTCACCGCCCAGTACCCGGTCGACTACGTCGTCGCCAGCCACTTCGTGGGCACCAACGCGCACTCCCCCTTCGTCCGGCGGCTCTTCGCACAGCGCATGACCCCGGACGCCCACCACAGCCTGGACGGCCTGACGCACGTCACCACCCGCGTCGACGGGACCAGCACCACCGAGGAGATCGCCCCGGGCGCGCTGGACGGGACCCTGCGCGAGGTGTTCGGGATCGCCCTCACCGAGGAGGAACTCCGCGGGCTGGCCGCCCGGCGAGCGGCGGCGTCGGGGGCCTGACCGGACAGCCGGGTGTCAGGGGTGCATACGCGCACCCTTGAGCACCTTGTCCACCGCGTTGCGCGGGCCGTGGACGGCGAGGCCCACCAGGTCCAGCTGGTCCGTCCGCACGGCCCGCACGGCGGCGCGGTTGTCGCGGTCGTTGCCGGTGCTGAAGAGGTCGGAGGTGAAGACCGCCCGGGGCAGCGCGCGGGTGAGCGCCTTGCCGCGGGCGGCGGTCAGCGTCTCCTTGGTCCCCTCGAAGACCAGCACGGGCTGGCGGAACATCGGCAGGTACCGGGTGCCGTCGGCGTCCTGGTAGGGCTCGCCGACCACCTCGGGGTGGTCGGCTCCCAGCCCGCTGACCAGGAAGGCGGTCACGTTGAGCCGCTGCCAGACCGCCAGGTCCTCGCGGAGCAGCACGGCGATCCTGGTGTCGAAGCGGACGGGTGCGGTGTCGTTCGTCGTCATGCCCCGAGCCTGCCGAGGGGCCCCGCGCCCGGTCTTGTACGTTTCTTGCATGGCGGCCCGGCAGCAGGTTTACGCGTGGCGCCCCCGGGTCCCCGGGGTGGCGGAGGTCTTCCACGCGCGCTTCACCGAGCACGCCTACCCGATGCACGTCCACGACGTGTGGACCCTGCTCATCGTGGACGACGGCGCGGTCCGCTACGACCTGGACCGGCACCCGCACGGCACTCCCGCCGACACGGTCTCCCTGCTGCCGCCGCAGGTCCCGCACAACGGCTCGCCCGCCACCGCGCACGGCTTCCGCAAGCGCGTGATCTACCTGGACGAGAGCCAGCTCGGCGGCGAGCTGATCGGCGCGGCCGTGGACCGGCCCGACCTGGTCGACGCCCGGCTGCGCCGACGCGTCGGCCGGCTCCACACCGCGCTGGCCGCCCCGGGCGACGAGCTGGAGGCGGAGAGCCGCCTCGCCCTGATCCGCGAACGGCTCCACACCCACCTGCGGCCCCGGCTCACCGACCGCGCCCCCGCGCCGGACCACGGCGTCGCCCGCCGCCTGCGGGAACTCCTCGACGCCCGGCTGCTCCAGGGGCTCCCACTCGGCGAGGCGGCCGCGCTGCTGCACGCCCACCCCGCCCACCTGGTGCGCGCCTTCAGCGGTGCTTTCGGCATCGCCCCGCACCAGTACCTGACGACGCTCCGCGTCGACCGGGCGCGGCGGCTGCTGCTCGACGGGGTGCCGCCGGGCGAGGTGGCGGCTTCCGCTGGGTTCTACGACCAGTCGCACCTGAACCGGCACTTCAAACGGCTGGTGGGCACCACCCCGGGCCATTTCGCCCGCACCGGCGTCCCCGGCGGGTGACGCCGGCGCGCCCCGCCCCCGCCGGCCCCGGCCGGTGCCGGGGCGGCGGGCCGGGGCGCGGTCAGGAGCCGATGGCGACGGCCGGGCCCGAGCCGGGGTGGCGGCGCGGCTCGGTCTCCTTGGTGACCAGGGCGACGGCCTCCTCGACGTCGTCGGTGACGTGGAAGAGGAGCAGGTCCTTGGCGGCGCACTTGCCCTGCGCCACCACGGTGTCCCGCAGCCAGTCGACCAGCCCGCCCCAGTACTCCCGGCCGAACAGCACGATCGGGAACCGGGTCACCTTGCGGGTCTGCACCAGCGTCAGCGCCTCGAAGAGCTCGTCCAGCGTGCCGAGGCCGCCGGGGAGGACCACGAACCCCTGCGCGTACTTCACGAACATCGTCTTGCGGACGAAGAAGTAGCGGAAGTTCACGCCGATGTCGACGTGCCGGTTGAGGCCCTGCTCGAACGGCAGCTCGATGCCGAGGCCGACGGAGACGCCGCCCGCCTCCCGGGCGCCCTTGTTGGCGGCCTCCATGGCGCCGGGCCCGCCGCCGGTGATGACCGCGAACCCGGCCTCCACGAGGGCTTTGCCCAGCTCCACGCCGGTCTGGTACTCGAAGGACTCCGGGCCGGTCCGCGCCGAGCCGAAGACGCTGATG
This sequence comes from Streptomyces sp. NPDC058373, assembly GCF_042723275.1. Lineage (NCBI taxonomy): Bacteria > Bacillati > Actinomycetota > Actinomycetes > Kitasatosporales > Streptomycetaceae > Streptomyces > Streptomyces sp. NPDC058373. The sequence goes on along the minus strand of NZ_JBHXJE010000011.1, from coordinate 89,536 downwards.
GCGCTGGGAAGTTCGGCCAGCGCGCCGAACCCCTCCACGAACTCCGACTGGATGCGCATGACCCGCCAGGGGTCGGTGTGCACCCAGCTGGAGTCGCTCTTGGTGTCCAGCAGCCGCTGGTCTGTGGTGCCGGGCTGGATCTGCTCGCGCCGCCGCACGACGGGGCCGAGCCGCTGCTCCTCCGGCACATCCGCTGCTTGTGGAGTGGCCATGTACTCCCCTTCCCTTCCGGTACTTCGGCGCCGTCCGCCGGGGGTCCCGGCGGACGTCTGGCCATGTCAGCCTAGGCGGAGCGCTGTTACGGCGGGCGGAAGCGGACGTGGCCGCCCGGAAGCGGTGAACGGGCGGAGAGGGGCGGCGGGGGCCCGGCGCGGCGCCTCAGGCGGTGAGCCAGCTCTGCAGGCGCTTCTCGGCGTCCAGGATCTTGGCGGTGTCGACCCGCTCGTCGCGCCGGTGGGCGAGGTGCGGGTTGCCCGGCCCGTAGTTGACGGCGGGCACGCCGAGGGAGCTGAAGCGGGCCACGTCGGTCCAGCCGTACTTGGGCATCGGGGTGCCGCCGACCGCCTCGGCGAAGGCGGCGGCCGCCGGGTGGGAGAGGCCGGGCAGGGCGCCGCCGCTGTGGTCGTCCACCACGAACTCGGCCACGCCGCAGTCGGCGAAGACCTCCTTGACGTGGGCGAGGGCCTCCTCCTCGGTGCGGTCGGGGGCGTAGCGGAAGTTGACGGTGACGGTGCAGGCGTCGGGGATGACGTTGCCCGCGACGCCGCCCTCGACGCCGACCGCGTTGAGGCCCTCGCGGTACTCCAGGCCGTCGATGAGCGGGTAGCGCGGCTGGTAGGCGGCGAGCCGGTCCAGGATGGGCGCGGCGGCGTGGATGGCGTTCGACCCCATCCAGGAGCGGGCCGAGTGGGCGCGCTCGCCGGTGGTGCGCAGCAGCACCCGCAGGGTGCCCTGGCAGCCGCCCTCGACCTGGCCGTCGGAGGGCTCCAGGAGGACCGCGAAGTCGCCTTCGAGCCAGTCGGGGCGGGCGTCCGCGACGTGGCCGAGGCCGTTGAGGTCGGCGGCGACCTCCTCGTTGTCGTAGAAGACGAAGGTGAGGTCGCGGTTGGGCTCGGGGACGGTGGCGGCGATGCGCAGCTGGACGGCGACCCCGGACTTCATGTCGCAGGTGCCGCAGCCCCACAGGACGCCGTCCTCGTCCAGCCGGGAGGGGACGTTCTCGGCGATCGGCACCGTGTCGATGTGCCCGGCGAGGATGACCCGCTCGGCGCGGCCGAGGCGGGTGCGGGCGACGACGTTGTTGCCGTACCGCTCGACGGCCAGGTGCGGCAGCGGGCGCAGCGCCGCCTCGATCGCGTCGGCGAGGGCGCGCTCGTCGCCGCTCTCGGAGGGCAGGTCGACGAGGGCGGCGGTGAGGGCGGCGGCGTCGAGCGTGAGGTCAAGAGTCTGAGCCATGGCTGCGACCCTAAAGGGTCACAGCGGGCGCCCCGGCACTCCCCCGCACCGCTCCAGTACCTTGGGCAGCGTGTCTGAGCCCTCCTTCTTCCGGCGTGGCCGTGTGCTGCGCGTCGCCGCGGCCCTGGTCGTGCTGCTGGCGCTCGCCGGGTACCTGGCGGTGCAGCAGCGCGGTGGTGCCCCGGCCAACGCCCGGTGCGTGGTCCGCTCCGCCGACGACCCCGCCGAGACGTACGAGCTGAGTGCGGTGATGGCGGTCAACGCCGCGACCATCTCGGCGGTCGGCACCGGCAAGGGCATGCCCGAGCGGGCGGTGACGATCGCGCTGGCCACCGCCATCCAGGAGTCCTCGCTGCGCAACATCGACTACGGCGACCGCGACTCGCTCGGCCTCTTCCAGCAGCGGCCCTCGCAGGGCTGGGGCACCCCCGAGCAGATCATGGACCCGGTCTACTCCTCGGAGAAGTTCTACGAGGACCTGGCGGAGGTCCCGGGCTACTCCCGGCTGCCGCTGACCGTCGCGGCCCAGCGGGTCCAGAAGAGCGGCTTCCCGCAGGCGTACGCCAAGCACGAGCGGGACGCCTCGCTGCTGGCGGCGGCCCTCACCGGCCGCGCCGCCGAGACCCTGACCTGCGGCGGCGCCACCGAGGAGCCCGGCGACGAGAAGGCGGTGCGCGCCGCGCTGACCCGGGACTTCGGCAAGGACGTGCTGCCCGCGTCGGGCGCGGCCGGGTCCGGGGCCGGCGCGGCCGAGGGCGCCGACGGCCGCCGGGTGGTCCAGGTCCCCGTCTCCTCGGCGGACGGCAAGCGCCGCGGCTGGGAGCTGGCCCACTGGGCGGTGGCCAACGCCACCCGGCTCGGCGTCTCGGAGGTCGCCCACGCGGGCCGCACCTGGCGCACCGGCGGCGGCTGGGAGACCACGGAGGACGGCGCGAAGGCCCGCGAGGGCGCCCAGGAGGTACGGATCGTGGTGACCGGGGGCTCCGGGAGCTGACCCCGGCCCGTCTTCGAGGCGGAGTCGGTGAGGAACTCCTGCGGGCTGCCCCCGGTCGCCGGCCGCCGTTACCGTCCCCGCATGACCGGTCTCGACGTGCACGCCTTCCTCGCCCGGCCGTTGGTGGCCCGGGTCGCCACCGCCGGGCCGACGGTGCGGCCGGTGTGGTTCCTCTGGGAGGACGGGGCGTTCTGGTGGCTGACCGGCGCGTACGCCGGGCTGGGGCGGCGGCTTGTCGCGGACCCGTCCGTGGCCCTGGTGGTGGACACCTGCGACCTCGCCACCGGGCGGGTGCTCTCGGTGACCTGCCGGGGCACCGCCGAGGTGGTCCCGCTGGACCGGGGCCGGGCGGTGCGCAAGCTGACCCGCTACCTGGGGCCCGAGAAGGGCTGGCCTGAGCGGTTCTCGGCGCCCCTGGACGACCCGGCGACGCGGCTGGTGCGGTGCGTCCCCGCCCGCCCGCCGGTGCTGCGCGACCTGTCGTGGTGACGGCTCGCGGTGGGCGGCACCCGCGCGTTGACGAGGGGCGGTGCACGCCCGTGCGAGCGGGTCACCCGGACGGTGGGGTGTGCGGGGGCCGGCAGCGGGGCGCGCGGGAGGGCTCCGCGGACGTCGGCGGGGGAGCGAACGCCTAGTTCAGAGGCTGCGGAAAGCATTCACCTGATGAGCCGCCGGGCCGCTTGTCGGGGAGGACGACAATGTGACGCGTTATCGATTCGTGATCCGCCCGTGCCGCAACCTTCGCCGGTCTGGCGCGGTAGTCACGGCGTCGCAGGGCCGGGCGGACCGGCCCGGACGGCGTCGGCCGACACCTCAGGCCCGCGCCCCCACGTCCCGCTAGAAGGAGCAACATGTCCCTCCCCCTGAGCCGTCGGATCGCCCGTGCCGCCCTGCTCGTCGCCGCCACAGCAGCGCCCGTGGTCGGCGCGGCCGGTGCCGCCAACGCCGTGGAGCTGCCCACCACGTCGAACCTGGGCGGGCTGACCGCCCTGGACGGCGAGGGCCTCGGCAACACCGTCGACGGCGCCGCGCAGGGTGTCACCGGCGCCGCCGGGAAGACCGGCAGCGAGGCCGTCGGCACCGCGGTGCCCGCCGCGGGCAAGACGGTCGGCCAGACCGGCAAGACCGTCGCCCCGGCCGCCCAGGACGCCGCCGGGACCCTCGCGGGCTCCGCGGGCAAGGCGGTCGGCGACACGGCCGGCTCCGCCGCCCAGAGCGGCCTGACCGGCAAGGGCCTGCCCACCGGCGGCCTGCCGATCGGCTGACCCTCCCGCCGCGTCGGCGGCCGAGCACGCAGGGCCCGGGGAGCGCGGACTCCCCGGGCCCTGCGGCGTGTCCGGCCGCCGGCGGACGGCGGGACGCGGCGCGGTCAGCCGGCCGCGGTGAGCCGGGCGACGGCCGCCGCGACGCGCTCGTCGGTCGCGGTGAAGGCGATCCGGACGAAGCGGTCCCCGGCCGCGCCGTAGAAGTCGCCCGGGGCGGCGAGGATGCCGAGGGAGGCCAGGTGGGCGACGGTGTCCCAGCAGGGCTCGTCGCGGGTGGCCCACAGGTAGAGGCTGGCCTCGCTGTGCTCCACGCGGAAGCCGTGGGCGAACAGCGCCTCGCGCAGGGCGGTGCGGCGGGCCGCGTACCGCTCACGCTGCTCGGCCACGTGCGCGTCGTCGCCGAGGGCGGCGACGGTGGCGGCCTGCACCGGAGCGGGCGTCATCATGCCGCCGTGCTTGCGGATCTGCAGCAGCTCGCCGAGGACGGCCTGGTCGCCGAGGATGAACGCGGCCCGGTAACCGGCCAGGTTGGAGCGCTTGGAGAGCGAGTGGACGGCGACCAGCCCCTCGTGGCTCCCGCCGCAGACCTCCGGGTGCAGGACCGAGACCGGGTCGGCCTCCCAGCCCAGCTCCAGGTAGCACTCGTCGCTGACGACCAGGACGTCGTGCTCGCGCGCCCACGCCACGACGCGGGTCAGCTCGTCCTTGCCGAGGACGCGGCCGGTCGGGTTGGACGGCGAGTTGAGCCAGAGCAGCTTGAGCGGGCCGGGGTCGAGATCGGTGACCGGGTCGTCGTAGACCACCGGTTCGGCGCGGGCCAGCCGGGCGCCGACCTCGTACGTCGGGTAGGCCAGCCGCGGGAAGGCGACCGTGTCGCCGCGGCCCAGGCCCAGTTGGGCGGGGAGCCAGGCGACGAGCTCCTTGGAGCCGACCACCGGCAGGACGTTGTGCTCGGTCAGCCCTTCCGCGCCGAGGCGGCGGCCGGCCCAGCCGAGGATGGCGGCGCGCAGCTCAGGGGTGCCCCAGACCGTCGGGTAGCCGGGCGAGTCGGCGGCGGCCGTCAGCGCGTCGCGCACGAGCTGCGGGACCGGGTCGACCGGGGTGCCGACGGAGAGGTCGACGAGGCCGTCCGGGTGGGCGGCGGCGGTCGCCTTGTACGGCTGGAGCCTGTCCCACGGGAACGCGGGGAGAAGCGCGGAGACGGGGGAGGACGCGGCTGCGGACACGGCTGCTCTTTTCGGGTCCTGGTGCGGTGGGATGGGTCGCGGGGCACGTCCGCCCAGGGGCGGCGCACCGGAAACGACGAGGTCCCGCCGGTGCGGAACCGGCGGGACCTCGTACGGACTGCGTGGGCGGAACCGGACCGGAGTCCTACTGGTTCTGCGGCGGCAGTTCGGCGATGAAGGGGTGGTCGCGCTCGATGAGACCGAGCTTGCTGGCCCCGCCGGGCGAACCCAGCTCGTCGAAGAACTCGACGTTCGCCTTGTAGTAGTCCTTCCACTCCTCGGGAGTGTCGTCCTCGTAGAAGATCGCCTCGACCGGGCAGACCGGCTCACAGGCTCCACAGTCGACGCACTCGTCCGGGTGGATGTACAAGGACCGCTGGCCCTCGTAGATGCAGTCGACCGGGCACTCCTCGATGCACGCCTTGTCCTTCACGTCGACACAAGGCTGCGCGATGACGTAGGTCACGCTGTCGTTCCTCCTCGATAGGGCGCTGGCGGGCCGTCTCTACAGGCTCCGCCGCCTGGCGCGCGGGAGCGCGGCGTCGTCGATGCCCACCCCTAGTATCTCCGTTCCCGGAGATGATCCGAACAGGAGGGGCGGCCAGAGCCGTGGAATTCACTGCCGGCGGACAGCTCGAAGTCCGTATCACCCCCGATGACGTGGGAAAACGCGTCTCGGTACGAGCCTTCACCGATACCGGAACGGGGGACGCGCGGTTCACCGACACGGTGGGTGTTCTCACATCATGGACCGGCGGCGTGCTGCGAATCACACGCCGTTCCGGCGAGTCGGTCCAGGTCGCCGAGGCGGCCCTGGCCGCCGCGAAGACGGTTCCGGCGGCTCCGGCCCGCCGCCGCGGCCCGGCCGCCTCCTACCCGGAGCTGGCCCGCGTCGCCGCGCGCGGCTGGCCGCCGGTGGAGAGCGAGCCGCTCGGCGCGTGGACGCTGCGGGCGGCCGCGGGCTTCACCCGGCGCGCCAACTCGGTGCTGCCGCTGGGCGACCCGGGCAGGGAGCTGCCCGAGGCACTGGCGGCGGTGGACCGCTGGTACGCCGCGCACGGGCTGCCCGCGTACGTCCAGACGGCCACCGGCGGCGCGGGGACGCAGGAGCGGCTGGCGGCCGAGCTGGAGGCACTGGGCTGGGCCCGGGAGGTCTCCGCCGAGCTGCGCACCGGCGCGCTGGCCCCGCTCGCCGACCGGGCGCCTGGCGCGGCTGTCCGGCTGGCACGGGAGCCGGACGCGGCGTGGCTGAGCCGTTATCAGCGGGTCGGCGCGGTACGGCCGGAGGTGACGGCGGTGCTGACCGGCGGGCCCTCGGTCTGGTTCGCCACCGTCGACGGCGAGCCCGGCGGCCCGGCGCGGGCGATCGGGCGGTGCGTGGTGGACGGCCGCTGGGCCGGGTTCGCCGCCGTCGAGGTCGACCCGGCGCACCGGCGCCAAGGCCTCGCCTCGGACGTGATGGCGGCGCTGGCGGCCCGCGCGCTGGACGAGGGCGCCTCGGCGGCCTGGCTCCAGGTGGAGCGGGAGAACACGGCGGCCCGCGCCATGTACGAGCGGGCCGGGTTCACCGTGCACCACCACTACCACCACCACCGGGCCCCCGGAGCGGGCGCGGCGGACCCCGGGGACCGGTGCTGATGGAGCTGCCCGACCCCTTGCGGCTGCGTACCGAGTTCGCCGAGGAGGCCCGCTCCGAGCGGCCGGGCCTGGCCCGGCTCTGCCTGCTCGTCGGGGCGGTCGCCGACCCCGACCGCGGCGAGCACGGCATCGACGCGGCCGAGGTGGAGCTGGACCGGCTCGCCGGTGAGCTGCCGCACCGGCCCGGCTCGCCGCGCGACTGGGCGCTGGCCCTGGCCGAGCTGCTGGGCACCCGGTACGGCTTCCACGGCACCGAGTCCGACTACCGGCGGCTGGAGTCCTCGCTGCTCCAGGAGGTGCTGCGGCGCCGCAGGGGGCTGCCGATCCTGCTGTCGGTGGTGTGGATGGAGGTGGCCCGCCGCGCGGGCGCCCCGGTCCACGGCGTGGCGCTGCCCGGCCACTTCACCGTCGGCTTCGGCCCGCCGGACGACCTGGTGCTGGCCGACCCCTTCGACGGCGGCACGCTCCTCTCCCCCGCCGACGCCTCGCTCCTGGTGACCGGCGTGACGGGGTCGCCGCTCGACCCGTCGCTGATGCGCCCGGCCGACCCGCTGGAGGTGATCCGCCGGGTCCTCAACAACATCCGCGCCTGGGCGGCGGCCAGGCCCGAGCGGACCGACGTGGCGCTGTGGGCGGTCGAGTTGTCGCTGCTGCTCCCCTCCCACTCGGCCGACCTGCGCTACGAGCACGCGCAACTCCTCGTCAAGTGCGGCGACTTCGTGCGCGGTGCCCGCGAACTGGAGTCGTACGCCGAGGTGGTCGCCGCCGTCGACCCGGAGGCGGCCGAACTGATCCGCGGGCAGGCGCGGGCGGCACGGGCGCGGCTGAACTGAGCCCGTCCGCCCGGACCGGCCCGCCCCCTGTGCGGGCCGGTCCGGGCGCTTCCCGTCCACCGCGCCGGTCAGGCGCTCCCCAGGTGCGGGAAGCGGTAGGCGGTGCGGCTGCGGAGGTGCTGGCCGGGGCGGAGGACGGTGGTGGGGTACTCCGGGTGGTTGGGCGAGTCGGGCAGGTGCTGGGTCTCCAGGCAGACGGCGCGGTGGCGGGTCAGGGGGCGGCCGTCGGCGCCGGTGAGGGAGGCGTCGAGCTGGTTGCCGGTGTAGACCTGCACGGCGGGTTCGGTGGTCCACACCTCCATGGTCCGGCTGCCGTCGCGGGCGGCGAGGGCGGCGGCCGGCCGCAGGCCGTCGGGGGCGGGATCGCCGTCCAGGAGCCAGGTGTGGTCGTACCCGCCGGCGGCGGCGAGCTGCGGGTCGGCGGCGACGGCCTCCGGCGCGAGGCGCGCCCCGAGCGGGGTGGCCTCGCGCAGGTCGAAGGGGGTGCCGCCGACGGGGGCGGGCGGGCCGACCGGGATGGCGCCGGCGTCGACGGGCAGGTAGTGGCCGCCGGGGACGCGCAGGGTGTGGGCGGCGAGGCCGCCCTCGCCCGCCGACAGGTCGAAGTAGGCGTGGTGGGTGAGGTTGACGACGGTGGGCCGGTCGGTGCGGGCCTCGTAGTCGACGGTCAGGGTGTGGTCGGCCCCGAGCCGGTAGGTGACGGCCACGTCGAGGGCGCCGGGGAAGCCCATGTCGCCGTCGGGGCTGCGCAGGGTAAGGCGGACGGCGGCGGCGTGCGGGTCGGGGACCGGGGTGGCCCGCCAGACGCGCCGGTCGAAGCCGTCGGGGCCGCCGTGCAGGGCGTGGCCCCGGTCATTGGCGGGGACGGTGTGGTCGGCGCCGTCGAGCGGGAAGCGGCCGTGGGCGAGGCGGTTGGCGTACCGGCCGACGAGCGCGCCGAGATAGGGGCCGCGGGCGGCGGCGTACGCCTCGGTGGTGGGCAGGCCGAGGACGACGGAGGCGCGGGTGCCGTCGGTGGCGGGGACGGTGAGGTGCTGGAGGATGCCGCCGTAGGTGAGGACGGCGGCTGTGGTGCCGGTGCCGGAGTCGAGGTGCCAGCGCTGGACGGGGCTGCCGTCGGGGGCGTAGCCGTGCGGTTCGTAGCGGACGGCGGGGGCGGTGGGGGCGTTCACCGGTGGCCGCCGGGGCGGGCGGCGGCGGTGGACTCGCGGACGACGAGACGGTAGCCGGGGCGGGGGCGGCGCGGTTCGGGCGGCGGGGCGCCGTCGGTGAGCTGGGCGACGAGGCTGTCCACGGCGAGGCGGGCGATGGCCTCCTTGTCGGGGGAGACGGTGGTGAGGGAGACGGCGCCGTAGCGGGCCTCCTCGATGTCGTCGAAGCCGACCACCGCGACGTCGCCGGGGACGGAGAGGCCGCGTTCGGCGAGGGTGCGCATGGCACCGACCGCGATGAGGTCGTTGTAGGCGAAGACGGCGTCGGGGGCGGCGCCCCGGTCGAGCAGGGCGGCCATGGCGTGGGCGCCGTCGGCGCGGCCGTACCCGTCGGTGACGACCACCAGCGAGTCGTCGGCGGGCAGCCCGGCCGCCTCCAGCTCCTGGCGCCAGCCGCGCAGCCGCAGGTGGGCGGGTTGGCGTTCGCGGCCGGTGCGGGAGCCGAGGAAGGCGATGCGGCGGCGGCCGAGGCCGAGCAGGTGGCGGACGGCCTCGCGGGCGGCGGCGACGTTGTCGATGGCGATGTGGTCGTACGGCGCCTCGTACTCGCGTTCGCCGAGCAGGACGAGGGGGGCGGCGCCGGAGCGGCCGGTGAGGTCCTCGGTCTCCAGGTGGATGGGGCTGAGGATCAGGCCGTCGATGACGTGGGACCGGAAGCCCTGGCTGACCAGGAGTTCGTTCTCGCGCAGCCCGGCGGTGTGGTCGACCAGGACGGTGTAGTCGTGGCGGGCGGCGGCGTCGATGACGGCTCCGGCGAGTTCGGCGAAGTAGGGGTTGCCGAACTCGGGGACGGCCAGCGCGATGATGCCGGTGCGGCCTTTGCGCAGGTGGCGGGCGGTGAGGTTGGGGCGGTAGCCGAGTTCGTCGATGGCCTGCTGGACCTTGGCCCGCATGCCGGGTGTGACGTGCTGGTAGTTGTTGACGACGTTCGACACGGTCTTGACGGACACGCCCGCACGCTGCGCAACGTCCTTGAGACTGACGCCCACGGCACTCCTAGCTTCTGACTGCTTCCGGCTGCTTCTGGGGAACTCCTCGGCGGCGGGCGGCCGCTCAGGTCGATCTGCGGCCCCGGGCCAGGTAGCGCTGGGCCACCACGACCACGACGAGGAAGCCGCCGCTGACCACCGACTGGTACGAGGAGTTGAGCGAGCCGATCTGGTTGATGAGGTTCTGGATGACGCCGAGCAGCAGCACGCCCCACAGGGTGCCGCTGACCGATCCGGCGCCGCCGACCAGCAGCGTGCCGCCGATGACCACCGCCGAGATGGCGTCGAGTTCCATGCCCACGCCGAGGATGGTGACACCGGAGTTCAGGCGCGCCGCGTTGAGGGCGCCGGCGAACCCGGCGAGCAGCCCGCTGAGCGTGTAGACCAGCACCTTGGCGCGGGCGACCGGCAGCCCCATCAGGGTGGCGGCGTCGCTGCTGCCGCCGACCGCGAAGAGGGTCTGCCCGAACGAGGTCCGCTGGAGCAGCACCCCTCCCCCGCCGAACAGCGCCAGCGCGACGATGAGCGGGACGCCGAACCCCCAGACGGTGCCCCCGCCGAGCCAGGAGAAGGCGGAGTCCTTCGGTACGAGGTACGTGGTGGCGCCCTCGTCGGTGAAGGCGAGCAGCAGGCCGCGGGCGCCGAGCAGGGTGGCGAGGGTGACGATGAACGGGGCGAGACCCGCCCTGCCGATCAGGACGCCGTTGAGCAGGCCGATGGCGCCGCAGACCAGCAGCGGTACGAGCAGGGCGGGCAGCAGGCCCCACTGCGAGGCCCAGGCGGCGAGGACCCCGCCGAGGGCGAAGACGGAGCCGACCGAGAGGTCGATGCCGCCGGTGATGATGACCAGGGTCATGCCGAGGGCGACGATGGCGAGGAAGCTGGCCTGCACGGTGACGCCGCGCGCGTTGTCGAGGGTGGCGAAGGACGGGTAGAGCAACGAGGCGACGAGGATCACCGCGAGCAGCACGGCGAGGACGCCCTGGCGCTGGACGAGGCCGAGAAGCCGTTCGCGGCGGCTGGGGTCCTCGGTCTCGACGCGGACCGAGGGGGCGTCGCCGAGCGGCGCGGGGGCCGCCTTCGGGTCGGCGGTGGCGAGGGCGGCGGTCGGTTCCGCCGGGCGGGGTGCGTTCATCGGGACCGGCGCTCCCGGGCGACGTAGACGGCGGCGACGATGATGGCCGCCTGGGCGATCTGGGCGGTGGAGTCGGGCAGGTCGTGCTTGACGAGGGTGGCGCGGAGCAGCTGCATGAGCACGGCTCCGGCGACGGTGCCCAGCACCCGGACGGAGCCGCCGCTGAGCGGGGTCCCGCCGACCACGACGGCGGTGATGGCGGAGAGCTCCATCAGGGTGCCGAGTGAGGAGGGGTCGCTGGCGGTGAGCCGGGCGGTGGCGAGGATCCCGGCCAGCGCGGCGAAGGTGCCGCAGAGGACGTAGACCCCGGTCAGGACGCGTTTGACGGGCAGTCCGGCGAGGACGGCGGCCTTGCGGTTGCCGCCGACCGCGACGATCTGGCGGCCGAAGGTGGTGCGGGCGACGAGGAAGGCCACGGCGAGGGCGAGCCCGGCGGCGATGAGCACCACCACGGGGACGCCGAGGAGGCTCGCGGTGCCGAGGGAGAGCAGGTCGGGGTTGATGATCTGCTTGAGCTGGCCGTCGGCGAGGACCAGGGCCAGACCCCGGCCGCCGACGAAGAGGGCGAGCGTCGCCACGATCGGCTGGAGCCCGACCACCGACACCAGGACGCCGTTGACCAGCCCGGTGACGGCTCCGGCGAGCAGGGCGAGGACGAGGGCGGGGACCAGGCCGTAGCCGAGGTAGAGCGGGAGCAGGGCGGCGGCCAGCGCCATCGCGGAGCCGACCGACAGGTCGACGCCCTCGGTGCCGATGACCAGGGCCATGCCGAGCGCCACGATGACGATGGGGGCGACCTGGACCAGTTGCGTGGTGAGGTTGTCGGCGGTCAGGAAGCGGTCGGTGAACAGCGCGTTGAAGAGCAGCAGTACGCCGACGGCGACGTACACGCCGTACGCCTGGTACCAGGCGGGGTCCCGGTACCAGGGCCGCGCCTGACCGGCGGCCGGGGCGGGCGGTGCGGGCGCGGGCGCGGCGGCGGGGCCGGGCGCGGTGGCGGGGGCCTGGGTCATCGGGGCTCGGCCTCCTCGGCGGGGCGGGGGGTGGCGGCGGGTTCGGGGCGCGGGGTGCCGTCGGCGAGGACTTCCAGCAGGGCGGGTTCGGTGACGGCGCCGCCGGACAGCTCTCCGGCGAGGCTGCCGGCGCGCAGGACGACGATGCGGTCGGCGCCCTCGACCAGTTCCTCGATGTCGGAGGAGATGAGCAGCACGGCGAGCCCCTCACCGGCCAGTTCGTCGATGAGGCCCTGCACCTCGGCCTTGGCGCCGACGTCGATGCCGCGGGTCGGCTCGTCCAGCAGCAGCACCCGCGGCTCCAGGCAGAGCCAGCGGGCGAGGAGGACCTTCTGCTGGTTGCCGCCGGAGAGTTCGCCGACCTTCTGCTCGGGGCTGGAGGCCTTGATCCGCAGCCGCTTCATGAAGAGCTCGACGACGCGGTCCTGGCGGGCGCGGGAGACGATCCCGGCGCGCGAGAGCCGGGGCAGCGCGGCCAGCACGATGTTCTCCCGCACGGAGAGGCCGGGCACGATCCCCTCGGCCTTGCGGTCCTCGGGGAGCATGCTGATCCCGGCGGCGACGGCGGCGGCCGGGGTGATCCGGCGCAGCACCCGCCCCGCCACGGTGACCTCGCCGGAGTCCAGGCCGAGGCCCCCGGCGAGCGCCTTGGCGGTCTCGCTGCGGCCGGAGCCCAGCAGCCCGCCGAGCCCCAGCACCTCCCCGGCGTGCAGCGCCAGCGAGACGCCGTCGAGCTTGTGGCGGCGGGTGAGGCCGTCGGCGGTGAGCACCGGGGTGCGGGCGGCGTCGTGGCCGTCGGCGGCGAAGCCGGTGACGCCGTCCCGGCGCACCTCGGCCATGTCCCGGCCGAGCATCATCGAGACCAGCCGCATCCGCTCCAGACCGGCGAGCGGGCCGGTGTGGATGTGGCGGCCGTCGCGCAGCACGGTGACCCGGTCGCAGATCCGGTAGAGCTCGTCCATCCGGTGGCTGACGTAGACGACGGCCACGTCGCGGGCGCGCAGTTCCTCGATGACCCGGAAGAGGGTCTCCACCTCGCGGGGTTCGAGCGAGGAGGTCGGCTCGTCCATGACGACGACGCGGGCGCGGACGGAGACGGCCCGGGCGAGCGCCACCATCTGCTGGGTGCCGAGTCCCAGGGTGTGCAGCGGGCGGCGCGGGTCGACCCGGACGCCGAAGCCGTCGAGGAGGGCGGCGGCCTCGCGGTTCATCCGGGGGAAGTCGATGAGCTTCAGGCGGGTGCGCGGTTCGCGGCCGAGGAAGACGTTGCGGGCCACGCTCATCAGCGGGACGAGGTTGACCTCCTGGTAGATGGTGGAGATCCCGGCCTGCTGCGCCTCGAAGGGCCGCTGGAAGCGGACCGGCTCCCCGGCCAGGCGCAGTTCGCCGCTGTCGGGCCGGTGGACGCCGGTGAGCACCTTGATGAGGGTGGACTTGCCCGCGCCGTTCTCGCCGACCAGGGCGTGCACCTCACCGGGCCGCAGGTCGAAGGAGACCTCGTCCAGGGCGACGACCCCGGGGAACCGCTTGCCGACCCCGAGGGCCGCCAGGACCGGCGGCCCGGCGCCCTCGGGCGGCGGCGCGCCGTCGGGGCCGGTCTCCTTCCGCGCCCCGGGGGTGGCTGCTTCGGGTGGTGCCATGGGCTGCTGACCTTCCGGTGCGCGAGGAGGCTGGGCTGGTACGGGGGCCGGGTCGGTCGGCGGGCGCGTGCCGGGGTCGTCCCGGCGCGGGCCCGCCGCGGCTCAGTAGGCGCCGCCGAGCGACTTCTCGGCGTTGTCCTGGTCGTACTCCCGGTCGGTGATCAGCACGTTCTCGGGGATCGACTCACCGGCGTAGAACTTCTTCGCCGTGTCGAAGGCGAGCGGGCCGAAGCGCGGGTTGGACTCGATGACGGCGTTCATCTCGCCCTTGGCGAGGGCCTGGACGGCGTTTCGGGTGCCGTCGACGGAGACGACTTTGACGTCCTCGCCGGGCTTCTTGCCGTTGGCCTTGAGGGCGGTGACGGCGCCGAGGCCCATCTCGTCGTTCTCGGCGTAGACGCCGGTGATGCCGGGCTTGGACTGGATGAGCTGCTCCATGACCTGCTGGCCCTTGTCACGGGCGAACTCGCCGGTCTGCTGGGCGACGATCTCCAGGTCCGGGGCCTTCTCCTTCACCCGGTCGACGAAGCCCTTGGTGCGGTCGGTGGTGACGTTGTTGCCGGAGGCGCCGAGCAGGATCGCGACCTGGCCCTTGCCGCCGGTCGCCTCGATCATCGCGTCGGCGGCGCGCTTGCCCTGCTCCACGAAGTCCGAGCCGAGGAAGGCCAGGTAGTCCTCGCACGCGTCGGCGTTGACCTTGCGGTCGACGGTGAGGACCGGGACCTTCTTGGCGGCGGCGGCCTTGAACGCGGGCTCCAGGCCGTCGGAGTTGAGCGGCGCGACGATGAGGAACTGGGCGCCCTGCGCCAGCATGTCCTGGATGTCGCTGATCTGCTTGGGCAGTTGGGACTGGGCGTTGGTGGTGAGCAGCTTCTTCACGCCGACCTTGGCCGCCTCGTCCTTGATCGACTGGGTCTCGGCGATCCGGAACGGGTTGGCCTCCTTCTCCGACTGGGAGAAGCCGACCACGGCGTCCTTCAGGTCGAGCTTGGGCGCCCCGTAGGTCTTGAGGGAGCAGCCCTTTCCGGAGGAGTCGGCGGGCTGCGTGGCCTGGGCGCCCGCGGCGGCGTCGCCCTTGGAGGTGTCGGTCGTCTCCGCTTTGGAGCAGCCGGAGGCGGCCAGCGTGGCCGTGGCGGCGAGCAGACAGGCCAGGGCGAGGTTACGGGTGCGGCGCTGGGTGTTCATCCTCGAACGCTCCTTGGCGGACGATCGGCCGGCACGGTCGTCGGGCGGGCCGAGGGGGCTGGGCGGGGCGGGACGTACGGGGCGCGGGCCCGGCGGGGCGGACGCGGCTCGCGGTACGGGGTGGTGCGGCGGTACGGGACGGTGCGCGGTGCGACGACGCGGTCCTGCGGCAGGGCGCGGGCCGTACGGGTCGTACGGGTCGTACGGGCGGTGCGGTGGAACGCGGTGCGGGTCGTACGGGCGGTGCGGTCGTACGCGGTGCGGTGCGGTGGCGCGGCGGGGCCGCCTCCGGCTCGGGTCGGTCCGGGTGCGGCCGAGGACGCGCCGACGTGGCCCTCGGCGCCGGAAAACCTTTGGTCAGCGGCGAGTTCGGGCCGTCCGGCTGCTCGATTTACAACGTTATACAGGCGGCCGGACAGGGCGGCAAGACCGTTGCCGGGAGATTTCCCGGCGGTTGCCCCGGCCCCTTCGGGGTCCCCTCCCAGCGGAGTGACGGCGTCTCACACCGACCCCTGCCGCATCTCTGGACAGCCGTCGCACGCCGTGCTGTCATACCGCCGAGCGCCGGATTTCCAACGTTGCACAACCGGCCCCGGCCCCGCCGCCGTCCGGCACGGGGCGCGGTCCGCCCTGCCCGGCGCCGAGAGCCGCACCGCCCGCGCCCCCTGCGCACCGCACCGCCCGAGCACCCAGAGCCGCACCACCGCGCCCTGCCCACCCCACCGCCCGGGACACGCCGCGCCCCGGACCGCCGGCCCCCGCTCCCCGGCCCTGCCCCGCCACCGCCGCCGGGCGGGCCCGCACCCCGTCCCGTACCTCCTCCACAGGACCGACCCCGGCCGCCCGGCCGGGGCGACCCCCACCGCCCGAGAAGGAGACCGACCGGTGACCGACACCCGCACCCCCGACCCCGGCCAGGGCGCCCGCCCGCGCTCACGGCCCTGGCGGCGGCTGACCACCGCGCTGGCCGCCTGCGCGCTGGCCGCGACCGGCCTGGCCGCATCGCCCGCCGGAGCCGCCGCCCAGGCCGCCTGGGAGCCCAAGCCCGCCCCGATGACGACGCCGTGGACCGACGAGGTCTCCGTCGACGATCCGCTGCCGGAGTATCCGCGCCCGCAGCTCACCCGCCCGGACTGGGCCAACCTCAACGGCATCTGGGACTTCGCCGTCACCGGCGCCGACGCGGGCGTCCCCGACCGGTTCGACGAGCAGATCCGCGTGCCGTTCGTCGCCGAGTCGGCGCTCTCCGGCATCCAGCGCAAGATCACCCCCGGTGACAAGCTCTGGTACCAGCGGGATTTCACCGTCCCCGAGGACTGGGACGGCCGGGACGTGAAGCTCAACTTCGGCGCCTCCGACTGGGAGACCACGGTCTGGGTCAACGGCGAGAAGGCCGGCGAGCACCGGGGCGGCTTCGACGCCTTCGACTTCACCATCACCGACCACCTCACCGAGGGCGCCAACACCGTCACCGTCTCGGTCTGGGACCCGACGCAGCACGGCGGCGGCGCCGTCGGCAAGCAGCGCCAGGACGACGAGCACGACATCGAGCCGCACCCGGGCGGCGGCATCTGGTACACCGCCGCCTCCGGGATCTGGCAGACGGTGTGGCTGGAGCCGGTCGCCCCCGCCCACATCAGCCGCCTCGACCTCACCCCCGAGCTGGACGACGACACCCTGCGCGCCACCGTGCACGCCGAGGGCGCCGCCGGGCGCGAGGTGAAGGTCACCGTCCTGGACGGCGGTGAGGAGGTCGGCACCGCCACCGGCGCGGCGGGCGAGGAGCTCTCCGTCTCCGTGCCCGACCCGCACCTGTGGTCCCCGGACGACCCGTTCCTGTACGACGTGAAGGCCGAGCTGCTCGAGGCCGACGGCGCGCCCGGCGACGCGGTCGGCAGCTACGCGGGCATGCGCTCCGTCGGCCTGAAGAAGATCGACGGCGTCCAGCGCCCGGTCCTCAACGGCGAGTTCGTCTTCCAGACCGGCACCCTGGACCAGGGCTACTGGCCCGACGGCCTCTACACCGCCCCGACCGACGAGGCCCTCAAGTACGACCTCCAGGCCCACAAGGACCTCGGCTTCAACATGGTCCGCAAGCACATCAAGGTGGAGCCGCAGCGCTGGTTCCACTGGGCCGACAAGCTGGGCCTGCTGGTCTGGCAGGACATGCCGTCGATGGACACCGACAAGGTCCCGGACGCGGGCGCCCGCGAGCAGTGGGAGAAGGAGTACCACGCGATCATCGACCAGCACCGCTCCTCGCCGTCGGTGGTCATGTGGGTCAACCAGAACGAGGGCTGGGGCCAGTACGACCAGGCCCGCATCGCCGACGAGGTCAAGGAGGCCGACCCGTCCCGCCTGGTCAACAACATGAGCGGGGTCAACTGCTGCGGCTCGGTCGACGGCGGTAACGGCGACGTGGTCGACAACCACGTCTACGTCGGCCCCGGCAACACCGCCCCCGAGCCCGACCGGGCCGCCGTCCTCGGCGAGTTCGGCGGCCTGGGCCTGCGGACCGAGGGCCACGAGTGGTACCCGGGCGGCGGCTTCAGCTACGAGGACCAGGCCGACACCGACGCGCTCAACGACCGCTTCGTGGGGCTCCTCGACGGCATCCGCGAGGGCCAGATGCCGGCGGGGCTCTCCGCCTCCGTCTACACCGAGATCACCGACGTCGAGAACGAGGTCAACGGCCTGCTCACCTACGACCGGCAGGTCGTCAAGGTCGACCAGGCCCGCGTCGCCGCCGCCAACCAGGCGCTGATCGACGCCTCCCGCTCCCTGCCCGGTGCCGTCACCCTGCCCACCGGCGAGAACCGTTCCCTCAAGGTCACCACCGAGGGCCACACCGAGAAGTTCCTCCGCAACCAGGACGGCCTCGCCTGGACCGCGCCGGTCTCCGAGGAGAGCGGCGCCGACCTCAAGGCCGACGCCACCTACCAGGTGGTCCCCGGCCTCGGTGACGAGAACTGCTACTCGCTGGAATCCCGCAACCACCCGGGCGAGTACCTGCGCCACCGCGAGTCGCGGGTCCGCCTCGACGCCGACGACGGCTCGCAGCTCTTCAAGGACGACGCCACCTGGTGCGCCGTCCCGGGCGAGGGCGGCGTCCGCCTCTCCAGCCTCAACATGTCCGGCAGCTACCTGCGCCACCACGCCTCCGAGGTCTGGCTCTCCACCCCGGGCGGCAAGGAGCCGTACGACACCCTGGACAGGTTCACCGCCGACACCACCTGGGCCCTGGAAGCCCCCTGGGCCCCCTGACCCTTCCCCGCCTCCCGCAGGAGACGAGACGGCCCCGCCCCCGGTACCGGTCCTGGTACCGGGGGCGGGGCACGTCGCGGTTCAGGCCCCCTGGGCCAGCGCCTCCAGCGCCTCGGCCACCCGCTCCAGGAAAGCCGCGGTGGCCCGGCGGCTGCACGGCAGCTCCGGGTTCCACGGCAGCACCGGCGCCCCCGCGGTCAGCGTCCGCCAGGCGGGCAGCCCCGCCAGCGCGGAGGGCTGGTCGGCGTTGCCGCGGGCGTCGCTGAGGACCAGGTCGGGGGTGAGCCCGACGGCCCGGTCCCAGCCCGCCGTACGCCAGTTGACGCCGCCCTCCTCGCCGGGGTCGGTGAGCCGCACCCCGAGGTCGACCAGGCGGCGCAGCTCCGGCCAGGCCAGCGGGCGCGCCAGGTGCACCCGCTCCTCGCCCGCCGGGGAGAGCGCCAGCACCCGGACGCCGGGCGCGTGCAGCGCGGCCCGGCGCAGCCGGTCCTCGGCCGCCGACAGCCGGTCCGCGTCCTCCTCGGCCCGCCCGCCGAGGGCCACCGCCAGCTCCGCGAACCGCTCCAGCAGCCGCGCCTGCGGCACCTCACCCGCCACCGACAGGGCCAGGACGGGCAGGTGGGCCCGCTCGGCCGTCCCGTCGTCCACGGCGTACGCGTGCTTGCCGTCGTACGTCACGTCCACGATCAGGTCGGGACGCTCGCTCAGCAGCCGCTCCTCGTCCAGCGCGCCGGACGGCCCGAGGTAGGGCACCGAGGCGGGGGCGTCCGCGCCCCACTTGGCCGGATCCGGCCGGTCCCCGTCGTGCCCGGAACCGAACACGGCGACCGGCCGCACCCCGAGGTCGGCCAGGGCCGAGCCCGCCCTGAGATAAGCCGCCACCCGCTCCGGCCTGCGCTCCGACCGCACCGTCACGCCCCGGTCGTCGGTGAACTCCCACGCCATACGCCACCCGCCCCTTCGCACACTCGCCCGGTTCTTCCCGGTCCCCACCATCCGCCCGCCCGTGGCTCCGCACAACCCCCGCCTGCCGCTCAACCCCCTTGATCAGCCAACGAGTTGGCAGATCCGCTCGGGCGTGAAAAGGCGACGGCCGCCCGGTCCCCCACAGGGGCGGGCGGCCGTCGCCGCGGTGGCGCGGGCGGGTCAGCTCGCGTCGGTCTCGATGACCCCGACGCGCTCCTCGGGCGTCTTGCCGAGCAGCGCCTGGCGCATCGCGCCGATGACGTCCTCGGGGGTGACGGCCGTCTTGCCGCCGGTGCCGCGGGTGATCATGACCCCGTCGAAGGTGTTGCCGTACAGCTTCTTCAGCGCCGCCTGGTCGTACTTCTCGACCAGCTTGCCGTCGACCGCCTGCACGCTGAGGATCTGCGGGAGCGAGCGCTCCGGGCCGAACGGGATGGAGGCGTTCTCCGCCTTCACCGTCACGATGCCGGACATCGCCGGGACGGCGAACTCCTTCATCATGCGGTCCACCTCGGCCTTGGAGACCGTCGGTTCGCGGGTCGCCATCGGCACCGCCACCGGCGCCGTCTTCCCGGTCGCCACCTGCGTCCGGTACGCCTGCTCGACGGCGTTGACCGAGCCCTTGACGTCGAGGGTCTTGCCGGCCTTGCCGTAGACCGGGACGGGCTTGCCGGTCTGGAAGGAGATCGACCCCTCCACGGCGCTCCCGGCGGTGCCGGCGAGCCGGTCGAGGGCGTCGGCCAGCTTCTCCTGGTCGACCGGCATCGCCGGTTCGACCACGCGCTCCTGGCCGAAGAGGGAGCCGATGACGGTGACCGGGTTGTAGTCGCTGGCGGCGGCGGCCCGGGCGGTCGCCTCGCTGTCCAGCGCGAGGCCCGCCTGCGCGGGCTTCAGCTCGGCCTTCTTGCCGTCGACGTCGAGGGCGAGCGGCAGGGCGGTGCGCTCGCCGAAGGCGGCGTCGAGCTTCTTGACCGCCTCGTCGTGGGTGGAGCCGCCGATGTCCACGCCGAGGACGGTGGTGCCCTTCGGCACGTCGGCGTGGCCCATGAGCAGTCCCGCGCCGTACAGTCCGGCGCCGACCACGACCACGCCCACCCCGAGCAGGACCAGCTTGCTGCGGCCCTTCTTCTTCGCCGGGCCGGACGGCTCCGGCTCGGGGTCGGCCAGCGGCTCGGGCAACCGGGGTGGGGTGTGCGGCAGGGGCCCGTCGCGGTGGGCGCCCGGGCCGCCGGGGCCGAACGGTCCGCCGGGGACCCCGGGTCCGCCCGGGCCGCCCGCGGCGGGGCCGGGCGGGACGACGGGCAGGCCGCTGGTGAGGGTGTCGCCGGAGACGTGGCCGCGGTCGGCGGGCGGCTCCGGTGCGGGCTTCTGCGGGGTGAGGACGGCGGTGTCGTCGCTCATCGGCGGCGGCACCGGGCCCCGGGGGCCGCCGGGGCCCGGGGTGTTCCCGGTGTCGCCCACGCGGGGGTGGCCGCCGGTGTCGCCGGGGCCGGTGGGCCGCCCGCCGTCGGAGAGGACGGGGCGGACCGTCGAATCGCCGCTGACCGGGCCGCCGGTGGGGCCGTCGGGCCGACCGGGGCCGGGGCCGAGCGGGCCCTGCGCGACGGCACGGGAGACGTCGAACGAGCCGGTGGTGCCGTTCCGTCCGGGGGTGCCGGTCGGGCCGGTGTCGCCGGTGGCGCCCGAGCCGTAGGGCGCCTGCCCGGAGCCGCCCGGGCGCGGGCCGGAACCGGCCCCGGCGGGACCGCCGCCGGTGGAGGCGGAGGCGGGGGAGCCGCCGCCCTGCCCCGCCGAGGCGGCGGCACCGCGCGGCGCGGCGCCCGCGGTACCGGCGCCGGCGCCCGTACCGGCGGGGCGGTTGCCGCCCTTGCGCGGGGCGAACCAGTCGCTGGTGGGCTTCTCGGTGCGGGGGGCCTCGTCGGCGGGTGCCTCGGCACCGGCGTGGCCGCCGGGGCGCTCACCGGCGGCCGGGGCAGGCGGCGCGGACCGCTCGGCGGCGGCCTCGGGCGGCGCGGTCTCGCTCACCTCGCCGGTGTCCTTGTCGGCGACGGGGGTGCGCATGACGACCGGCGGGATCGGCCGCGATCCGGGGATGTTGATCCGGATACGCGTCGTCAGCGTGGTCTCGGTCTTCCGCTCGGCGTCGGCGGAGCCGCGCTCGTCGGCGCCGTCCGCGGCGGACGCGCCGTACGGCGGCGTCCCCGAGGGATAGGCGGTGTTGTCGCGGCCCTGGGGTCCGGACGACGAACTGTCAGTTTCACGACTCAAGGCAGGTTCTCCCGATCGGCT
This sequence comes from Streptomyces sp. NPDC058373, assembly GCF_042723275.1. Classification (NCBI taxonomy): domain Bacteria; kingdom Bacillati; phylum Actinomycetota; class Actinomycetes; order Kitasatosporales; family Streptomycetaceae; genus Streptomyces; species Streptomyces sp. NPDC058373. The sequence continues at coordinate 68,433 of NZ_JBHXJE010000011.1, read as the reverse complement.
CCACCGCCCCTGTCGGCCTTGCTCGGGGTCTGTCAGACACCCCCTAGGGCGGTTCGGCGGCGCGCACCACCATACTGGCCGCCACCGGTCGGCAACGTGCGCCCGGCGTTCAAACCATCCGTGGGGCTCATGGTGCCCGTGTGGGGGAAGTGGTAAGTCCGGTCTCAACTGGGACGCCTCGGACGCCCCGGAGCCGGACCGTCACCCGTCTTCGGGGCTCGGCCGCCAGATGGTGGCGCACATCACAGCCAGCGCCATCCCTCCGAGGAGGAAGAGGTACGATCCGCCGCCCGCCGCGAAGACGAAGTCGCCCTCGGGCCGGGTGGTGGTGAGCAGGATGACCGCGAGCATCCATCCGGCGGCCGTCGAGACGGCCCCGCCGCGCGCGTTGGCCACCCGCCCCGATCCGGTGAAGAGCCCCACGGCGGCGACGAGCGCCAGCAGCAGCCCGCCGGGGAACCAGGCCGCCTGGAGCAGGCTCCCCGCCACCCCGACCACGGCGCCGAGCAGGAACAGCGGGACGTACAGCACCAGTCGGCGTGCGGAGAACCCGCCGCCGGAGAAACCGAGCAGCTGGGCCGCGGAGGGCGGCCGGCCCGCGGCGGCCTGGGAGCGGGGGGGCGTGGCGCCGGACGGGCGGGGGCCGGGGGCGCCCTGGGCGGGGCTCATCGCGCGCTCCCCGGGCCGGCCGCGGCCTCGTCGGCGTTGCCGGTGTCGGCGAGCCCCGCGAACAGATCGGTCTCCCGCTCGCCGTCCGGCGCGCCGGGCGGCCCGGCCACGCGCTCGTAGTACTCGACGGTGAAGAGCGGCTGCGCCTGCTCGTTGGAGAGGACGAAGAGCGGTTCCGCGACGGTGATCTGGGTGGCGTGCGCGCGCATCGCGGCCGCCTTCGCCCCGGCGTACGCGGTGCCGTCCACGACGGTGGTGACCTGCGCGTCCTCGACCACGCCGGGGAGGTCCGCGATCGCGGCGATGCGCGTGAACGGGGAGCCGGCCAGCGCCTCGGGAAGGGCCGCGAAGGCCCCCTCGGCCACCGAGCGCGGCAGGCGGTTCCAGTAGATCCGGGTGATCCGGTGGGCCGGGCCGAGGTCGGGGCGCAGGCCGGGGTCGGCGGCGAGTTCGGCGGCGCGGTGGGCGACCCGGTGGGCCTGGATGTGGTCGGGGTGGCCGTACCCCCCGTCGGGGTCGTAGGTGACCAGGACCTGCGGGCGGACCTCGCGGACCACCTCGACCAGGTGGAGCGCGGCCTCGTCGACGTCGGCGTTCCAGAAGGCGCGGGGGGCGGTGTTCTGGGGCAGGCCCATCATCCCGGAGTCGCGGTAGCGTCCGGCGCCGCCGAGGAAGCGGTGGTCCTGGACGCCGAGTTCCCTCATGGCGGAGGACAGCTCACCGACCCGGTGCGGGCCGAGCGTGTCGTCCCGGTCGGCGGCGAGCCGCGCCAGGTCGGGCGGGATGATCTCGCCCTCCTCGCCGAGCGTGCAGGTCACCAGGGTGACGTGGACGCCCTCGGCGGCGTAGCGGGCCATGGTGGCGCCGTTGTTGATGGACTCGTCGTCCGGGTGCGCGTGGACGAGCAGGAGTCGGCGGGCGGGCAGATCCGTCATGCGCCCACCCTACGAGGCGGCCGGGCGCACGACGGAGCAGGCCACGTGGACGGCGCCGGGCCGGGGCCCGTGCGCCGCCGCGCGGGTCAGAACTTGATGCCGCCGATCATGCCCGCCACGTTCGAGGTGAAGTCCCCGATCATCGGGCCCACGGACGAGCTGGCCAGGTAGAAGCCCAGCAGGACGCAGACCAGGGCATGGCCGCCTTTGAGACCCGACTTGCGGATCAGCAGGACGACGACGATCAGCAGCAGCACCACCGCCGAAATCGAGAGTGCCACGGCGGATCACCTCCGGTTTCCTCGGTGGACCGATCTCTTAAATCTGCGGCGCCGTCCCCGGCGGGGCGACGCGGTCAACTCGTGTGCGGGCAGGGCGGAACAGCCCGGTCAGGAGATGCATACCCACCGGGCGCTACGGATCATAACTATCCGTACACGCGCATGGATCGGCGCACGGCAGCACAAGGGGGCGCTTGAGCCATAGTCTCCTGGCATGTCTACCGAACACCTCAGCTTCCCGCGGCAGCACGCGCGGACCCAGCGGTTCACCCTCGGGGCGCCCCGGGCCTTCACGGTGGCCCCCGACGGTTCCCGCGTCGTCTTCCTGCGCTCCTCCTCCGGCACCGAACGGGCCCAGGCTCTCTGGGTGCTGGAGCTGGACCAGGCCCCGCACGAGCGCCCCGTCGCCGACCCGGCGGCACTGCTGGCGGGCGCCGGTGAGCAGCTGTCGGCGGCCGAGCGGGCCCGCCGGGAGCGCAGCCGCGAGGGCGGCGCGGGCATCGTCGGGTACGCCGTGGACGAGGCGGTGGAGACTGCCGCGTTCACCCTCTCGGGGCGGCTGTACGTGGCGGACCTGCGCGCCGAGGGGGACTCCCCCGCACCGGTGCGCCAACTCGACGTTCCCGGGCCGGTGATCGACCCGCGCCCCTCGCCCGACGGCCGGTACGTCGCGTACACGGTGCGCGGCGCCCTGCGGGTGGTGGCGGCCGACGGCAGCGGCGACCGGCCGGTGGCCGAGCCGGAGTCGGAGTCGGTGACGTACGGCCTGGCGGAGTTCGCGGCGGCCGAGGAGATGGACCGCTCGCGCGGCTTCTGGTGGGCGCCGGACAGTACGGCGCTGCTGGTGGAGCGGGCCGACGACGCCGCCGTGGCCCGCTGGTGGATCGCCGACCCGGCCCGCCCGGCGGCCGAACCGGCGCGGGTGGCTTACCCAGCGGCGGGCACCCCCAACGCCGAGGTGCGGCTCTTCGCGTACCCGCTGGACGGCGCGGAGCGCACCGAGATCACCTGGGACCGGGACCGTTACCCGTACCTGGCGCGGGTCCGGTGGGACGCGACGGGCCCGCTGCTGCTGGTGCAGGCCCGGGACCAGCGCGGCCAGCTCTACCTCGCCGCCGACCAGGAGTCCGGCGCGACCCGGATGATCCACGCCGACGAGGACCCGCGCTGGCTCGACCTGCACGCGGGCGCCCCGGCGCGCACCCCGGACGGGCGGCTGGTGCGGATCGCCGACGAGGGCGGCGCGCGGGTGCTGGCCGTCGGCGACCGGCCGCTGACCGGGGACGCCTTCCACGTGCGCGCCCTCCTCGACGTGGGCGCCGACGACCTGCTGGTCTCGGTCTCGGCGGGACCGGGCGCCAAGGAGGCGGAGACGGGCCAGATCCACGTCCTGCGCGTCAACGAGCTGGGCACGGAGCGGCTGAGCACCGAGCCCGGCGTGCACGGCGCGGTCCGCGGCGGCCCGGTGACGGTACTGGTCTCCTCGGTACTGGAGACCCCCGGGCAGCGGGCCCGCGTACTGCGGGACGGCGAGGAGATCGCCGTCGTCACCTCGCACGCACAAAGTCCGGTTATCGCCCCTCGCCCGGCCCTCACCGAGGCGGGGAAGAGCCGCGTCCCCGCCGCCGTGCTGCTCCCCACCGGCTACCAGGAGGGCGACGGCCCGCTCCCCGTCCTCCTCGACCCGTACGGCGGCCCGCACGGCCAGCGGGTCCTCGCCGCCCACAACGCGTACCTGACCTCGCAGTGGTTCGCGGACCAGGGTTTCGCCGTGGTCGTCGCCGACGGCCGGGGCACCCCCGGCCACTCCCCCGCCCGGGAGAAGGCGATCCGCCGCGAGTTCACCGCCACCCTGGACGACCAGGTGGAGGCGGTGCACGCGCTGGCCGAGGAGTTCCCGCTCGACCTGGCCCGAGTCGGCATCCGCGGCTGGTCGTACGGCGGTTACCTGGCGGCCCTGGCCGTGCTGCGCCGCCCCGACGTCTTCCACGCGGGCGTCGCCGGGGCCCCGGTGACGGACTGGCGGCTGTACGACACGCACTACACCGAGCGGTACCTCGGCGACCCGGCGGAGGCGGACGGCGAGGTCTACGCCCGCAACTCGCTGGTCACCGACGAGGGCCTGTCCGGCGCCGCCGAGCAGCACCGGCCGCTGATGATCGTGCACGGCCTCGCCGACGACAACGTGGTGGCCGCGCACACCCTGCGCCTCTCCAGCGCCCTGCTGGCGGCGGGCCGCCCGCACGAGGTGCTGCCACTCCCCGGGGTCACCCACATGACCCCGCAGGAACAGGTCGCGGAGAACCTGCTCCTGCTCCAGGTCGACTTCCTCAAGCGGTCGCTGGGCGTCGCCTGAGCCGGCAAGTGTTTACCGGGGCCCGGGAGCGCCGTACGGCTCCGGCGCGGGTGCCTGCCACGGCGCCCCGCCGGGCCCGGGCTCCGCGGCGGCCGGCCGCGGCAGGAGCAGGGCGAGCACGACGGCCGCGAGGGCGCAGAGGACCGGCGGGGTCACCAGCATGAGCTGGGTGTGCGTGTCGAGGTGGCGGAACTGCACGTACACCTGTCCTTGGAGGTAGGCGCTGAGGACGAACACCTGGGCTCCGCCGATCTGGACGGCCGCCGACAGCCCCAGCGTCCGGGCGCCCCGGCCCCGCCGGAAGCAGACGGCGGCGCCCGCCAGCGCGAGGCCCGCCACCGCCGCCGTCTGCCAGCCGACGCCGCCGAGGAGCGCCGAGCGGGGCGCGCTCCCGGTGTCCAGGTACATCGCCGCGTACCGCTCCCAGCCGTGGTCCACCACCGTGTACGCGGGCCAGGCCAGCATGGTCGCCCCGCTGACCAGCAGCAGCACACCGGACCACCCGGCGGCCCCGCGTCCCGGCGGCACCACCGCCTCTTCCGGCCCGGCGGCCCGCCGCCCGGCGGCCGCGACCACGATCAGCGCCGCCCCGCCGAGCACGGAGCCCGCGGTGGTGAGCAGCGCCCCCGGCGTGGGCCCGCCGAACAGTTCGACCCCTTCGGGCTCCCCCACCAGCGCCACCACGGCGGGCAGTCGCAGGGCCACGGTGAGCGCCCCGGTGGCGGCCAGCATCACGGCGGCCGAGGCCGACCGCATGACCTTGACGGCCACCACCGCGTACACCAGGAGCAGCAGCACGTCCTGACCGGCGGTGTAGGCCACCTCCTGGAGCCCGTACCTCCCGGGCCACCCGGCCCACTGCCACCAGAGGTCGTCCGGCCCGCTCCCGCGAGCGAGATCCCGGACGATCCACCCCAGGGTCACCGCGGCGAGCACGGCACTGACGACGGATCCGGCGACACGCCCGCCCCGCCCGAGTATCTGTATGTCCCCCATCCCGCGATCCTCCCGGCAACCCCACCCACCCACAAGGGGGCGCGCCCCGCCCCGGAGAAGCACAACCAGCCGGGGCGACATGGTGCGCCCCGGCTGGTCTACGGCACCCGCACGGCCGTACGTTGTTCACTCTGGCGCGTCCGTATATCGGAGCCGCTTCGGTCAAGTTGCCGCCGCGTTAACGCGGTTGATCCGGGTTTGTCGTCTTGAATCAGGATTCCTCCGAACCGGTGCCCTCCCCGTCCGGCTCCTCCTCCACCGGCTCCACGATCTGCTTCTCCTCGGCGAAGTGGCAGGCCGAGGGGTGCGCCTCGGGCCCCTCCAGGCCCCGGAAGACGGGCGGCACCATGAGCAGCGGCTCCTCCAGGGCGCACCGGTCCTGCGCCTTCCAGCAGCGGGTGCGGAAGCGGCAGCCCGACGGCGGGTGGGCGGGCGAGGGGACGTCGCCGGTGAGGATGATGCGCTCGCGGCGGTCGCGGGCGCGGGGGTCGGGTACGGGGACGGCGGAGAGCAGGGCCTGCGTGTAGGGGTGGGTGGGGTGCTGGTAGATCTCCTCCTCGGTGCCGGTCTCGACGATCTTGCCGAGGTACATGACGGCGACCCGGTCGGAGATGTGCCGCACGATGGAGAGGTCGTGCGCGATGAAGACGTAGGAGAGGTCGAACTGGCTCTGGAGCCGTTCGAGGAGGTTGACGACCTGGGCCTGGACGGAGACGTCGAGGGCGGAGACCGGTTCGTCGGCGACGATGATCTCCGGGCGCAGGGCGAGGCCGCGGGCGATGCCGATGCGCTGGCGCTGGCCGCCGGAGAACTGGTGCGGGTACCGGTTGATGTACTCGGGGTTGAGCCCGACCACGTCGAGGAGTTCCTGCACCTGCTTGCGGCGCGAGCCCTTGGGCGCCACCTCGGGGTGGATCTCGTACGGCTCGCCGATGATGTCGCCGACGGTCATCCGCGGGTTGAGCGAGGTGTACGGGTCCTGGAAGACCATCTGGATGTTGCGGCGGACCGCCTTCAGCGCCCGCCCCGAGAGCCGGGAGATGTCCTCGCCCTTGTAGCGGATCTCGCCGCCGGTGGGGCGCTCCAGGTGGACCAGCATCCGGGCGACGGTGGACTTGCCGCAGCCGGACTCGCCGACGATGCCGAGGGTTTCCCCCTGGTTCAGGGTGAACGAGACCCCGTCGACCGCCTTGACCGCGCCGATCTGGCGGCGGAAGACGATGCCCTGGGTCAACGGGAAGTGCTTGACCAGGTGGTGGACCTCCAGGATGGGTTCCCCGGCGGCGCGGGTGGACTCCAGGCGGGAGCGGGTCAGCAGCTCCTCGGTGGACGGGGGCTGGTTGCGGACGGTCTGGTCGTCGCGGGTGGCACCGGGTGCGTCGGTGCCGTCGGGGCCGCCGGCGGGGCCGGGCCGCTCATCGGGCTCCATCGAGCGTCTCCTTCCAGAAGTGGCAGGCGCTCCGGCGGCGCGGGTCCACCTCGTAGAGCGGCGGCTCGTCGGTGCGGCAGACCTCGCGGGCCTGCGGGCAGCGCGGGTGGAAGGCGCAACCCGGCGGGATGGCCAGCAGGCTGGGCGGCAGCCCCTTGATCGCGTACAGCTCCCGGCCCTTCTGGTCCAGGCGCGGGATGGAGTCGAGCAGGCCGCGGGTGTAGGGGTGGGCGGGGGCGCGGTAGATGTCGTGGACGGGGGCGGTCTCGACGATCCGCCCGGCGTACATCACGGCGATCTTGTCGGCGACGTCGGCGACGACACCGAGGTCGTGGGTGATGAGGATGAGCCCCATGTTGTACTCGCGCTGGAGTTCCGCGAGCAACTCCATGACCTGGGCCTGGACGGTGACGTCGAGGGCGGTGGTGGGCTCGTCGGCGATGATCAGCTTGGGCTCCAGCGCCATCGCCATGGCGATCATGATGCGCTGGCGCATGCCGCCGGAGAACTGGTGCGGGTACTGGTTGACGCGTTCGGTGGCGGCCGGGATGCGGACCCGGTCCATCAGCTCGACCGCTCTCGCCTTGGCCGCCTTGCGGGACATGCCGCGGTGGACGGTGAACATCTCGCCGAGCTGGTCGCCGACGGTGAGCACCGGGTTGAGCGAGGAGAGCGCGTCCTGGAAGATCATCGCCATTTCGGCGCCGCGCACCTTGCGCCGCTGGTCCTCCTTGAGGGTCAGCAGGTCGCGCCCCTCGAAGACGATCTCACCGCCCGCGATCCGCCCGGGCGGGGTGTCGAGGATGCCCATGATCGCCTGGGCGGTGACGGACTTGCCGGAGCCGGACTCGCCGAGGACCGCCAGGGTCTCCCCCGCGTCGACGGAGTAGGTGACGCCGTTGACGGCCTTGGCGACGCCTTCCCTGGTGTGGAACTCCACGTGGAGATCGCGCACGTCGAGCAACATCGGCAGCAGCTCCTCAGCGCAGTTTGGGGTCGAGGGCGTCGCGGACGGCGTCGCCGAGCATGATGAACGCCAGCACGGTGATGGCGAGCGCCCCGGCCGGCCAGAGCAGCATGTGCGGGGCGTTGCGGACGTTGGCGGAGGCATCCGAGATGTCGATGCCCCAGGAGACGGTCGGTGGCCGCAGCCCGACGCCGAGGAAGGAGAGCGTCGCCTCCAGCGCGATGTACGTACCGAGCGCGATGGTGGCCACGACGATCACCGGGGCGACGGCGTTCGGGGTGATGTGGCGCAGCAGCATCCGGCTGTGGGAGGCGCCCAGCGCCCGCGCGGCCTGGACGTAGTCGTTCTGCTTGGCGGTGATGACCGAGCCGCGGGCGATGCGGGAGATCTGCGGCCAGCCCAGCAGCACCATGAAGCCGATGACCGGCCAGATGGTGGTGGAGGTGACGACGGAGAGCAGGACGAGCCCGCCGAGGACCACCGGGATGGCGAAGAACATGTCGGTGATCCGGGAGAGGACCGCGTCCCAGGAACCGCCGAAGAACCCGGCGAGGCCGCCGAGGGCGCTGCCGAGGACGGCGACGCCGAGGGTGGCGAGGACGCCGACGGTGACCGAGGTGCGGGCGCCGTAGACGGTGCGGGTGTAGACGTCGCAGCCCTGCTGGTTGAAGCCGAAGGGGTGGCCGGGCTGGGAGCCTTCCTGCGACTTGGCGAGGTCGCACGAGAGCGGGTTGCCGGAGGCGATGAGCGAGGGCCAGATGGAGATGACCACCAGGAAGAGGATGATCAGCGAGGAGATCAGGAAGACCGGGTTGCGGCGCAGGTCGCGCCAGGCGTCGGACCACAGGGAGCGCGGTCTGGTGTCCGGCCCGCCGCCCTGGGGGTCCTGCCCCTCCAGGCTGATGCCCTCGCTCATCGCCATGTCGGTGGCGGCGCCCGCCCCGGCCGCCGAGATGGCCGACTTGTCGTCCGGGAGGCCCGGCTGCTGCGGGTCAGGCATAGCGAATCCTCGGGTCGAGTACGGCGTAGAGGAGGTCGACGATGAGGTTGGCGACGAGGAAGACGAGGACGAGGACGGTCACGAAACCGACGACGGTCTGCGTGTTCTGCCGCAGGATGCCCTGGTAGAGCTGGAAGCCGACGCCGTGGATGTTGAAGATCCGCTCGGTGACGATGGCGCCGCCCATCAGCGCGCCGATGTCGGTGCCGATGAAGGTGACGACGGGGATCAGCGAGTTCCGCAGCAGGTGCCGGGTGATGACGCGGCGCCGGGGCAGCCCCTTGGCGACGGCGGTGCGGACGTAGTCGGCGCGCCGGTTCTCGGCGATGGAGGTGCGGGTGAGCCGGGTGACGTACGCCAGGGAGACGGAGGCGAGGACGAGGCCGGGGACGAAGAGTTCACCGAAGGTGGCCTCGGAGGAGACGGCCGGTTTGATCCAGCCCCACTGGACGCCGAGGAGCAGCTGCACCAGCAGGCCGGTGACGAAGGTCGGCACCGAGATCACCACGAGGGTGAGGACGAGGACGCCGGTGTCGATCGGCTTGCCCCGGCGCAGGCCGGTGACGACGCCGAGGACGATCCCGATGATGATCTCCAGGACGATCGCCACGAGGGTCAGCCGGATCGTCACGGGGAAGGCCGTGCCCATCAGTTCGGTGACCTTCTGGCCGTTGAACGCCGTCCCGAAGTCGCCGGTGAAGACGTTCCCCATGTACGTCAGGTACTGCTGCCAGACGGGCTTGTCGAGGCCGAGGTCGGTGCGCAGCCGCTGGGCGGTGGCGGGGTCGCACTGCCGGTCGCCGCAGAGTCCGGCGACCGGGTCGCCCATCACGTTGACCATCAGGAAGATCAGCAGCGTGGCACCGATGAAGACGGGGATCATCTGCAGCAGGCGCCGGATCACATAACGTCCCATGGACGGCTCCGGGGTTCGGATCGGGCGGGCGGTACGGAGCGGCCGGCCCGGCGCCCGTCAGGGGCTGCGGGCCGGCCGGGCGCGCTCAGCCGACCTTGATCTCGTTGTAGACGGGGACGCTGAAGGGGTTCAGCTCGACATCGGAGATGCGGTCGGAGTAGCCCGCGCTGCCGTTCTGGTACCAGAGCGGGATGGCGCCCATCTCGTCCCGCAGGACCTCCTCGGCCTGCTGGAACTTCTCCACCGCCTTGGCGGTGTCGGACTCCGCGTTGGCCTCGTCGACCAGCTTGTCGAACTGCTCGTTGGACCACTCGCCGTCGTTGGAGGAGGCGTTGGTGTAGTAGAGCGGCTGGAGGAAGTTCTGGATCAGCGGGTAGTCCATCTGCCAGCCGGCGCGGAACGGGCCGGGCATCTTCCGCTCGCCGATCTTGTTACGGAAGTCGGCGAAGGTGCCGGTGGGGTCGCCGACGCAGGCGCGGTCCTGGCCCAGCGCGTTGTTGATGCTGTTGCAGACCGCGTCGACCCATTCCTTGTGGCTGCCGGTGTCGGCGTTGTAGCCGAGCCGGATCGTCCCGCCGGGGATGCCGCCGCCCTCCCGGACCAGGCGCTTGGCCTCGGCCGGGTTGTACTCGCAGGCCTCGCCGCAGAGCCCCGCCTTGTAGCCGCCGTCCTCACCGAGGACCGGTGAGGTCCAGTCCGTGGCTGGGGTGCGGGTGTTCTGGAAGATGGTCTTGGTGATCTGCTCCCGGTTGATCGCCATGGAGATGCCCTTGCGGAGCTGGGCGCCGTCCGGGGTGTCCCACTTCTCGTCGTAGAAGGGGAACGAGAGGGTCTGGATGATGCCGGCGGGGGTGTTGAGGTACCGGTCGCCGAGGTCGCTCGCGGCGTTCTTGAGCTGGGAGGCCGGGATGTCGTCGACCAGGTCGAGGTTGCCCGCGGTCAGGTCGGTGTAGGCGGTGTTGTTGTCGGTGTAGACCTTGAGGTCGACGCCGCCGTTCTGCGCCTTGTCGTCGCCCGGGTAGTCGGCCCGGGTCCGCAGCGACATCTGGGAGCCCTTGGCGTAGTTGTCCACCTGGTAGGGGCCGTTGCCGACCGGCTTGGCGAGCCAGCTGTCGTGGTCCTCGAAGAAGGCGGTGGGCAGCGGGGCGAAGGCGGCGTAGCCGAGCGTCTCGGGCCAGGTGGAGAACTTCTGGTTGAGCTTGACGGTGAAGGTGCGCTCGCCGGTGACCTTCAGCCCGGAGAGGGTCCGCGCGGTGGCGTCGCCCTCCTCGGGGTGGACCTCGTCGTAGCCGTCGATGTAGCCGAAGAAGTAGGCGTTCTTCTGGTTGTTGTCCAGGTGGGCGCCGTAGTTCCAGGCGTCGACGAAGGACTTGGCGGTGACCTTCTCGCCGTTGGAGAAGGTCCAGCCGTCCTTGACGGTGATCGTGTAGTTGACCGAGTCCTCGGTCTCGATCTTCTCCGCGAGCGCGTCCTCGGCGGCACCGGTCTTCGGGTTGTACCGCTTCAGGCCCCGGAAGATCATGTCGAGGACCTTGCCGCCCTGGACCTCGTTGGTGTTGGCGGGCTCCAGCGGGTTCTGCGGGTCCCCCCAGGAGGAACTCACGATCCCGGCACCGTCCCCGCCGCCGCCTCCGTTCCCGCCCCCGCCGCACCCCGTCGCCGCGAGCGTGACGGCGACGGCGGCTGCCGTCCACCTGGCGTGCGTGGCTCCGCGCATGAGGTGCCTCCCTCTGGGTTCCCGTGCCTGGTGCACTCCGGCCCCCATACCATCGCGGACCCACCCGTACCGCACGCGCACCGGGACCGTCCGGGGGAGCTGGGGCGGCGGGCCTCCCCCGGACGGCGCAAAAGGGCGCCCCCGGTCGCGTACGACCGGGGGCGCCCCTGCGCGAGGGTGCTGATCCACCGCCTCAGGCGGCGCCCACCACGTCCTTCTCCTCGGCGAAGTGGCACGCCGACTCGTGCGCGGCCGGGGTGTCCTTGCCGGTGAAGCGCTGCGGCACGGCCAGCAGCGGCTCCTCGGTGGCGCACCGCTCCTCCGCCTTCCAGCAGCGGGTGCGGAAGCGGCAGCCCGACGGCGGGTTGGCCGGGGAGGGCACGTCGCCGGTGAGGATGATGCGCTCGCGGCCCTCGCGGGAGGCGGGGTCCGGCACCGGCACCGCGGAGAGCAGCGCCTGCGTGTACGGGTGGGTGGGGTGGTCGTAGATCTGCTCGTCGGAGCCGATCTCGGCCATCTTGCCCAGGTACATCACGCCGACCCGGTCGGAGATGTGCCGCACGATGGAGAGGTCGTGCGCGATGAAGAGGTAGGAGAGGTTGAACTCGTCCTGGAGCTTCTCCATCAGGTTGATGACCTGCGCCTGCACCGACACGTCGAGCGCGGAGACCGGCTCGTCGCAGACGATGATCTCCGGGTTGAGCGCGAGGCCGCGGGCGATGCCGATGCGCTGGCGCTGGCCGCCGGAGAACTGGTGCGGGTACCGGTTGATGTACTCGGGGTTGAGCCCGACCACGTCGAGGAGTTCCTGCACCCGCGTGCGGCGGTCGCCCTTGGGCGCCACCTCGGGGTGGATCTCGAAGGGCTCGCCGATGATGTCGCCGACGGTCATCCGCGGGTTGAGCGAGGTGTACGGGTCCTGGAACACCATCTGGATGTTCCGGCGGACCGCCTTCAGCGCCCGGCCCGACAGCTTGGTGATGTCGGTGCCCTTGTAGAAGACCTCGCCGGAGGTGGCGGACTCCAGGGTCATCAGCAGCTTGGCGACGGTGGACTTGCCGCACCCCGACTCACCGACGATGCCGAGCGTCTCGCCCTGGTACAGGTCGAAGGAGATCCCGTCGACGGCCTTGACCGCGCCGATCTGCTTCTTGAAGAGGATGCCCTGGGTCAGCGGGAAGTGCTTGACCAGGTTCCGCACCTGCAGGATGGGCTCGCCGCGCTCCACCGGGGCGGTGATGGCCTCGATGGCCTCGTCCTTGGTGGGGTCGGCGACCACGTCGACGTCGGAGACGTTCGGGGTGGCGACGGCCGGCTCGGTCTTCTTGGCCATGTCAGCCATGGATCGTCTCCTTCCAGAAGTGGCAGGCGCTGCCGCGGCCGGGCAGGTCCGTGCCGTCCTGCTCGGTGACGGGGGCCAGCGGCGGCACCTCGGTCCGGCAGATGTCCTGCGCCATCGGGCAGCGCGGGTTGAAGGCGCAGCCGGACGGGATACGCGTCAGGTTGGGCGGCAGGCCCTTGATCGCGTACAGCTCCTGGCCCTTCTGGTCCAGGCGCGGGATGGAGTCGAGCAGGCCCCGGGTGTAGGGGTGCGCCGGGCGGGCGTAGAGCTCGTGCACCGGTGCGGTCTCGACGATCCGGCCCGCGTACATCACCGCGATCTTGTCGGCGACGTCGGCGACGACTCCGAGGTCGTGGGTGATGAGGATGAGCCCCATGTTGTACTCGCTCTGGAGCTCCGCGAGCAGGTCCATGACCTGGGCCTGCACCGTCACGTCGAGCGCCGTGGTGGGCTCGTCGGCGATGATCAGGTCGGGCTCCAGGGCGAGCGCCATGGCGATCATGATGCGCTGGCGCATACCGCCGGAGAACTGGTGCGGGTAGTCGTTGACCCGCTCCTTGGCGGCGGGGATCTTCACCCGCTCCATCAGCTCGACGGCCCGGGCCTTGGCCTCCTTCTTGGAGAGGCCCTGGTGGACGCGGAACATCTCGCCGAGCTGGTAGCCGACCGAGAGGACCGGGTTGAGCGAGGAGAGCGCGTCCTGGAAGATCATGGCGATCTTCTGGCCGCGGATCTTCCGCCGCTCCTCCTTGCCCATGGTGAGCATGTCCTGGCCGCGGAAGAGCACCTCGCCCTGCGGGATGCGGCCGGGCGGCATGTCGAGGATGCCCATGATGGCCTGGGCGGTCACGGACTTGCCGGAGCCGGACTCGCCGAGGACGGCGAGGGTCTCGCCGGCGTCGACGGTGTAGTTGACGCCGTTGACGGCCTTGGCGACGCCGTCGCGGGTGTGGAACTCCACGTGCAGGTCGCGGACTTCGAGCAGGTGGCCGTCGTAGTCGGCGGCCGCGCGCGGTCCGGGGACCGTCGCGGTCTTGGCGGTGGTGGTCACGTACGCCTCCCTCAGCGCATCTTGGGATCGAGGGCGTTGCGGACCGCATCGCCGAACATGAGGAACGACAGCACCGTGATCGCGACCATGACGGACGGGATCATCAGGACGTACGGCGCGTTGCGCAGCTGGTCCTTGCCGGCGGAGACGTCGATACCCCACGAGACCGTCGGCTCGGCGAGGCCGATACCGAGGTACGAGAGGGTGGCCTCTGCACCGATGTAGCCACCGAGCGCGATGGTGGCGACCACGATGATCGGGGCCATGGCGTTGGGCAGGATGTGCTTGAACATGATCCGGTTGGTGGAGGCGCCCAAGGCACGGGCGGCCACCACGTAGTCGGACTGCTTGATGGTGATCACCGCGCCGCGGGCGACACGGGCGATCTGCGTCCAGCCGAGGAAGGCCAGGGCCAGGATGACCACCCAGACGGCGCGCTCCTCGAAGGTGGTCAGGATGACCATGGCGCCGACGATGAACGGCACACCGAAGAAGACGTCGGTGATACGGGAGAGCAGGCTGTCGACCCAGCCGCCGAAGAACCCGGCGATCATGCCGACGATGGTGCCGACGATGGTCACCGCGAGGGTGACGACGATGCCGACCGAGATCGAGGCGCGGGCCCCGTAGACCACCCGGGCGTAGATCGAGCGGCCCTGGCCGTCGTAGCCGAACCAGTCGGCGGCGAAGAAGTTGCCCCAGTTCGGGTGCTGGAGGAAGTGGTTCTTCAGGTCGGCGTCGCGCGGCGAGGCGTCGGTGAACAGGCTCGGCCAGATCGCCATGACGACCAGGAAGAGGATCAGCAGCGCTGAGACGATGAAGAGCGGGCTGCGCCGAAGGTCGTGCCAGGCGTCCGACCAGAGCGAACGCGGCTTGCCGGGCGCGGGACCCGCGTCCAGCGTCAGCGGGACCTCGGTGGAGGAAGGCATCACGGCCTTCTCCGCGGGCTTCTTGGCCAGTTCTGCGGTCTTGTCAGGCATACCGGATCCTCGGGTCCAGGACCGCGTAAAGCAGGTCGACGATCAGGCTGGCCATGAGGTAGACGATCACGATGACGGTGACGACACCGACGACGGTCGCGCCCTCGCGCCGGCCCAGGGCTTCGTAGATGAGGTAGCCGACGCCCTTGATGTTGAAGATTCCCTCGGTGACGATCGCGCCGCCCATCAGGGAGCCGATGTCGGTGCCGAGGAAGGTGACCACGGGGATCAGCGAATTGCGCATCAGGTGCACCCCGATGATCCTGCGCTTCGGCAGGCCCTTGGCGACGGCGGTCCGCATGAAGTCGGCCCGGAGGTTCTCGGCGACGGAGGTCCGGGTGAGGCGGGCCACATAGGCGAGGGAGAGCGAGGCCAGCACCATGGCCGGCATCAGCATCTCGTCCCAGGCGGGTTCGAGGCCGACGTTGGGGGGGACCCAGCCGAGCTTGAAGGAGAAGACGAACTGCGCCGTGTAGCCGGTCACGAAGGACGGGACGGCGATGAGCAGCAGGGTGAGACCGAGCAGGCCGCGGTCGCGGATCGAGTTGGGCTTCAGGCCGGCGACGAGGCCGAGCAGGATGCCGGCGATCACGATGAAGGTGAACGCGAAGAGCGCCAGCTGGATCGTGACCGGGTACGCGTCGAGGATGACCTCGGAGATGGGCTGTCCGCTCGCGATCTGCGTGCCGAAGTCGCCCTGGAAGACGTTCCCGATGTAGGAGACGTACTGCACCAGGATCGGCCGGTCGAGGCCGAGTTCGGCCTTGAGAGCGGCGATCTGCGCCTGGTCGACAGCCTGCTCCCCTGCCAGCGCTCTCACGGGGTCGCCGGGCAGCGCGAACATCATCAGGAAGATCAGCAAGGTTGACCCGATGAAGACCGGGATCATCTGGAGCAGTCGTCGTGCGACATAACGCCCCATGGGGTGCCTCCGTGTGGATAACTGCGGGCCGGGGGCCGACCCCGCCTGTGCGGGAACGGCCCCCGGTCCCCCCCGGCGCCGGGTCAGCGGCCCGGTGCCGGGGTGATGGCCGAAGTGGGGAATTGGCCCGTGGGCGCGCTTACTTGACCGTGACCTCGGTGACCTCGAAGTCACCGTGGAAGTCGACCTTGACGTTCTCGACGTCCTTGCCGTGGCCACCGTTGATCTGGTACGTCCAGAGCGGGATGGCGGGCATCTTCTCGACCAGGACCTGCTCGGCCTCCTGGTAGAGCTTGATGGACTCCTCCAGCGTCTTGGCGTTGTCGCCCTTCTTGAACAGGCCGTCGACCTCCTTGTCGGAGAATCGGCCGTTGTTCGCCTCGGCGGTGGTGCCGTAGAGCTCACGCATGAAGTTGACGTTCAGCGGGTAGTCCGCGACCCAGCCACCGCGGTAGAACGACTTGACCTCGTCGTTGTCGCGCGCCTCGAGGTCGGTCGGGAAGTCCGGCTTGGCGTCGCCGAGGCACTCGACCCCGGTCGCGTTGCGGATGGACTCGCAGACCGCGGTCACCCACTCCTTGTGCCCACCGTCGGTGTTGTACTGGATGAAGATCTTGTTGTCCGGCACACCACCGCCTTCCTTGATGAGCTTCTTCGCCTCGTCCGGGTTGTAGTCGAACACCTCGGTGTCGAGGTCCTGGTTGCCCTTGACCTGCGGCGGGGTGAAGCTCTTCGCGGGCTTGCGGGTGCCGTTGAGGACGGTCTTGGTGATCGTCTCGCGGTCGATCGCCATCGACAGGCCCTGGAGGACCTTCGGGTCGATGTCCTTCCACTGCTTCGTGTAGAAGGCGGGGTGGATCGACTGGACGGCCGCGTACTCCTGCTCGATGGCGCCGTCACCGAGGTCGGACTTGTACTTCGGCAGGTCCTTCGGGCCGACCTGGCGGATCATGTCCAGGTTGCCGGAGAGGACGTCCTGGTAGGCGGCCTCGACCGTGGCGTAGTTCTTGAACTGGACGCCCTTGTTCTTGGCCTTGTTGGGACCGGTGTAGTCCTCGTTGGCCTTGACCTGGAAGAGCTTCTTGTGCGTCCACTTCTCGAACGAGTACGGGCCGTTGCCGACGGGCTTCTGGCCGAACGCCTTCGGGTCGTCGAAGAAGACCTTGGGCAGCGGGGCCCAGGTGGCGTAGCCGAGCTTGTACTCGAAGTACGGGACCGGCTTGGAGAGCTCGATGGTGAAGGTGGTGTCGTCGACGGCCTTCAGGCCGGACATCTCCTTGGACTTGGCCTTGGCGCCCTCACCGTCGGGGTGGACGTCCTCGTAGCCCTCGATGTCCTCGAACCAGAACGAGTTCTGCATCTTGTTGTCGATGTTCGCGGACCAGTTCCACGCATCGATGTAGGACTGGGAGGTGACGGGGGTGCCGTCGTGGAACTTCCAGCCCTTCTTCAGCTTCACCGTCCAGGTCTTCGAGTCCTTGGTCTCGATCGACTCGGCGTTGGTGTAGACGATGTTGCCGTCGGCGTCGAAGTCCAGGAGCTGGGTGAAGAGCGACTGGACGATGTACGAGCCGTTGGTCTCGTTGGTGTCGGCCGGGATGATCGACTTCTGCGGCTCGCCCACGTCGATCGAGACGTAACCGGCGGGCTTGCCCGCGGCCTTCGGCTTGTCGCCACCGTCGTCGTTACCACCGCAGGCGGTCGCGGCCAGGGCGACGACTATCGCACCCGCGACCCACTTGGCGCTCTTGGCACCACGCATGGGTTCCTCCTCATGAGTCCACTTGTTCACTGCGAGAGAGGGCACGGGACGATCCGCCGACACCCCTGACGGCGAAGATCGAGTGCCCCAGTGTGCTCGTGAGTCGGCGCTCCCCACAGCGCATGACCCATTGACCCGAGCTCTACGCGCTCAACTATTAGCCATGGTGTTCGGCCCGACCACACCCTTTTGGTCTCGGTTCGATCACACCTGACACTCACATCTTCCAAAATCCGGACAAACCGATCCGAGATAGATGGTTGCGAAACGGACTCGTTACACATCTATCGGGCGTGGCCGTCCGGATACCGGACACTTCGGCGTCGAAAACCGGTTGCCCGCCTCCCGCCGCGCGACCGTCGCCACGAAGATCGTGTACGGTCCGCCGCCGGCCCACTCCGGACCGTTCCGTCCCCCCGCGCGCCCGCGCCAGGAACCGCCGTCCGCAGGGGCTGTGAGCATCTTTCAGCGCGAGCGCCTCTCGCGCACCCGCTTCGGCCAACTCCGCGGCCGCAAAAGGCCGGTGCCCGGCCCCGAACCGCCCCTGCGGGGGTCCGGGGCCGGGCACCGGGCCGGCTACGGGGTTCAGCCGTGCTTGGCCTTGGAGGCGGCGCGGGCGCGGGTGCGCGCGTCCAGGTTCACCTTGCGGATGCGGACCGACTCCGGGGTCACCTCGACGCACTCGTCGTCGCGGCAGAACTCCAGCGACTGCTCCAGGGAGAGCTTGCGCGGCGGCACCAGCGACTCGGAGACGTCGGCGGTGGAGGAGCGCATGTTGGTGAGCTTCTTCTCCTTGGTGATGTTGACGTCCATGTCGTCGGCGCGGGAGTTCTCGCCGACGATCATGCCCTCGTACACCTCGACGCCGGGCTCCACGAAGAGCACACCGCGCTCCTGGAGGTTGGTCATCGCGAAGGCGGTGACCGTGCCGGAGCGGTCGGCGACGAGCGAGCCGTTGTTACGGGTCTTCAGCTCGCCGAACCACGGCTCGTGGCCCTCGTGGATGGAGTGGGCGATACCGGTGCCGCGGGTGTTGGTGAGGAACTCCGTGCGGAAGCCGATGAGGCCGCGGGAGGGGACGATGAACTCCATGCGGACCCAGCCGGAGCCGTGGTTCGACATGTTGTCCATGCGGCCCTTGCGGATGCCCATGAGCTGCGTGACGGCGCCCATGTGCTCCTCGGGCACGTCGATGGTGATGCGCTCGATCGGCTCGTGGACCTTGCCGTCCACGTCCTTGGTGACCACCTGCGGCTTGCCGATGGTCAGCTCGTACCCCTCGCGGCGCATCTGCTCGACCAGGATGGCCAGCGCCAGCTCACCGCGGCCCTGCACCTCCCAGGCGTCGGGGCGCTCGGTGTCCAGGACGCGGAGCGAGACGTTGCCGACCAGCTCGCGCTCCAGGCGGTCCTTGACCTGGCGGGCGGTGAGCTTGCGGTCCTTGACGGCCGCCTTGTTGTCGGCGCCCTTGCCGGTGCCGCCCCGGCCGACCAGCGGCGAGTTGTTGGTGCCGACGGTCATCGAGATGGCCGGCTCGTCCACCGTGATGAGCGGCAGCGCGACGGGGTTCTCCGGGTCGGCCAGCGTCTCGCCGATCATGATGTCCGGGATACCGGCGACGGCGCAGATGTCACCGGGGCCCGCCTTCTCGGCCGGCTTGCGGGTGAGCGCCTCGGTCATCATCAGCTCGGAGATGCGCACACTGGTGATGGTGCCGTCCCGCTTGATCCAGGCGACGGTCTGGCCCTTCTTCAGCTCGCCCTCCTCGACGCGCAGCAGCGCGATGCGGCCGAGGAAGTTGTCGGCGTCGAGGTTGGTGACGTGCGCCTGGAGCGGGGCGGACTCGTCGTACTGCGGGGCCGGGACCGTCTCCAGCAGGGTGGTGAAGAACGGCTCCAGGCTGTCGCTGTCGGCCGGGACGGTGCCGTCCTCCGGCTTGGTCAGCGAGGCGACGCCGTCGCGGGCGCAGGCGTAGACGATCGGGAACTCGATCTGGTCCTCGTCGGCGTCCAGATCGAGGAAGAGGTCGTACGTCTCGTTGACGACCTCGTCGATGCGGGAGTCGGGGCGGTCCGTCTTGTTGATGCAGAGGATGACCGGCATCCGGGCCGCGAGCGCCTTGCGGAGCACGAAGCGCGTCTGCGGGAGCGGGCCCTCGGAGGCGTCCACCAGGAGCACGACGGCGTCGACCATCGACAGACCGCGCTCGACCTCGCCACCGAAGTCGGCGTGGCCGGGGGTGTCGATGATGTTGATCGTGATCGGGTCCCCGCCGTCCTTGGGGTGGTACTTCACCGCCGTGTTCTTGGCGAGGATCGTGATGCCCTTCTCACGCTCCAGGTCGTTGGAGTCCATGACCCGGTCGTCGACCGAATCCAGCTGGTGGGCGGCGAAGGCGCCCGCCTGCTTGAGCATGGCGTCGACCAGGGTGGTCTTGCCGTGGTCGACGTGGGCGACGATGGCGACGTTACGGATGTCGTGACGCGTGGGCATGCTGGCTAGCGCTTCTCTCGGATCGGGGAATCAGGCGTCTCGTCCTTCGTACGCCCGCCGGGCGGACCCGCCACGGCTTTGTCCCATGGTACGGGGCGAGGGCAACCCCGGCCGAACACAGGGCGTCCGGGGGTCGACGCCACCACCGCGACCAGGTCGGGGGGGGAGTGCCGCCGGCGGGCACCTCGGGGCGGCGTCAGTCCTTCTCGGCCGGGGACTTCCCCGGTGCCTCCGGCTTGCGCCCGGTGTTGGCCGGATCGTCGCCCTCGCAGGAGAGCAAGCCGGGCGACGACCACCAGCGGGTTCTTCTCCGGGCCCTGCTCCGACGGCCGGGCCGCCCGGGCCACCCCGGTGAGCAGCGGCTCCTCGCGCACCCCGAACCAGGTGTACGTACCGCCCCGGCAGGGTGCGGCGGACCGCTCGGGCGCGGCCTTCGCCCCCGCGGCCGGGGCCGTTCCGGACCCCCTGCCGACCGCGAAGGAGACGGCGCCCACCGCGAGGCAGGCGGCGACGGCCGCGAGGAGCACCCGGCGCAGGCGGCGCGGGTGCCCGGCTGAGCCGGGCGGGTCGGCGGAGTGGTGTGCGTCGGACATGGCGTACCCCCGTGTGACGTGTGACGTGCGTGCGTGAAACGTCCGCGCGGTCCTGCGGTGGCGCTGTTCCCGCGCCTCGGGGGCGCGACGCCGCCGGCCCGGATCTTGGGGAATCCGGACCGGCGGGCGGGGTGGGGGGAACCCGTACAACGTCGACGTGGTCGATGGATCGAGTGGTCAATGGATCGACATGACCTTGCCCGCCGGGTGGGCCGGCGGGCAAGGGAGTTGAGCCAGTTCTGAGGTGCCAACCGGATCCGGAGCCGCTGGTCAGCCCCGGTGAGGGGCCGGGCGGGAGTCAGGAGCCGGACTCGCGGTCCTGGGCGCCGGGCTGGACGCCCTTCTTCAGGAAGCCGATGTCCTGGTAGCGCGGGGTGGCGAAGCCGAAGGCCCCGGCGTTGGCCACCCGCGGCCGTGCGGCGACCAGCTCCGGGCGCTGGAAGAGCGGGATCGCCCCGGCGACCGCCCAGATCCGGGCGTCCGCCTCCTTGATCAGCTTCCTCCGGGCGCCGTCGTCCAGCTCACCGACGGCCTGGTCGAAGAGCTGGTCGATGCGGTCGGTACCGACCCGGGTGTAGTTCTGCGCGACGTTGAGCGAGCCGTCGGCCGCCGGGACCGGCTTGGCGTGGATGGGGCGGCCGTCGGTCGCCGGGTAGGCCGTGCCCGGCCAGGAGTACAGCGCCAGGTCGTACGAGCCGGAGGCGACGTGGTCGGTGAAGTAGCCGGAGCTCGGCACCTTCTTCATCGCCGTGGTCACCCCGATCTTCTCCAGCTGGTCCGCGATCTTGTCGGCGACCGCTTTGAGCTGCTCGGTCCCGGCCCCCGAGGGCACCACGAACCGCAGCGTCAGCGGCTGCCCGTCCTTGGCCAGCGGGCCCGCGGCCCCCTCGGCACCCGGGCTCTGCGACTGATTCGGCGCTGCCGTGCCCTTGGGGGCGTACGCGCCGGGCGGGCCGCCCTGCTGGGCGCGCGCCCCCTGCTCGGCCTTGCCGTCCCCGTCCTCCTGGACCACATCGGCCTGGCGCAGCAGGGCCGCGCCCTGGCCCGCGGCCACCGCCCGGGGCAGCATGGGGCCGCCGCGCTCGCCGGGCTTGCCGTCGTCCTCGCCGACGATGTACTCACCGCCGTCGTCGCCCGGCCGGTCCTCGTTCCCCGAGTTCTCGGCGGCCCCGGCCTCCTCGCCGCCGCCTTCGGCGGGCTCGCCGGAGGCACCGGCGTTCTGGGGGCGGGACGCGCCCTCCCCCGGCTTCCACCCCGCCTCGGCGAGCAGCGCGCGCGCCTCGGCCGTGTCCTGCGTGCCGAGCGCGCCGCTGGCGTCCTCGTACGCGTCCTGCCCGGCCAGCGCCAGGTGGCTGCCGACCGGCTGGGCGGGCAGCTCCAGCGGCTTCAGCACGGTCTCGGCCAGCTCGTCGCGGTCCAGGGCGCGGGCCACCGCCCGGCGTACCCGCTCGTCCGCCAGCGGGCCGTCGGCGCCGTTCAGCGCCAGCTGGGTGTAAGCGGGCTCCAGCGCCTTGCGGACCTCGTAGGCGGCGAGGGACTTCTGCTCGGCGGTGTACGTGGTGATCGCCGAGCGGGTCTGCTCCCGGGCCAGCTGCTCCGACTGGGCCGCCTCCTGCTCGGTGCCGTGGGCGACCGCCCAGGACATCAGGGCGTCGGCCGGGGTGCGCCCGGCGCCCGGGCCGTGCGCCAGCGGGCCCTTGGCGCCCTTGTCCCGGCGGGCCAGCGAGATCCGCTCCGCCTCGCCGGGGGTGAGCGCCGCCAGGTCGACGCGGCCCTCGGTGAGCGCCTTCGTCCGGTCCTTGGGGGCGACCTTGCGGAAGACCAGCTGGTCGAGTTTGGGCTGGTCGCCCCACCAGCGGGGGTTGCGGGCCAGCGTGATGTCGCCCGCCTTGCGGTCGACCTTCTTCAGGCTGAACGGGCCGGCCGTGTTCTTCAGGGTGGCGCGCGCGCTGTCGTTGAAGGCGTCGGGGGTGCCCATGACGTCCTTCGGGTACAGCGGGGTGAAGAGGCTGCGCCACTCCGCGTACGGCTTGTCGAAGGTGACCTGCACCTCCAGGTCGTCCTTGCCGCGCTCGACCTTGGCGATCCGGTCGTACCCGGCGTTCCTGGCGGTCCAGTACGCCGGGTCCTTGCCGCGCAGGGCGCGCCACTGGGCGGCGAAGTCGGGGGCGCCGACCTCGCGGCCGTCGCTCCACACCGCCTTCTGGTTGAGCCGGTAGACGACGACCTGGCGCGGCTCGCGCTCGACCACCTCGGCGGACTCCAGGTAGTCCGGGTTGGCCTGGGGGCGGCCCCGGTCGTCCAGGGTGAACAGCGCCGGGAGGACGGCGCCGGCCACCTGGGACGTCGCGCCGTCCGCGTCCGCCTGGTACGCGTTCAGGGTGCCCGGGACGGCGTCTACCGCCCAGGTCAGGGTGGAGCCGTTGGCGACCAGGTCGCGGCTGGCGGGTTCGATGTCCTGGCTGGCTGCCGGAACGTTTCCTTCATCGGAGGCGCCGCATGCCGCGACAGCCGGGAGTGCGAGGACTCCGGTCGTCAGGAGCGCGACCGAACGCCGTCTTGCGCCGTCGGGGAACATGGGCGTACCTCCGGGGGTCACCGGGATTTGATCACGTTTGGCGGTATATGTGAGCTGATCACATCTATCGCCACGGAACGCTTCCAGCGGGGGTTTGGGGTGGCGACACGCCGTGCGGTGGGCTGGGGTCCACCCATGCGGACCCGCCTCATGTGCCGGCTGGGCTCTTCCTTCGCCTGGCCGTGGGCCGGCTCCCCTGCTGGCCTCCAGCGCCGGCCGGGCTGTCATTTGTTGCGGCCCGGCGTTCCCTTGCCGGTCCCGGACGGCCTCAAGCGCCGGCCGGGCTGGGGCTTGGCTGAGCGCCACTCGACCGTGCCGGTCACAGACGGCCTCAAGCGCCGGCCGGGCTGTCTTTGGCCGTCCTGCCCGTCTCGACCGTGCCGGTCACAGATGGCCTCAAGCGCCGGCCGGGCTGGGTTTTGGGTGCGGCCCGTCTCGACCGTGCCGGTCCAAGATGGCCTCAAGCGCCGGCCGGGCTGGGTTTTGGGTGCGGCCCGTCTCGACCGTGCCGGTCACTGATTGGCCTCAACCGCCGGCCGGGCTGGGGGTTTGGTTGCGCCGCGTCTTGACCGTGCCGGTCACTGATGGCCTCAAACGCCGGCCGGGCTCGGGGGTTCGCGGTTTGTCCGTGGGGTGGTGCGGGCGGGGCCGCACCGGTGTACCTCCTCACAGACTGACGAGGCTGGAGCCAGTAGTGAGTTCTGGCTCCTCACGTCAGTCTGCTGCGGGGGCACCCCGGCCCGTCCCCGCCCTCCCGTCTCGTCGGCGGCCAACCGCCGGTGGTGGGTAGGGCCGTCACCGAGCAATCTCTCGTCCAACAGGCGCGGCCGTCTGTGGTCACTGTCGTAGAGCGGTGCGGTGGTCCTCCCACTCATCACCGCCACGGTGGCGGACCGAGCAATGGGGGACGGTCTCACCCACCACCGGCGGGTGGCCGCGTACGAGACCGTGGGGTGGGGTCGTGCCGGGGTGCCCCCGCAGCAAACTGACAACCTCGGCCGCCTTGATGCGACTGACCCTTGAGCTGTCAGTTTGTGAGGAGGTACCCCGGCGCGGCCCCACCCCACCCACGCACCGGAGGGACCGCGAACCCCTGGCAGGGCCGTCACTCAAAGCCAACGCCGACCGAAAAAATCCCAGCCCGGCCGGCGCTTGAGGCCAATCAGTGACCGCCACGGTCAAAACAAACCGCACCCACCCCAAGCCCGGCCGGCGCTTGAGGCCATCCGTGACCGGCGCGGAAAAGCCGGGCCGCGCCCAGAGACACCCCGGCCGGCGCTTGAGGCCATCTTGGACCGGCACGGTCGAGACGGGCCGCACCCAAGAACAGCCCGGCCGGCGTTTGAGGCCAATGGGGAGCGGCGCGGCCAGGGACGCCGGAGGGGGACGGGGGGCCCGGTCGCGGGGAGGGGAAGTCGGGAGGGGGGTGGGGCTGTCCAGGGGGACCCCCACATTGAGCGGAGTTTCGCTCGGCCCCGCTCGCCACGGCGACCCCGTCGCCTTACTCTCCGAAGGAGGGGCAAGCACGGCGAAGGGGTGGCGAGGTGCGGGCGGACCTGATCCTGCCGATCCTGGTGCTGGCAGCCGCACTGACCGCAGCCGTGTACACGTACCGCAGACGCAGGAGGCGGGTCAGCACCCGCACCACCCCGGCCGGAACCGAGATATGGGGCGCGGGCGGCGACACCCGCACCCCGGTGCTCTCCCCGGCGGAAGCCCTCGCCCAGGCGGAGGACGCGGTCCGCGTCGGAGCGGCCCAAGTGGCGGCCGCCTCCCCCGGGGCACCCCCGGAAGCCCTGGCCGCCGCCGAGACCGCCCTGACGACGGCCCGCACGGAACTGGCCGAGGCCCGCCGCCAGTGGGCGGCCGGCGACGACCCGGCAGCGGTCCGCGAACACAGCACGAGGGCCGACGCCGCACTCAAGGCGGAGGCCCCCGCCTTCGACGCCCTCCGGAAGGGCTGACCTCAGAAGAGGCTGAGCAGCGCCTCGGTCGGATCGGGCGCCTCGCCCCCGTCGGGCAGCGCCAGCTCGAACCAGACGGTCTTGCCCCGCGGGGTACGCCGCGATCCCCAGGAGGCGCTGAGCAGCCCGACGAGCTGGAGCCCGCGCCCGCCCTCGTCGGTGTCCCGGGCCCGGCGGCGGCGCGGCTGGACCAGTCCGGCGTCCCAGACCTCGCAGACCAGGGTGCGGTCGAGGAGCAGGCGGAGCCGGATCTCCCCCTCGCCGTACCGCAGGGCGTTGGTGACCAGTTCGCTGACGAGGAGTTCGACGGTGTCGACCAGGGCGTCCAGCCCCCAGCTCTCCAGCTGGGTGCGGGCGTGCTCGCGGGCCCGGCCGACCGACTTGGGTTCGCGGGGCAGCGTCCAGTCGCCGACGTTCTCCGCGGGCAGCCCCTGGACGCGCGCCATGAGCAGGGCGATGTCGTCCTCGCCGTGGTGGGTGTCGAGGGTGGACAGGACGTGGTCGCAGGCGTCCTCCAGGGCCCTGGCCGGCCCGGTGAGCGCGGTCCGGAAGGCGTTGAGCCCGTCGTCCAGACTCTGGTCGCGGGACTCGACCAGGCCGTCGGTGTAGAGGGCGAGCAGGGCTCCTTCGGGAATCTCCACCTCGACCTCCTCGAAGGGCTCGCCGCCGACGCCGAGCGGCAGGCCCGGCGGCACGTCGAGGAGGAGGGCCGGCTCGCCGGGCTCGCCCGGTTCGACGAGGACGGGCGGCAGGTGCCCGGCGTTGGCGAAGGTGACGCGCCGGGTGACGGCGTCGTAGACCGCGTAGACGCAGGTGGCGAGGTAGACCTCGGAGAGGTCGGCGTCGCGGTTCTGGAGGGCGGCGCGGGTGGGCTGCTGGGAGCCGGGGCCGTGCGCGGGGGCGCCGAGGCCGCGGGCGATCTCGTCGAGGTGGGAGAGGACCTCGGCCGGTTCGAGGTCGAGCAGGGCGAGGGTGCGTACGGCGGTGCGCAGTTCACCCATGGCGACGGCGGCGCGCAGCCCGCGGCCCATCACGTCGCCGATGACCAGGGCGGTGCGGTGGCCGGGGAGTTCGATGACGTCGAACCAGTCGCCGCCGACCTCGGTGGCGGCGTTGCCCGGGAGGTAGCGGCAGGCGATGTCGAGTCCGGAGGCCTCGGGGGCGCCGGGCGGCAGCAGGCTGCGCTGGAGGATGAGGGCGCGTTCGTGCTCGCGCCGGTAGAGGCGGGCGTTGTCGATGCAGACGGCGGTGCGCGCGGCGAGTTCGGTGGCCAGCGCCCGGTCGCGCTCGCTGAAGGGCTCGCTGCCCTTCGTACGGGAGAACTTTGCCAGCCCGACCACGGTGTCGCGGGCGACCAGCGGCACGGCGAGGGTGGAGTGGACGAGGCCGGTGGAGCCTTCGACGTTCTGGGGCCGGGCGGTACGCAGCGCGACGGCGCAGGGCGAGCCGGGGGCGTAGTGGTGCACGGAGTTGACGGGGACGGGCGCGGTGCCGGGGCGGCCCGCCTCGTCTCCGATGCCGGGGCTGAAGGGGGTGTCGGCGACGGCGCTGGAGAAGGCGACGCGGCGCAGGTCGGCGCCGACGCGGCCGCCGTCGGCGGTGGACTGGCCCCAGAGGCTCTGCGGTGCCTCGTCGCCTTCGAGGAGCGCCTGGTAGAGGTCGACGGAGGCGAGGTCGCAGAAGGCGGGGACGGTGACGTCGAGGAGTTCCCGGGCGGTGGTGTCCAGGTCGAGGCTGGTGCCGATGCGGGAGGCGGCGTCGTTGAGCAGGGCGAGGTTGCGCCGGGCGTGGGCGGCCTCGCGGGCGGCGGCGTCGCGGCGGGTGACGTCGGTGCCGATGGCGGCGACGCCGAGGGGGCGCCCGGCGCCGTCGTGGACGCGGTAGAGGTTGATCGACCAGTGGCGCCGGTCGCCCGGTTCGCTGTCGGCGGCGGGCCCGGTGAGCTGGAGGTCGTTGACCGGGTCGCCGGTGTCCAGGACGCGGCGCAGGGCGGCGCCGAGCCGGTCGGCCTCGCGCGGCGCCAGGTAGTCGTGGGTGGTGCGGCCCCGGTGGGCCTCGGCCTGGCCGCCGAAGACGGAGGCGAACCGCTGGTTGGCCCGCTGGATGCGCAGATCGGTGTCGAAGAGGAGGAAGCCGATGGGAGATTGGCCGAAAATGGCCTCCGAGGCGGCCAGTCCCGACTCGATGCTCCGCAGGGTGCGGACGTCGACGACGATGCAGACGGCGGCCCGGTCCCCGGCCTCGGTGCGGGTGGGCATGACATAGATCTCGGCCAGCCCGTCGCGTACGGCGGCGTCCGGCGGATCGTCGGGCGCGGTCCGTGCGGTGCGGGCGGTGGCGAGTGCGGCGTCGCCGGTGCGGGGCGCGGGCAGGCGGACGGGGAGGACCCCGGTCCACTCCTTGCCGTCGAGGATCTCGGACATCTTGCGGTGGCCGCGTTCGCGCAGGTGGCCCGGGATGAAGGCGTCGATGGGGTCGCGGCCGAGCACGTCCTGCGCGCGGATGCCGAAGAGCCGCTCGGCGCGGTCGCTCCACTGGTCGACCAGCCCGTCGGGGCCGATCGAGAAGGAGGCGACCTTGATGTAGTCGTAGATCGACCCGGGTGGGCTGCTCTGCCACACGATCCGGCCCGCCGACTCCTGGTGAGCCGTGGCCTTCGCTGGTATCTCGCTCACGCGAACCGTCCCCTCCAGCTCACCGCCCCCGGACCCGGTACCGGGGCAGCTCTCCGCAGTATCCAGCACTACGGCGCGGCATCACATCTCGTTCACGATCACAGCACGGTCTCGACGCTTTCAGGTCGGGGCCGACCTGCCGGGCGCCTTCGAGGCCGACGCACTGACACTCCTAACCATGGGGAACGCCCTCCTAACCTCGCGCGGCCCACCGAGAACCAACGAGACTTCACGAGATCGCACGTCGGCGACCGGACACGACCGGTCACCGAGCGTACGGACCGGATGTGCCCGGATCTGCGCGAACGGGAGCGATGAGTGGAGCGGGCCGCCCGTTTCCGGGCGGGCGTCGTCACCCGGGGAGTGCCAGTTCGAACCAGACGGTCTTGCCCCGCCGCCCCCGCCGGGTGCCCCACCGGCAGGAGGTGCAGGCGACGAGCTGGAGGCCGCGCCCGGTCTCCTCGTCCGGACCGGCCCGGCGCTCGCACGGCGCCTCGGGGACGGGGTCGGAGACCTCCACCAGCAGGGGCGAACCGGGGTCCTCGGGGTGGGTGAGGCGCACCCCGATGGGGCCGTGCGCGTACCGCAAGGAGTTGGTCACCAGTTCGCTGACCAGCAGGGCGGTCACGTCCTCCAGGGCGCCGAGCCCCCAGGCGGCCAGTTGCCGCCGGACCACGGTCCGTGCGGTGCGCACGACCCCCGGGTCGGCGGGGAAGGTCCACGCGGCACAGTCGCCACGGGTGTCGATCACACCGATCACTTCCAAACACCGGCAGCGGTCTCCGGTACCTGCGCGGGGCGGGGATCGTCGCGGGGAGAGCCGCGGGGTGCCGCCGGGCGTGGGCGGGGGACGACTGCGGGACGAAGGGACGACGGACACGCGCCGGCATTCCCCGGAGGAGGAGCACCGGGCGACTGCCGTGACTATTGCCCGCTTGCTCCCCGTTAATAGCGCTATACCCGATATTCCGGTCCCGTATCGCCCGTTCGTCCCAGCCGACGGCGCCCCCTCGGCGGCTCAGTCCAGGGCCGGGCTCTCCATGCGCCGGGCGGTCTCCATCACCGCGGGGCGGTCCTGGGGCAGCCAGTCGACGTCCCAGATCTCCTCGGCGGAGAGCCAGCGCAGTTCGTCGTGATCCTCCAGCGGCTCGGGCTCGCCCTCCACGAGGCGGGCGGTCCACACCTGGAGGACGTACCCGGGCTTCAGCTCCCAGGCGCCGGGGATGCGCTCCACCGGCTCGGCGCGTACGCCGAGTTCCTCGCGGAGCTCCCGTACGAGGGCCTCCTCGGGCCGCTCACCGGGCTCGGTCTTGCCGCCCGGCAGCTCCCAGCGGCCCGCCAGTTCCGGCGGGGCGCTGCGGCGGGCCGCGAGGAGGCGCTCGGTCACGGGTCCGCCCCGGCCGTCGGTGCGCGCGGCCCGCAGTGCCGCGGCGACCACCACGATCTGTTCCGTCATGCGCCGGAGCCTACGCGGCGCCTGGCGCCCTCTGAAGGTCAGACGGGTTGCCGCTCGACCCAGTAGTGCTGCTCGTCGCCGCGCGAGTCGAGCGACTCGACGACCTTCTGCGCCTCGGCGCGCGTGGCACAGGCGGCCACGCGGTACCGGTTGCCGTTGGCCTCCTGCCGTATGACGTGCCAGGGGAGCGCGGTGCCGCCCTCACCCATCGCACGTCTCGCTTCCTGCACCCGGCTCACTTCTCGCTCCGTTCGTCGGGGAAACCGCACTCCGCATATGCCGGAGCCTACGCCCGACCTTCACTCAGCGGATACGGAATAGCACAAAGAGGTGAGCAACCAGCCAAGCCGGAGGGGGCGGGGGCGGTTTGACGCGCCCCCCCCGGGCACGGTGTTGAATTCAACCAGCCGGGTTGGAGAGCAGGTTGACTACGCGGGGGGCGAGGTGCGCTCAGTCCCGGCGTACGCCCCCGGCGTTCGTACGCCCCCTCGCGGACGTCCGCGGACCGGCGCTCACTTGACCGGAAGGTGGTAGGCCACCCGGTAGCGGTCGGCCGGGATCACCACGTCGGCCGTCTCCACCGGGCGGCCCGAGGCGTAGTAGGTGCGCTGGATGGTGAGGACGGCGTGGCCCGGGACACCTCCGAGGGCGAGGAGTTCCTCGGCGAGGCCGGGGCGGCAGCCGACCTCCTCCGCGACGTTGTCCACGACGATGTCGATGGCGGCCATCCGCTCGACCACGCCGGAGCCGCCGAGCGGGCCCTCCTCGGGCAGCATCACGGGGGTGCGGCCGGTGAGCGCCAGCGGCTCCCAGGAGGTGGAGAGCATCATCGCCTCGCCCGCCTCCCGGAAGACGTACCGGGTGCGCATCACGCGGTCGCCGGGCTCGATACCGAGCCGCTCGGCCACCTGGGCCGAGGCCGTCTCCTGCTCGCTGCGCGACTCCCAGGTCCCGCGCACCCCGTTCAGCGCCTGCTCCTGCCGGAACGGCGTGGAGCCGCCGGGGTCGCGGTACCCGGTGCGGGCAATGCGGCGCGGCTCGGGGCGCTCGCGCACGTACGTCCCCGAGCCGGAGCGGCCCTCGACCAGACCCTCGGCCATCAGGACCTTGCGCGCCTCCAGCGCGACCGTGTCGGAGACGCCGTACTCCTGCCGGATACGGGCCTGCGAGGGGAGGCGGGTGTTCGGCAGAAGGGCACCGTCGACGATCTTCTTGCGGAGATCGTCCGCCACGCGCAGATACGCGGGCCGTTCACCGAACGTCACTGGCCACTCCCATCGGCTTGACAGACAGCGACAGCCTGACAACCGTAGGTTGCCGCCCGCAACCTTGGGCCAGAGGATCACCTGAAGTGACGAACCCGCGGGTGACCGGGAACTTCTCCGGACCGCTCCCGTTCACCCGGCGAAGGGGCGCGAGAGCCCCACCGGGGAGATCTCCCCGGGCGGCTCGTCCTCGCCCGCCCCGCCGCCCGTGGAGCCGCCGGAGGCGCCCGGCGCGTCACCGCCGTCGCCGCCCTGACCGGCCCCGGTCTCGCCCAGGCTGCCGGTGAGCTTCCCGCCGTCCTTGCCGAAGATGCAGCTGACCTCGCGGTCGTCCAGCGCCCAGCTCTCCGGTGTCGGCAGGTAGTAGAAGACGAAGACCTCCTCGGGCAGTTCCTCGGCGGTGCTGCCCGCGTACCCGTCGACCAGTGCGGTGCAGCGG
Organism: Streptomyces sp. NPDC058373; assembly: GCF_042723275.1. Lineage (NCBI taxonomy): Bacteria > Bacillati > Actinomycetota > Actinomycetes > Kitasatosporales > Streptomycetaceae > Streptomyces > Streptomyces sp. NPDC058373. Next base: position 37,647 of record NZ_JBHXJE010000011.1, on the reverse strand, counting down.
CGGTCGGCGATGGCGTCGATGCGGTCCTCTCCGGGGTACGCGTCGCCGTCCGGCAGATCGAAGACGCCGAAGACCTCGCCGTCGTGCGGGCGGGCGCAGTCGACCTTGTCGACGTCGTACATCTCGCCCTCCAGGCCCTGCCCGCCGGGGACGTCGAAGCAGTCACCGGTGCGCAGGGAGAAGGCGGAGCCGGCGCCCTCGCGCATCCCCTCGCGGAAGCCCTCCATGAAGGAGGAGAAGCCGCCGGTGGCGAGCATCACCGTCCACAGGGCGAGCCCGCAGGAGGAGAGGATCATGCCCGCCACGGCCAGCCCCTTGCCGCGCTCCCGGCGCCGCTTGACGCTGGGCAGCGCGAAAGCGCCGAGGATCAGGCCGACCGCCGGGACGCAGAGCAGGATGCCGGTGACGAGGGAGGCGACGGCCAGGCCGTTGACGGGCGGCTGGGGGGCCGGATAGCCGTAGCCGTAGCCGGGGTGGCCCGGCGGCATCCCCGGCTGCCCCGGGCCCGGGTACGCCCCGTACGGCCCCTGGTACGGCTGCTGGTACGGGCCGGGTGTGCCCTGCGGCGGCACCTGGGGCGGGGGCGGCGCCCCTGGTCCCGGCTGCTGGGGCTGGCCCGGCGGCATCCCCGGGGTCGGCGGTGTGGCCACGCTCGCTCGCTCCTCTGGTCCCCTCCCGCGGGCCGCGCGCGCCCTTTGGCGGTGTGCGTGGCCCGCACGCCGCGCCGTGCGCGCGGTCATGGAGCGCATCGTATGCGGGGGCGCCGACGGGAGGCCGGGGACGTACCGGACCGGGGCCGGTGCCGCGCACGGCCGCGGGCCCGGGACGCCGCTCGTACGGCGTTCCGGGCCCGGGCTCCGGGGAGCGGGGCGGCGGGCGCCCTGGTCCCCGGTCGGTGCTGGTCGGCGGTGGTCAGCGCCGCCGCGTACCGCTCAGCACCGGTCAGAACTGGAGACCCCAGGAGTTGACGCGCCCGGTGTCGTACGTGGCGTTGTCGGTGACGCGGAGCTTCCAGACGCCGTTGGCGGTCTGGCCGCCGGCGTCGACCGTGTAGGTGGTCCTGATGTCGTCCGCGCTGCCGCCGGTGCCGAAGGCCTTCAACGTGTAGACGGTGCCGGAGGGCGAGACGAGCTGGACGCGGAGGTCACCGACGTAGGTGTGCGAGATGTCGACCTTGACGCCCAGGGTGGAGGGCGCGGCTCCGGCGACACCGCTGACGGTCACCGGGGCCTCGACGGTGGTGTTGTCGGGGAGGGCGTAGCCGGTCTTGTTCTCGAAGAGCGGGCCGGCGGGCGGCGGCGTGGTGCCGCCGGAGCCGACGCGCAGGAGCAGGTTGGGCGAGCCGGTGCCCGGGCCGGAGACGACGCCGCTGGTGGCGTTGGCCTTCAGCGCGGCCTGGACCTGGGCCGGGGTCGCCGTCGGGTTCTCCGAGGCGTAGAGGGCCGCGGCGCCGACCACGTGCGGGGTCGCCATCGAGGTGCCGGAGATGGTGCTGGTCGCCGAGTCGCTCGTGTTCCACGTGGAGGTGATCGAGGAGCCGGGGGCGAAGATGTCGACGACCGGGCCCCAGTTGGAGAACGAGGAACGGGCGTCGGTGTTGGTGGTGGAGCCGACGGTGATCGCCTCGGTGACGCGGGCCGGGGAGACGTTCTGGGCGTTCTGGTTCTCGTTGCCCGCCGCGACGCCGTAGGTGACGCCGGAGGCTATGGAGTTGCGGACCGCCTGGTCGAGGGCGGCGTCGGCGCCGCCGCCGAGGCTCATGTTGGCGACGGCCGGCTTGACGGCGTTCTGGGTCACCCAGTCGATACCGGCGACGACCTGCGCGGTCGTGCCGGAGCCGGCGTTGTTGAGGACGCGGACGCCGACGATCTTCGCCTTCTTGGCGACGCCGTAGGCGTTGCCCGCGACGGTGCCCGCGACGTGGGTGCCGTGGCCGTTGCCGTCCTGCGCGACGTTGTCGTTGTCGACGGCGTCGTAGCCGTTGGCGGCGCGGCCGCCGAAGTCGCTGTGGCTGATGCGGACGCCGGTGTCGATGATGTAGGCGGTGACTCCCTCACCGGCCTTGTCCGGGTAGGTGTACTTGCTGTCCAGCGGCAGCGACGCCTGGTCGATGCGGTCCAGGCCCCAGGTCGGGTTGGTCTGGGTGGCGTCGATGGTGAAGGTGCGGTTCTGGAAGACCGACTCGACGGCCGGGTCCGCCGCGAGCTTCTCCGCCTCGGCGCGGCTGAGCTCCACGGCGTAGCCGTTGAGCGCGGCCTGGTACGTCCGCTCGATGGTGGCGCCGTACTCCTTGGCGAGCGCCTTGCTCTTCGCCGAGGTCGCCTTGCCGACCTTGTCGGCGTCGAGGGTGACGATGTAGCTGTCCTTGACGCGGTCGGGGGCGTCCGCGTTGACGATCAGGCTCGCGCCCGAGGGGTCGGGCGCGGCGCTCGCGGGGAGCGCGGCGACGCCGCCGAAGGCGAGAGCGGCCACGGCCGTCGCACTGATGGCGGCCATTCTTCGGCGGTTGTGACGCATCACTGCCATCTGAGGGGTCCTCCTCGTCGATGGTGCACTGGTGGGGGCGGTGCGTGGCGGTGCTTTGGGGCGCACCGGACACAGCAACAGGTCAGGGCCATGACAACCCTGAGGGCGGAGTGCCGCCCGCGTCGCCGTCGAAAGATTGACCGATCCATAGGAATCCCACAAGAGGGCGACCACAGGGTTAACACTGCGGCCACACAAGGCGGTTGACGCTCGGTCACACTTCCTCCCCACCCTGGTGGCCGAAAGCCGACGCCACCGGACAGACCGCCCGCGCGCCGCTCCCCCATCCGTGGGACCCGCCGCCGCGCCCACCCCGCACGGCTGGGCCCGGCCCGCATCGTCTCCCCCGTGAGGATCACCCGTGCGACCCGCCTGACGACGGCCCCGCTCCTCGCGGCGGCCCTCCTGACCCCCGTTCACCACGCCGCCGCCATCCCCGCGCCGGCCGCCCCCGCCCCGCCGGCCGGCCAGGACCGGTGCGCGCCCTCCCCCGGCTGGACCCCGGCGGCCGGCCGTCGCGAGGACGCCGCCCCGGCCCACGCCTACGTGGGCAACGGCTACCTCGCCGTCCGCGTCCCCGCCGCCGGTGCCGGGTTCCGGCCACCGGGCGAGGGCGGCGAGCCCGTCGTGAAGACCGGCTGGCCCCTCTTCACCCCGCGCTACGACGGCGCGTTCGTCTCCGGCCTCTACGCGCGGGGACCGGAGAACACCGCGGGCCGCCAGGCCGTCGCCGCCCTCCCGAACTGGACCGGCCTGGACCTCACGGCTGGCGGCGAGACCTACGGCCACGACAGCCGCGTCACCGGCTACCGCCAGACCCTCCTCCTCCACTGCGGCCTGGTCCGCACCGCCCTCACCTGGACCGGCGCCGACGGCCGCCGCACCGACCTGGTGTACGAGGTCCTCGCCGACCGGAACGCCCCGCACGGCGCCGCCGTCCGCCTGCGGATCACCCCGCGCTGGTCGGGGACGGCCACCGTCACCGACCGGATCGACGGCCGGGCCGCCCGCCGTATGACGCAGTCCGGGGGCGGCGCCGAACCGGGCGCGCCCGGCACCAGGACGGTCGCCTTCCGCACCGACGGCACCGGCGTGAAGGGCGCCGTCGCCTCGGTGCTGCGGCCACCCGCGGGCCTCGTCCGGCCTTCCGGCGAGGCCCGCGGGCTGAGCGCGGCCCAGTCGGCGTCGTTCCCGGTGCGCTCAGGGCGTACCTACGAAGCCGTCAAGTACGTGGGTGTGGACACCTCGCTCACCTCTCGCAACCCGCGCGCCGACGCGGCCGAAGCAGCCCGGGCCGGGGCCCGGCGGGGCTGGCAGGCGCTGTTCGCCGCGCACGCCGGCGCCTGGCGCGAGCTCTGGGAGTCCGGGGCCGACCTGGACACCGGTCCTGGCGAGCGGCCCGGCCGGGGCGCGGCACCGGAGCCGACGGCCCGCCAGGAGCAGCTGCGCCTCTGGCTCCGCTCGGCCCGCTACGGCCTGCTCTCCTCGACCCGCCCCGGCACCCGCAACTCCCTCGGCCCCACCGGCCTGACCAGCGACAACTACGCCGGAATGATCTTCTGGGACGCGGAGACCTGGATGTTCCCGGCGCTGCTGGCCACCGACCCCGATCTCGCCAGGACCGTCCTGGACCACCGGGTGCGCACCTCGCCCGCCGCCCGCGAGAACGCCCGCAAACTCGGCTTCGAGGGCCTCTTCTTCCCCTGGACCAGCGCCTCCTCGGGCGACCTGTGGGAGGAGTGCCAGAGCTGGAACCCGCCGCACTGCGTCACCCAGAACCACCTCCAGGGCGACATCGCGCTCGCCGCCTGGCAGTACTGGCTCGCCACCGGCGACCGGGCCTGGCTGCGCCGCGACGGGGCGCCGCTGCTGCGCGGCATCGCGGAGTTCTGGGCCTCCCGGGTCACCGCCAACGCCGACGGCAGCTACTCCGTGAAGGGCGTCGCCGGTCCCGACGAGTACAGCAACGGCGTGGACGACGGCGTCTACACCAACGCCGTCGCCGCCACCGCCCTGCGCCACGCCACCGACGCCGCCGAGGCGGTCGGCTCCACCGCCCCGCCCGAGTGGCGCACCATCGCCGACGGTCTGCGCATCCCCTACAACGCCGACCGCAAGGTCTTCCTCCAGTACGACGGATACGAGGGCTCCCGCATCAAGCAGGCCGACGCCGTGCTCCTGGCGTACCCCCTCGACTGGCCGATGCCCGAGGGCGCGGCCGCCGCCACCCTCGACCACTACGCCGCCCGCACCGACCCCGACGGGCCCGCCATGACCGACTCGGTCCACTCGGTCGTCGCGGCCGCCGCCGACGAGCCGGGCTGCGCCGCCTACACCTACCTGGAGCGCTCCGTACGCCCCTTCGCCCGCGGTCCGTACGCCCTCTTCGCCGAGGCGCGCGGCGACAAGGCGGGGGCCGACGACCCGCTCTCCGGCACCCCCGCCGAGGACTTCCTCACCGGCAAGGGCGGCTTCCTCCAGACCTTCACCCACGGCCTGACCGGGATGCGGCTGCGCACCGCGGACCGCCTTCACCTGGACCCGACGCTGCCCCCGCAACTGGCCCGCACCGCCGACGGCACCGAGTCGGGCGGGGTGGCGGTGCGCGGGCTGCGCTGGCAGGGCCGCGCCTTCGACGTCGCGATCGGCCCGGAGACCACCGAGGTCCGGCTCACCTCCGGCGCACCCTTCACCGTCGAGACCCCCGAGGGCCGCTCCACCGTCGCCCCCGGCGCCCCGCTCACCCTGAAGACCCGCCGCCCCGACCTGGCCCCCTCCACCGACCCGGCACGCTGCGCCCCGGTCCGCGCCGGCTCCGAGGAGCCCGGCCTGTACGCCGAGGCCGCCGTCGACGGGGCCGGGGCCACGGTCTGGTCCCCCGCAGCCGACGCCACCTCCGCCACCCTCACCGCCGAACTGGCCTCGCCCACCCGGATCGCCTCGGTCACCCCCGACTGGGCGGTGGAGCCCGCCTCGTACCGGGTCGAGGTCTCCCCCGACGGCCGCCGCTGGCAGGCGCCCGGCCCCGGGGCGCCCGTCCGCCAGGTCCGGCTGACGCTGCGGAAGGAGGCCGGCGGTGAACTGCCGGCGCTGCGGGAGCTGGGGGTGCGGGAGAAGTAGGCGGCGCGCGGTCACCTCGGTGCGCCGCCTGTCACTCCGCAGGTCAGCGGCTTCGTGACGACGGTGTCCGGTGCGCTGTCGGTCCGGGATGCCAGACTTCCCGCGTGAGCGAAGACCCGAACGGCGCCGCACCCGCGGCCCCCGCACTCCGGCAGCGGCTGGCCCAGGTGCGGGGCGTCTCCGTACCGCCCCGGCCGCTCGACGCGCGCGCCCTGGCGGCGCTCGCCGCCAACCCGGGGTGCCACCGCCGCGCCCTGCTCGACGGCGCGGGGGTGGACAAGCCCAGACTCGCCGAGGCGCTGGGGGTGCCCTCGGGGTTCGGGCAGTCCCAGTTCGCCTTCATGCGCGGGCACGCCTTCGAGGCGCGGGTCAAGGCCGACGGCGGCGCGGAGCTGCTGCGGCTCGCCCACGCCTGCCTCGGGGGCGGGCCCGCCCCCGACAGCGGCGGTGAGGTGCCCGACCTCGCGGCGCCCGGCCCGGCCGAGCGGGTCGCGCGGACCGAGGAGGCCCTGCGCAAGGCGGTGGGCCGCCCGGGCGGGTGGACGCTGCTGGACCATCCGATGCTCGTCCTGGAGGTGGCCGGGTCGGAGGCGTTCCTGGAGCCGGACGCGGTCGTGGTGCACCCCGACGGCGGCTGGTCGGTGGTGGAGATCAAGTCCTTCCCGATGCTCGACGGTTCCGCGGACGCCGCCAAGGTCGGCTCGGCCGCCCGGCAGGCCGCCGTGTACGTGCTGGCGCTGGAGGAGGCCGCGGCCCGCCTCTCGGGCCCGCTGGGCGCCACTCCGGCCGTACGCCACCGGGTGCTGCTGGTCTGCCCCAAGGACTTCTCCAACCTCCCCGCCGGCGCCGCCGTCGACGTGCGCAAGCAGCGGGCGGTCACCCGCCGCCAGCTCTCCCGGCTCACCCGGGTCGAGGAGCTGGCCGACGCGCTGCCGCCGGAGGTCTGCTTCGACCCCGACCGGCCCGCCGCCGAACTGCTGCACGCCGTGGAATCGGTGCCGGCCGCCTACGCCCCGGAGTGCCTCTCCGCCTGCGAGCTGGCCTTCCACTGCCGTGAGCGGGCCCGCTCGGCGGGTGACGTGACGGCGCTGGGCCGCTCCGTCCGGGGCGAGTTGGGCGGGCTGACCTCGGTCGACGAGGTACTGGCCGCCGCCTCCTCGCTCCCGGACACCGGTGAGGGAGGCGACCCGGGCGCCGAAGCGACGGTGGCGGCGCTGCGGCGGGCCGCCCGGCTGCGTACGGAAGCGCTGGCCGCCGCGGGCGCCGGGACGCCGGATCGGGGGCCGGGATGTCGCTGATCAGCACCCTCGCACGGCTGGAGGCGGTGCGGACGGGCCGGGCCCAGCCCGCGGCGACCGTGCGCCACCGGCGCCTCTGCGACCGGCCGCTGGTCCTCGTCCCGCTGACGACTGCGGGCGAGGCGGGGGCGCCGCTCGGCGCGCTCGTCGGCACCGACCGGGACGAGCCCCGGCTGCTGGTGGTGCCGCAGCCCGCCGACCGCGAACTGCGGTTCACCTTCCTCGCCCGGCTGGCCTCGGTGGTCCTGCCGTACATCGAGGAGTACGCGGACCAGGTGGAGCCGGCCGAGCGCACCGAGGCCGACCCGGAGACGGGCAAGCGGGTCAAGGTCGTCACGGAGCTGTGCGCCGACGCCCCCCAGCTCGTCGTGCCGGGCCGGGCCGGTGTCGAGCTGGTGCGGCTGCTGGGGCGGGCCAACCGGTTCCGCCGCACCGCCGAGGAGGACCCGGAGGGCCCGTACCCGGCGCCGGAGCAGGTGCCGCTGCTCGGCCGCTGGTTCACCCATCTCGGCGAGCGGGCGCGGGTGCCGGGCTCGTCGCTGCTGGTCGCCATGACGGATCTGCTGGCCCGGCACTGGGCCACGGGACAGAGCGCACTGGAGGACCAGCACCTCGGGGCGCTGCTCGCCTGGATCGACCCGCCGGCGGGGGACGACGGGGACCGGGCCGCGCGCCGGGCGGAGCTGGCCCGTGACGAGGAGGGCCAGTTGCTCTGCCCGCCCGCGGGCCCGGCCACCGACCCCGCCTTCGACAACAAGCTGCTGGCCCCCGCCGTCGAGCGGTACGACCGGGCCCGCCGCGCCCTGGCCGACGCGCAGGACGGCGAGAGCGCCGACCGGCTGCTGGCCGGGATGACGGCGGCCGAGCGGGAGCTGCGCGCCCTGGTCGAGAGCCGGACCCGGCCCACCTGGGACGCGGTGTGGCACGGCATCGACCTGCTGCGGGGGCTGCCCGAGGGCGCCCACGTCCCCGACCGCTGGACGCGGGACCGCTGGTCCTTCACCGCGCACCGGGACCGGCTGGCCGCCGGGGAGCCGCCGCAGCCGCGCCGGGACGACGCGGTGACCGCCGCGCAGAAGCTCGCCACCCGTGAGCGGGAGCAGGCCCGGCTCGACGCCCAGGAGGCGCTGGACGATCCGCTGGTGATGGCCGGGCGGCGGCTGGCCGGGGAGGCCTTCGCCGCCGAGGTGCTGGACGTGCGGATGACGTACACCGAGAGCAAGCGGCCCAGTCCGCGACCGGTGCTCACGGTCCGTACCGAGGACGCCCCGCACGCGGCGGTCGGCGCCAAGGTCTACCGCGAGCTCGGCGGGCGACCGCAGACCGCCGAGGTGCTGGCGCCGGACACCTGGGAGGACCCGGACGCCGACGCCGACGCCGACGCCGACGCGGCCGGGGAGGCCGCCGGGGACGGGGCCGGGCCCGGCGAGCGGCTGCTTCTGCTGCGGGTGCTGGACCGGATGGGCCGGAGCCGGGAGCCGGAGGCCGGGTCGGTCCCGGAGAAGGGCGACCGGATCTGCTGGACGCTCTTCGAGCACGACCAGCGGGGCGGCCCCAAGCTGCCGGACCCCGAGGAGACGCCGTGGACCCACGGCGGCCCGCCGGAGCCCCCGGGCGCGCTGCCCGGACCCGCGACCGCTCCCGATCCGGTGACGCCGGAGGACCTGCTGTGACGCGTCGGGGAGCGGTACGGCCGGGGTGGGGCGACAGGCAGCACGACGCGACGAGGAAGAGCACGGGATGACGGCGGCGGACGAGGCGACGGCGGGCGCGGCGCGTGCGGACACCGGGGAGCTCTCCCCCGGCGAGCAGGCGACCCGCGCCACGGAGGAGATCCTGGCGGCGACACTGCACGGCTCGGCGCGCGGGGTCGTCGTCGACTCCCCGCCGGGCGCCGGGAAGTCGACGCTGGTGGTGCGGGCCGCCCGGGAGCTGGCGGCGGCGGGCCGGCCGCTGATGATCATCGCGCAGACCAACGCCCAGGTGGACGACCTGGTGCTGCGGCTGGCGGAGAAGGACCCCGAGCTGCCGGTGGGGCGGCTGCACAGCAGCGACCGGGACGCCTACGACAAGGCGCTCGACCCGCTGCCCTCGGTGCGGACCTCCACCAAGGTGAAGGATCTCGCCGGGATGGACGTCGTGGTCTCCACGGCGGCGAAGTGGGCGCACGTCAAGGACGTCGAGCCGTGGCGGCACGCCATCGTGGACGAGGCCTACCAGATGCGGTCGGACGCGCTGCTCGCCGTCGCCGGGCTCTTCGAGCGGGCGCTCTTCGTGGGGGACCCGGGGCAGCTCGACCCGTTCGCCCTGGTCGACGCCGAGCAGTGGGCCGGGCTCTCCTACGACCCCTCGGCGAGCGCGGTGGCCACGCTGCTGGCCCACAACCCGGAGCTGCCCCAGCTGCGGCTGCCGGTCTCCTGGCGACTGCCCGCCTCGGCGGCGCCGCTGGTCTCGGACGCGTTCTACCCGTTCACCCCCTTCCGCAGCGGTACCGGTCCTGGGGACCGCAGCCTCGGCTTCGCGGTGCCGTCGGCGGGGACGCCCTACGACGAGGTGATCGACGAGGCGGCGCGCAGCGGGTGGGGGCTGCTGGAGCTGCCCGCGCGGCACACGCCGCGGACCGATCCGGAGGCGGTGCGGGCGGTGGCGATGGTGGTGCGGCGGCTGCTCGACCGGGAGGGGGTGGCCTTGTCGGAGGCCGGGCCCGAGCCGGTGCCGCTCGGGGCGCGGCGGATCGCGGTGGGGACGGCTCACCGCGACCAGGCCGCGGCGGTGCGGGCCGAGCTGGCGGCGCTCGGGGTCGAGGGGGTGGCGGTGGACACCGCCAATCGGCTTCAGGGGCGGGAGTTCGATGTGACCGTGGTGCTCCATCCGCTGTCGGGGCGGCCGGACGCGACGGCGTTCCATCTGGAGACGGGGCGGTTGTGCGTGCTGGCCTCGCGGCATCGGCACGCGTGTGTGGTGGTGTGCCGGGAGGGGGTGCAGGGGGTGCTGGACGCGCATCCGGCTGTGGAGCCGGTTTTGTTGGGGGTGGGGGTGCGGTTTCCTGATGGGTGGGAGGCCCATCACTCCGTGCTTGGAGTGCTGGGCGGGCATCGGGTTCGCCTGGCGGCGGGGTGACCTGGCGGTCGGCTGGGCTGTCTTCTGGCTGGGCGCAGCTCGGCCGTGCCGGTCACAGATGGCCTCAAACGCCGGCCGGGCTGAGCTTGGCGGGCGTCCGGTCTCGGGTGCGCGTCACAGATGGCCTCAAACGCCGGCCGGGCTGGGATGTGGCTGAGCGACGCTCGGCCGTGCCGGTCACAGATGGCCTCAAACGCCGGCCAGGCTCTGGGGGTCGCTGGGTGTGCGCCGGGGGTGCGGGTGGGGGCGGGGTGGGCTTCGGTCGTGTTGTCTCGTTCGGAGGGGATGGGGCGGGGCGGGGATGGGGGGTGGGGTGGGTGGGGACAATGGGAGGTGGTTCTGGGGCGTGGGGTCCTGGGTTTGGAGGAGTGTGATGGCGGAGTCCGAGCGGGACGGGCCGCGGTTGCGGCCTGCGCCGTTGTTGTTCGAGCCGGCGGAGGCTGTGGGGGATCCGGAGCATTTCTTCGATCTGGAGTCGATGGAGGATCCGGGGGCGCTGCTGGACCGGGCCACCGAGCTGACGGTGGCGTTTCGGGCCGCGGCGGACCGGTCGGTGGAGTTCCAGGCGATGGCTGCGGCGCAGCTCGCGGATCCGCGGCGGTTCGATCGGCTGAGCGCGGAGGCCATCGGGGAACGGGCGCAGTGGACCGTGTCGTACACGAAGAAGATGATCGAGTTCGGGCGTGACCTGCTGCGCGCACGGCCCGCCGGGAACTGAGGGGGACCCCGGCATATGCCGGGGGTGTATGTGAGGGGGCAAGGTACCTCATGGATGTCGCCGATGTCCCGCCTTTTGGCAACTCTGCGATACCGGACGCTCACCACCGGTAGATCTGGTGCACATGAGCAACCCACGAGTCACCGCCACCGCCCGCCATCGAGCCGCCGCGCCCGGGGTGCGCATGAGTGGACCGCAGGACGGTCAGGACCAGTCGGCCCGCGTGACGGCGGAGGGGGCCGCATGGCTCGCCTCGGCCGGGGTGTACCCCGGGGTGGCGGGGCCCGCGGTGCTGCGGTGCGGGGTCACCTTCGACGTGGTGAACGTTCCGCCGGTCTTCGGCCACCGGATACTGGACCGGCTGTGGGAGGAGGGCCCGGGGTCGGGGCCCGCGGCGGTGCAGCGGGGGCGGTTACTGCTCTTCGCGGCGCCGGGCACGGCGCAGCGGCTGCCCGCCCTGCTGCGCTGGGAGGAGTGCGGGAGCGCGGTCCCGCCGCTGCTCTGCCACGGGGTCGGGGACGCGGTGACGGTGCCGGGGCCGGGTGCGGCGGAGGGTGCCGGGGTTCCCGTACCGGTGCTGCGGGCGGCGGGCCGGCATCCTCGGGACGGAGAGCGCGAGCGGGAGCACACGGGTGGGCGGGAGGAGGCCCGGGACGGGGCTGAGCTGCGGGGAGCCGCCGCCGGGGACCGGTGGCTGGTGGCGCCGGGGGCGCGGTACCCGTGGCTGCCGGGGGCCGATGTGCTGCGGTGGGCGTGTGTGCGGGCGGCGCGGAGCGCGCGGCCGGTATCGATTTTTCCTCCTGTCGTTCCTGGTGCTAAGGTCTACGACGTCAGCAGGCGCCGCTAGCTCAGTTGGTTAGAGCAGCTGACTCTTAATCAGCGGGTCCGGGGTTCGAGTCCCTGGCGGCGCACAGACGATGAGGAAGCCCCTCGCGGAAGCGGGGGGCTTCCTCATGTGCGCGTGCATGTGGAGTGGAGCCCCTCCGGGCTGGTCAGAGACCTGTGGTGAGGGTCACGGTCCAGCTTCCCGAGGGGGTACGGTCCTCGGCCTCCACGCGTACGCCCTCGCCGGGGGCCGTGCCGGGGACGGTGAAGGTCTCGCCCTCCTGGACGGGGGCGTCGGCCAGGTCGGGATAGACCGAGCGGCCCCAGCAGGCGGCGGTGGACGGGTGGGCGTCGAGGACCTCGACGGGGCCCGCGCCGGAGGGCAGGTCGGTGCGGACCCGGTAGACGAGGACGCCTTCGCGGCAGACGTCGACATCGTTGCCCTCGGCGGTGCGGGCCTCGACGGCGATGACGGTGCCGGGGCCCTCGGGGACGACGGCGAGCCGCGTGCCGGAGCCGGGGAGCGGGGCGTCGGCTGCGACGGGCTCCAGGGAGAGGCGGTGGGTGCCGTCGCCCTGGACGCAGGTGATCTGCTGGTGGCCGAGCCAGCCGAGCTTCCACTTGTGCCAGCCGAAGAGGTCCGGGCCGAGTCCGAACTGGCTGCCCATGAGGTCCCAGTCGCCGACGTGGGTGTCCCAGTCGCCCTTGTTGTCGGTCGGCCGGTGGTAGAGGTCGGGCAGGTCGAAGATGTGGCCGGTCTCGTGGGCGAGGACGTTGCGGTCGGGCGGGTGGCGTTCGAAGAGGGTGACGACGCGGCGGATCGGGGTGCCGTCGGCCTCCAGGGGGCGGCTGAAGTTGACCACCTTGGTGGCGTCGGAGTCGACGCCGGGGGCGTCCGGGTCGGCGACGAAGTAGACGATGTCGTAGCGGGAGAAATCGACGACCGGGTCGGCGGCGGCGAGGGCGTCGCGGAGATAGGCGGAGCGGCTGGCGGCGTTCCAGTCGCGCCGTATCTCGTAGGCGGTGGAGGGCTGGGGCATGGTCAGCCACTCCTTCTGGGGGTGCGGGCGCAGGGTGAAGCGGCCGTAGGAGGAGCGGTCGAAGAAGTTGGCGGCGTCGGGGAAGTAGTCGGCGGTCAGTTCGGCGGGGGTGGTGCGGGGGGTGGCGTCGGGGAACGAGAGGAAGACGAGGACGGCATCGAGGGTGCCGAGCGGGCGCGGGTAGGCGCCGTCCCAGCTGTCGAGGCCCTCGGAGTGGTGGGCCGGGGTGCGGGGCAGCGCGCAGGGGCCGCCCGGGGGCGCTGCCGAGGCGGGGCCGGCCACCAGCGAGGTCGCCACGAGGGCGAGGAGGGCGACCGTGCCCGCGCCGAGCGCGCGAGGCGTGACGCGCTCCAGTGCCCCTGCCGGCTCTGCCGGTCCGGTCGGCGCGTACTCCCGTGGCTCCTCCTGACGCGACAAGTCGACCTCCGGGTCGGGCGGGGACGGCACATCCCGGCCAGCCTGGTCGCTTTTCTGCCGCAACGCCTCGTTTGTCTCGCCCGGAGGAGTGATCACCGCTCGAACTGGGCAACCCCTCGCCGGACTCGTTCGGGCGGAGGCGGTGCCCGGTGGGTGCGACGGCGGGGCGGCGGAGGGCCGCGCGGCGGTCGTTCCGTACCCTCCCGGCGCAGGCGTGATGCGCCTGAGCGCCGGGCGCGCGCCCCCACGCGCCGTGCTGGATGCCCTCTCCACACGGCCTCTATGATCGGCACACTTCCCCTACGAGGACGCCGGAACGCCGACGCCAGCGCGGCCGGGCTCACGGGCCACGCGCCCGGCCGGACGCGTCCCCCTCACGGAACGGGAGCGAGTGGTGAGCGGAACGACCGAAGGCCCGTCAGCCGCGACCGGGCAGGCACCGGCTGCGCCCCAGGAACACCGGCTCCACGAGACCAGGCCACAGGAGCGGCCGCCGCACGACGCTCCGTCGTTCGACCCACCGGTCCCGCCGCCCGCCGGGTGCGAGGCACGGCCCCCCGTGCCGGGGGCCCGCGCCCACTCCCCCGCCGACGTCCGCGCGGACGCCTTCCGGCGCGCCCCGCTGGCGCTGGCGGTGCTGGACCGGGCGGGGCGGGTGGTGGAGGCCAACGACGCGTTCGCGGCGCTGCTCGGCACCGGTTCCGGCCCGGGAGCGCTGAGCCGGGGCGCGGCAGAGCTGCTGGGACGACCCGGGGACGAGACCGTACGGGCGGCGCTGGAAGGGCGCCGGGCCGGGCTGCGGCGCACCCGGCGGGTGCGGGACGCCGAGGGGCGCGCGCGGTGGCTACTGGTGGCGGTGGAGCCGCCCCGGGCGGACGGGCCGGGCGGCGCGCTGCTGTCGGTGACCGACGTCAGCGCCCGGCGGGAGCTGGAGGCGCGCGTCCGCGACCTGCGGATGCACGATCCGGTGACCCGGCTGCCCAACCGGGCGCTCTTCTTCGAACGGCTCGCCTCGGTGACCGGGCAGCCCGGCCCCGAGGGAGCCGCCGAGCACGGGGAGCACCCCGAGGACCGCTGGCCGCCGGAGGCCGGGCAGGCCGAGACCGGGCGGATCGGCGTCTGCTACCTGGACCTGGACGGCTTCAAGGCGGTCAACGACACCTTCGGCCACCGCACCGGCGACCTGCTGCTGACCGCGGTCGCCGAGCGGCTGAGCCGGGTGGCGGTGGAGGGGGCGCGCGGCGGGCGTACGCCGCTGGTGGCGCGGCTCGGCGGGGACGAGTTCGCCCTGCTGGTGCCGGACTCGGCGGGCACCGAGCAGCTCACCTCGCTGGCGGCGGCGGCGCTGGTGGCGCTGGAGGAGCCGTTCGACGCCGGCGGGGAGCGGCTTGCCGTGTCGGCCTCGGTCGGCGTGGTGGAGCGGCCCGCGGCCGGGACCTCGGCGACGGAGCTGATGCAGGACGCCGATACGACGCTGTACTGGGCCAAGGCCGACGGCGGCGGACGGTGGACCCTCTTCGACCCCGAGCGCAACGCCCACCGGATGACGCGGCAGGTGCTCGCGGCCGAGCTGCGGCCCGCGATCGGGCGCGGCGAGTTCGTCCTCGACTACCAGCCGCTGGTGGATCTGGCCGACGGGACGACCAGCGGGGTGGAGGCGCTGGTGCGCTGGCGGCATCCGCAGTTCGGGACGCTGCCGCCGAGCCGGTTCATCGGGCAGGCCGAGGAGGACGGGTCGGTCGTCCAGCTGGGCCGGTGGGTGCTGCGGACGGCGTGCGCGCAGGCGCGGGCCTGGCAGGTGGCGCGGCCCGGGCGCCGCGCGCTCTTCGTCAGCGTCAACGTGGCCGTGCGCCAGGTGTGGGACTCCGACCTGGTCGCGGACGTGGCGGCGGCGCTGGAGGCGACCGGGCTGCCGCCCGAGCTGTTGCAGCTGGAGCTGACCGAGTCGGCGCTGATGGGGTCGGCGGGGCGGCCGCTGCGGGTGCTTCAGGCACTGAGCGCCATGGGGGTGCGGATCGCCATCGACGACTTCGGTACGGGGTACTCGAACCTCTCCTACCTCAGTCGGCTCCCCGTGTCCGTGCTCAAGCTCGACGGGTCGTTCGTCCGCAGCTTCCGGGACGACGGGGGGCCCGGGGCGGTGCCGCCCCGGGCGGCGGACGAGGTGGTGGTCGAGGCGATGGTCTCGCTCGCCCACCGGCTGGGGCTGACCGTGACGGCGGAGTGCGTGGAGACGGCGCAGCAGGCTCGGAGGTTGCGGGGGATCGGGTGTGACACCGGGCAGGGGTGGCTGTGGTCGCGGCCGGTGGGGCCGGAGCGGATCTCCGCCCTGTTGCGGCAACAGGGCTGACCCCTTGCGCCCGGCCCGGCGCCGGGCTGCCCGTCGGTGGCTTGGCCTCAGGCGCCGGCCGGGCTGGTCCTGGCTTGCGCCCCGGGCCTTCGGGGCCCGTCACGGGTGGCCTCAAGCGCCGGCCGGGCTGGTCTTGGCTCGCTCTCCGGACCTTCAACGCCCGCCACGGATGGCCTCAAACGCCGACCGGGCTGGGGATTGCTGGTCCCGGACCATCAGCACCTGTCACCGATGGCCTCAAACGCCGGCCGGGCTGGATTTCGTGGGCGCGGCTCGCTCCAAAGGCCCCTGGCTCCGCTCTCCCCTAGGCTGGCCGGCGCTTGAGGCCATCAGTGGCCGGAGCCCGAGGTCCCGGAGCAACCCAAACCCAGCCCGGCCGGCGTTTGAGGCCACATGTGCTCTGCAGCCGAGATCGAAGAGCAGCCCAAAATCAGCCCGGCCGGCGCCTGAGGCCATCGGTGACCGAAGCCCTAGGTCAGAGGGCACCCCGATCCAAGCCCGGCCGGCGCTTGAGGCCATCCGTGCCCCGTACCGAAAGACCGGGGAGCAGTCCAAGATCAGCCCGGCCGGCGCTTGAGGCCAAAACGGGGCGACCCCCGGAGGGTCAACTCAGGGTGGGCAAGTCGTAGGCGTCCGCGATGAGTTCGTAGGAGTGGACGCGGGCGTCCTGGGTGTGGGCGTTGGCGGTGAGCATGAGCTCGTCCGCCCCGGTGCGCTTCTGGAGGGCGTCGAGCCCGGCGCGTACCTCGTCGGGGGTGCCGTGGACGACGTTGGAGAGCCAGTCGTCGATGAACTCCTGCTCCATGGAGGAGAAGGTGTGTGCCTCGGCCTCCTCGGGCGTCGGCACCAGCCCGGGGGCGCCCCGGCGCAGCCGGACCATGTTGAGGGCCCCGGTGAGGACCTGGCGACGGGCCTCCTTGGCGTCCTCGGCGGCGAACGCCGAGACCCCGATCATGGCGTACGGCGCGTCCAGCACCTCCGAGGGCCGGAAGGAGTCGCGGTACAGGTCGAGCGCGGGGATGGTGTTGCGCGCCGAGAAGTGGTGGGCGAAGGAGAACGGCAGCCCCATCATCCCGGCCAGCCGGGCGCTGAACCCGGACGACCCGAGCAGCCAGACCTGCGGCCGGTGCGGCGACTGCACGCCCCCCGCCGCGGTGCTCTGCACGGGACCGGGCACGGCGTGGATGCGTCGGTACGGGTGGCCGTCGGGGAAGTCGTCGTCGAGGAACCGGATCAGCTCGGCCAGCTGCTCGGGGAAGTCGTCGGCGCCCTCGTGCAGGCGGTCGGTGCGGCGCAGTGCGGCGGCGGTGGCGCCGTCGGTGCCGGGGGCGCGGCCCAGCCCCAGGTCGACGCGGCCCGGCGCCAGCGCCTCCAGGGTGCCGAACTGCTCGGCGATGACCAGCGGGGCGTGGTTGGGCAGCATGACGCCGCCGGAGCCGAGGCGTACCCGCTCGGTGTGGGCGGCGAGGTGGGCGAGGATCACCGCCGGGGAGGAGGAGGCCACGCCGGGCATCGAGTGGTGTTCCGCCACCCAGTGGCGGGTGAAGCCGCGCCGGTCGGCGACCCGGGCGATCCGGACCGCCGCGTTCAGGGCGTCCGTGGACGTCTGGCCCGCGCCCACTGTGGCCAGGTCCAGTACGGAGAGGGGGGTCGGGGCTGCGCCCAGAGCCTTTCCTCGGATGTCGTCCACCGCGGGTGCCTCCTGTTGCTGGGGGTGCGAACCCCTGTTTAACGGGAGGGTGACTCCGGTTTATTCCCTCCTGGCCTCCTTGCCTCCTTCCCCGCTCTCTCCTGCTCTCCCCGCCCTCCTTCTCCTCGCCCTCAGGAGACGACCTGGGGCTTCTGGAGGAAGAGGGTGCCGAGGGCGGGCTCGCGGACCCGGCGGCCGGCCAGGCGCAGCGCTTCCCAGACCGTGACCTGGTTGGCGGTGAGGACCGGCTTGCCGAGTTCCTTCTCCAGGGCCGGGATGTGGGCGGCGGTGTGCAGGGCGGTGTCGGGGAGGAGGACGGCCTCGGCGGCGGGGTGGTCGCCGGAGCGGGCCAGTTCGCGTACCTCGTCCCAGCCCCAGGTGCCGACCTCGGCGGCGGTGATGATGCCGCTCGCCTTCTCCTGGACCACCTCGGTCCCGGAGGCCTTGAGGAAGTCGGAGAAGCGGCCCGCGACGTCGTCGGGGTAGGTGGCGGCGACGGCCACCCGGGTGGCGCCGATCTCCTTCACGGCGTGGGCGAAGGCGAAGGAGGTGCTGGAGGCGGGGAGGCCGGCGGCCTCGGCGAGGGCGCGGACCTGTTCGTGGGCGCCCTCCCAGCCGTAGACGAAGCTGCCGCTGGTGCAGGCCCAGACGACCGCCTCGGCGCCGGAGAGGCGCAGCTCCTCGACGCCCGCGCCGAGCCGGGCCGGGGAGCCCATCTCCAGCAGGGCGTCGACGCGGTGCGCGTCCTCGCCGATGTCGGTGTGGATGACGTGCAGCCGGACGCTGCCGCCCATCAGGACCTCGATGCGCGGATAGTCGTCCTCGGCCGAGTGCCCCGGGTAGAGAAAGCCGAGCGCTGTCATGTGTGCCCTTTCGACGTTGGCGGCCAGGGGCCGGCGGAGACCCCCTGCTCCTCATTGGGACCGATTCCCGCACATCCGACCGCCATGTCCCGCGAGGCCCGCCCGGACGCGCCGCGATTTCCTGTGCGCACCCGGGCGGCGCTCCGGCCGAAGGCCCCGCTACAGCAGCGGGCTGTCCGGCAGGACGGGGTGTTCGCTGCCGCCCCTCCGGGGCGCGGCCGGACCCGGTGCCGTCGAGCCGAACTCGTCCGCGCCGGGGCGGGCGGCCGGGTTGAGCAGCGCCTGGTACGGGCCGACGGCCCCGATGCCGAGGTGGCGCAAGGCGGACCAGATGGTGACCTGGTTGGCGGAGAGCACCGGGATGCGCAGCTCCGCCTCCAGCTGGGGGATGACGTCGTAGGTGGGGAGGTTGGTGCAGCTGATGAAGAGGGCGTCGACCGGCTTGCGGCGGACGGCGCGGTGCGCCATCGCGGAGACGTCCCGGTAGGGGACCTGCCAGATGTGGTGGGTCAGGTTGAGGTTGGCGCGGGCGGTGACCTCGATGCCGCCCCGGGCCAGGTAGCGCTCCAGCGAACGGGTGACCGACCGCGTGTAGGGCGTGACCAGGGCGATCCGGCGGGCGTCGATCTCCGCGAGGGCTTCGAGCAGGGCGCCGGAGGTGGTGACGGCGGGGACGCCGCCGGCCTGGGTCATCGCCGCGCACATGGCGCGCTCGCCGACGTGGCCGCCGACGAAACTGCCCGAGGTGCAGGCGTAGGCGAGGACCTGGGGCTCGGCGGCGCTGAGGGCGCGGACCGCCTCGTGGAGCGTGGCGCGTTCGCTGACCAGCCGGGCGAGGTCGAGGCTGACCTCCACCGGGACGTAGGGCGTCCGGGTGAGATGGAGCGAGACCTCGTCGGGTACCCATCGCCAGAGTTCCCGGTCGAGTGCGAAATCGAAGGGTGCGACCACACCGACACCGTGCTGCGGGTGCGGTCCGCCCAGAAAGGAGACGTCCATGAGCAGGCCCCATTTTTTCGGTGGTGCTTGCGGAGGCCGGCAGAAGCCGGAGGGGGTGCGGAACACCGGCACGTGCGCCGGGACGTCGGGACAGTGCGTGAAGCACGGGATCGACCGGGAGTCCCCGTGACGCGGGGATTCCCCGTGGCGAAGGGCTTCTGTTGACGACGGTAGGTTCGGGTGCCAGCGTGGTCAATCCGCACGTCTCGGACAGCTTCGGACCGGTACCTACCACGGAAGCGGAATCACGTTGCCCATGGGTTTCCCGCACGTATCCGAAGAGGCATTTCTGCCTCCCCCGACGACCGGCCGGCCCGACGGCCCGACCCTTCTGGTGCTCGACGCGGACCCGCCGCCGCGGCTGGAATCCCTGGCCTCACGTGCACGGATCCTCCACGCGGACGCCTCCTCGCTGGCCTCGCTGCTCCCCGAGGCGGACGTCCTGCTCGTCTGGGACTTCCTCTCCGACGCGGTCCGCGAGGCCTGGCCCGGGCCGGGCGCCCGGCCCGGCTGGGTGCACACCGCCAGTGCCGGGGCCGACCGTCTGATCTGCCCGGAGCTGGTCGCCTCGGACACCGTGGTCACCAACGCGCGGGGCGTCTTCGACCAGCCCATCGCCGAGTACGTGGCCGCGCTGGTGCTGGCTTTCGCCAAGGATCTGCCCCGCACGCTGGAGCTGGGGGCGGCCCGCACATGGCACCACCGGGAGACGCGGCGGGTGGCTGGAACTCGCGCCTGCGTCGTCGGGTCGGGGCCGATCGGCCGGGCCATCTCCGGCGTGCTGACCGCGCTCGGGGTCCACGTCTCCGTGGTCGGCCGGGCGGCCCGGAACGGAATCCACGGCCCCGAGGAGATGGACACCCTGCTCGCCGCCTCGGACTGGGTGGTCTGCGCGGCCCCGCTCACCGACGAGACGCGCGGCCTCTTCGACGCGGGCCGGTTCGCCCGGATGAGGGAATCGGCGTACTTCGTGAACATCGGGCGGGGCGCGCACGTCGTGGAGGAGGAGCTGGCGCAGGCGCTCGCGGAGGGGCGGATCGCGGGAGCGGCGCTCGACGTCTTCGCCGAGGAACCGCTCCCCGCGGCCAGCCCGCTCTGGGGGGCGCCGGGGCTGGTGGTCTCCCCGCACATGAGCGGCGACACCATCGGCTGGCGCGACGAGCTGGGCGAGCAGTTCCTGGAGCTGTACGCCCTGTGGGAGGCGGGCCGGCCGTTGCGGAACGTGGTCGACAAGGAACGCGGGTATGTCCCGGGGCACTGACGGGGAGAGCTCCCGGAAAGGCCCGCCGCCCGCCGCGGCGGGCCGCCCCGTACGCGCCCGGCGTGCGGAAACCACCCCACCCGCTGTACGGAACTGATCGGCTGCACCCGGTCCCCGCGGACCGGCGAACCCCCAAGGAGGGGCGGATGACCGACCGCATCGCACCGACCGACACCGAGAGCCGCACCCCGTCACCGCCCCCGTCCCCCGCGGCCCCCGCGGCCCAGATCCCCGCGCCCGGAGCGGCGGCCCGCCCCGCCCCGCCCACCGCCACCGAGCTGCTCGCCGCCTACCGCGCGGGCACCCTCAGCCCCGTCGACGCCACCCGGGACGCGCTGGCCCGGATCGCGGCGACCGAGCCGTCCGTCAACGCCTTCGTCCGGGTGGACGAGGAGGCGGCGCTGGCCCTAGCCGAGGAGTCGGCGCGGCGCTGGGAGCGCGGGGAGCCGGCCGGGCTGCTGGACGGGGTGCCGGTGACGGTGAAGGACATCCTGCTCCAGCGCGGCGGACCGACGCTGAAGGGGTCGCGGACCACCCGGGCGGAGGGGCCGTGGGAGGAGGACGCGCCGTCGGTGGCGCGGCTGCGGGAGCACGGCGCGGTCTTCCTGGGGAAGACGACGACGCCGGAGTTCGGGTGGAAGGGCGTGACCGACTCCCCGCTGAGCGGCGCGACCCGCAACCCGTACGACCCGGCCCTGACCGCCGGCGGCTCCAGCGGCGGCAGCGCGGCGGCGGTGGCGCTCGGCGCGGGCCCGCTCTCGCTCGGTACGGACGGCGGCGGGTCGGTGCGCATCCCGGCCGCCTTCTGCGGGATCTTCGCGCTGAAGCCGACGTACGGGCGGGTGCCGCTCTACCCGGCGAGCGCCTTCGGAACGCTGGCGCACGTCGGGCCGATGACGCTCGACGCGGCGGACGCGGCGCTGATGATGGACGTGATCAGCGGCCCGGACGCGCGCGACTGGTCGCAGCTGGGCCCGGCGGCGGAGAGTTTCCGCGTCGGCCTGCACGAGGGGGTGCGCGGGCTGCGGGTCGCCTACTCCCCCACCTTCGGCGGGCAGGTCGCCGTCGACCCGGCGGTGGCGGCGGCGGTGCGGGCCGGGGTGGAGCGGCTGGCGGCGCTGGGCGCGTGGGTGAGCGAGGACGACCCGGACTTCACCGATCCGGTGGAGGCCTTCCACACCCTGTGGTTCAGCGGCGCCGCGCGGGTGGTGCAGCCGCTGGGGCCCGAGGCGCGGGCGCGGCTCGACCCGGGGCTGCGGGAGATCTGCGGGCAGGGGGCGCGGTACAGCGCGCTGGACTACCTGGCGGCGGTCGACGCGCGGATGGAGCTGGGCCGCCGGATGGGCCGCTTCCACGAGCGGTACGACCTGCTGGTGACGCCGACCCTGCCGGTCACGGCGTTCGACGCGGGGCTGGAGGCGCCGAAGGGCTCGGGCCACCGCCGGTGGACGGGGTGGACGCCGTTCACCTACCCGTTCAACCTCACCCAGCAGCCCGCCGCCTCCGTGCCGGTCGGCACCGACCGGCGCGGGCGGCCGGTCGGCCTCCAGATCGTCGGCCCGCGCCACGCCGACGCCCTGGTCCTCCGCGCGGCGCAGGCCCTGTACGCGGCGGGCGCCGCCGGGATCGCGCCCCCGGTGCTCTGAGCCGGGCGTACGCCCGCTGAGCCCGGCGTACGCCTTGAGCGCGGGCCTGCTCGGGCGGCGGCCCGTAACGCCCCTGGGCCGGAACGGGGCCCGGCTCCAGGGGCGCTCGCGGGGGCGTGCTCAGGCGCGGCGGAAGCTCAGGGACTCGCCGAGCGCCCCCGCGCGCCAGAGGTCGTTGCAGGCGGCGGCCATCTCGTCCAGGCCCTCGACGACCGTGCCCCAGACGATGCCGGGGATCCAGCCCATGTCGCCGTTGATGAGCAGGTTGTTCCGCTCGTAGAAGAGGGCCAGGTCGACCAGGGTGGCGCCGGCCTGCACATCGGCCTCGGTGGTGTCGTAGCCGTAGGCGCGGTTGCCGAGCTGGGTGCCGTTGAAGGTGAAGTAGCAGAGGTCCCCGGGGATGGGGGTGACCGTCGGGTTCTCCAGCGGCGGTTCCTGGGCGGCGAAGGGTTCGAAGAGGGCGTAGACCTCGTTGCGGGCGTACTTCGCGTGGTAGACGTCGCCGCTCAGGGGCAGCGCCTCCCACACCGCCGCGCAGGTGACCGGGGCCTTGTCGTCGAGGAGCCGTGCGGTGCACTGAACTCCCCGCTTGGGCAGGGAGATGTCGATGAAGCGTTCGGTCATGCACCCATGGTGCCCACTGGCCCCGCCAGGTATCTCCCGCGACATGGGCGCAAATTGATCCGCATACCTTGGCTAAGTTCGGGTAGCCGCGCGCCCATGGTTCCGAGTAGACGACGAGGCATACGACGAAGGTCGCTCCTCGCCGGCGCGGCCGTGCTGGGCACGGCCGGGGCGGTGGGTGCGACGGGCTGCTCACGGGTGCCGGAGGGCAGCACGCTGGAGCGGCTCCGCTCCGCCGGCATGGTGCGCCTGGGTATCGCGGGCGAGGTGCCCTTCGGGTACATCGACGAGAGCGGCGAGTTCACCGGGGAGGCCCCGGAACTCGCCAAAGTGATCTTCAAAAGGCTGGGAATAGCCAATGTCCAGCCGGTGGCGACCGAGTTCGGCTCGCTCATACCGGGGCTGGGCTCCCAGCAGTTCGACGTGGTGTCGGCCGGTATGTACATCAACAAGGAGCGGTGCGGCCAGGTCCTCTTCGCGGACCCGGAGTACCAGATGCTGGACGCCTTCATCGTCCGCAAGGGCAACCCCAAGAACCTCAAGAACTACAAGGACGTGGTCGACTCCAAGGCCAAGTTCGCCACCGGCGCCGGGTACGCCGAGATCGCGTACGCCATGGAGGCGGGGATCGCCGAGAAGGACATCGTGATCCTCCAGGACCAGGTCGCCGGCCTCAACGCCGTCGAGTCCGGCCGCGTCGACGTCTTCGCCGGGACCGCGCTGACCACCCGCACGGTGGTCGCCAAGAGCCGCACGGCCGAGGTCACCGAGCCCTTCGCACCGCTGGTCGGCGGCAAGGAGCGGATCGACGGCGGAGGCTTCGCCTTCCGCCTCAACGACGCCGAGCTGCGGGACGCGGTCAACAAGGAGCTGCACAAGATGAAGAAGAGCGGTGAGCTCCTCCGCATCCTGCGCCCCTTCGGGTTCACGAAGAACGAGATGACCACCATGACGGCGAAGGAGCTCTGCGCCGCATGACGACAGGTCTGTGGGAAAACTGGGTCCTGCCCGGTATCTGGGTCACCATCCAGCTGACGGTCTACAGCGCCGCCCTCGCCACCGTGGTGGCCTTCGGGATCGGCATGGCGCGCACGCACCGCTCGAAGCTCGTGCGGTTCCTCGCCGGCTTCTACACGGAGGTCTTCCGGGGCACGTCGGCGCTGGTGCTGATGTTCTGGCTGTTCTTCGTGGTGCCGCCGCTCTTCGGCTGGCAGTTCGTGCCCATGTGGGCCGCCGTGCTGGCCCTCGGTCTCTCCTACGGCGCGTACGGCGCCGAGGTGGTGCGGGGCGCGCTCAACTCGGTCACCCCGGCTCAGCGCGAGGCGGGGGTCGCGCTCAGCTTCACGCCCTGGCAGCGGATGCGCCTCATCCTGCTGCCGCAGGCCGTGCCCGAGATGATCCCGCCCTTCAACAACCTGCTGATCGAGCTGCTCAAGGGCACCGCCCTGGTGTCGCTGCTCGGCGTGGGTGACGTGTCCTTCGCCGCCTACCTGGTGCGGCTGGCCACCCAGGAGAGCGCGCAGATCTACACGATCTCGCTGCTCATCTACTTCGTCATCGCCTTCGTCCTGACCCGGGGCATGCGCGCCCTGGAGGCCAAGGCCAAGGCGGGCATCGGGCAGAAGCCGGAGAAGGGTCCCGGGCTCATCGCCAAGCTGGGCCTGCGGCAGGAGACCGAGCTGTCCAACAAGCCCGGGGGTGCCGGCATATGAACTGGGACTGGTCCGCTGTCGCCGACTTCATGCCGCGCTTCTGGGACGGGGTGCTCGTCACCCTCCAGGCCACGGTGATCGGCTCGCTCATCTCCTTCAGCCTCGGGCTCGTCTGGGCCATCGCCTTCCGGGCGCCGACGCGGTTCATCCGCTGGCCCGTCGCGATCGTCACCGAGTTCATCCGGAACACGCCGCTGCTGGTGCAGCTGTTCTTCCTCTTCTTCGTGCTGCCCGAGTGGGGCATCCAGTTCTCCGCCCTCACCACCGGCATCGTCGCCATCGGCCTGCACTACTCGACGTACACCGCTCAGGTCTACCGGGCGGGCATCGACGCCGTCCCGGTCGGCCAGTGGGAGGCGGCCACCGCGCTGAGCCTGCCCGCCCGCCGCACCTGGACCGCGGTGATCCTGCCGCAGGCGATCCGCCGCGTCATTCCGGCGCTCGGCAACTACGTCGTCTCGATGCTGAAGGACACGCCGCTGCTGGCCGGTATCGGTGTGCTGGAGATCCTCCAGCAGTCCCGCCTGGAGGGCGCCGCGACGTTCCAGTACACGGAACCGCTGACCGTCGTCGGTATCGCCTTCATCCTCATCGCCTACCCGGCGTCTCTTCTTCTGCGAGCCCTGGAGCGTCGTCTTGTCCGCTGACACCACCCCCAGCAACCAGGAAGCCAACCCCCCGGTGGACGGGAAGGAGCTGATCCGCTTCGACAAGGTCACCAAGCGGTTCGGCAGCAACACCGTCCTCGACGATCTGAGCTTCAGCGTCGACTCCGGAAAGCACGTCACGCTGATCGGCCCGTCAGGATCGGGCAAGACCACGATCCTCAGACTGCTCATGACCTTGCTCAAGCCCGAGGAGGGCACGATCAAGGTCAACGGCGACTACCTCACCCACGAGGAGCGGGGCGGCAAGCTCGTCCCGGCCGGGGAGAAGCACATCCGCGAGGTGCGCAAGAACATCGGCATGGTGTTCCAGCAGTTCAACCTCTTCCCCAACATGAAGGTGCTGCGGAACATCACCGAGGCGCCCGTCACCGTGCTCGGCCTCTCCAAGGACGAGGCGGAGGCCCGCGCCCGCGACCTGCTGGAGCTGGTCGGGCTCACCGAGCACCTCGACAAGTACCCCTCGCAGCTCTCCGGCGGCCAGCAGCAGCGCGTCGCGATCGCCCGCGCGCTGGCGATGCGGCCGCAGGTGCTGCTGCTGGACGAGGTCACCTCGGCGCTCGACCCCGAGCTCGTCGCGGGCGTCCTGGACGTGCTGCGCGACATCGCGCGCAGCACCGACATCACGATGCTCTGCGTCACCCACGAGATGAACTTCGCGCGGGACATCTCGGACCAGGTGATGATGTTCGACGAGGGCCACGTCATCGAGACGGGCACCGCCGAGAAGATCTTCGGCGACCCGGACAACGCCCGGACCCGCGAGTTCCTCAGCGCGGTCCTCTGACCCCTCCGCGCCCCCGCAGGGCCGGTACGCCGACACGGCGCACCGGCCCTGCGCCATGTGCGCCCCCGTGCCCGTACGGGTATGCCGCTGGCATGTGCCAGGGTGGCGCGTTCCTGACCAGCGGGGCGCCAATCGTCACAACACCCCGGCGCACGGCGGAGCTTGGCGGCTATCGTGGCGGCGAGCCCAGCAATCCGCGTCCGGTCCATGCAGGGGGAAACCGTGGCACTGACGTACGAGTCCGCCGCCCCGTACCGCTCCGTACGCAAGGCGCTGCGCATCCTGGAGACGGTCGCCCGCCACTCTTCGGGCGTCACCGAGCCGCGTATCACCGCCGAGACCCGCGTGCCGCGCGCCGAGGTGATCGCGCTCCTGCGGATGCTCCGTGCGGAGGAGTACGTACGGCTGCTGCCCGACGGCGGGTACGTCGCCGGGGCGTTCGGCGAGCCCTCGCGGGCGGTGGTGCGCGGGCGGCTCCAGCGGCGGCTGGAGAAGCTGCGGGACAGCATCGGGGCGGCGGTCTACGTCAGCCGGTACGTGGACGGGGAGATCCGCGTCACCGATGTCGCGGACGGGCCCGGGGCGCCGCGGGTCAACGAGTGGGTCGACTTCCGTTCGGCCGCGCACGCGAGTGCCGTCGGGAAGAGTCTGCTGAGCCAGCTCGATGTGAACGGGCGGCGGGATCATCTGGCCCGGCACCGGCCCGCGCGGCTCACCTCGCGGACGATCACCAGCGAGCGGGCGCTCTTCACGCGCCTCGAGGCGCACGTGCCGAGTGTGCCCGTGCTCGATCTCCAGGAGTACGCGGTGGGGACCGTCTGTGCGGCCGTCCCCATCACCGCCGGGTCCTCCGTCAACTGCCTCGCCCTCTCCCTCCCGGTCGAGCACGCCCACCGCCTCCACGACGCCGCTCTCGCGCTGAACCGCAACGCGGCCCCCGTCCTGCTCTCCCTGGCCCTCTGAACCCCCGCGGCCTCCAACGCCGGCCGGGGAGGGGATCAGGAGGACGGCTCGTGGGGGCCCCAGCCGAGGTCCGCGGAGAGCCAGTGTTCGGGGTGCATGGTGAGGGTGAGGAGCCCGGCGGGGTCGGTGTCGGTGACCCCACTCCCGGAGACGTAGTCGTCCACCCCCTCCGCATCGAGGTACCGGGACGCCTCGGTGACCATGTCGGCGACCGTGGTCGGGGCGGTGGAGACGAGGGGCCCGTCGACGCTCACGTAGAGATACGTGGGAGCCGTCCGCTGGACGAGCAGGCTGAAGCGCCCCGCCGCGGAGATGAGCCGCGCCTTGACCGAGTCGGCCCCCGTGATCACCCGGACCTCGCCCCCGGGCTCGTACCAGTACCAGATCGGCACCGTGAGCGGCCCCCGCCCCGCCCCCCGCTCGACGGCGAGCGACGCCACATGATTGCCGGCGAGGAACTCCTCGCGCTCTCGTTCACCGAGTGCCATGGACCAGGTCCTTTCGCCGCGCCGCCCGATGAGGCGCCTCCCAGGGTTGATGCCAGGCGGGAGGCGGCCTCTCGCGCCCCGGCGGCGCCTCTCCACCGATCGGACGCGCCCAGCGCGGTGCGCACCCGTGTGAGGCGGACCACGGCCACGTGGTCGGGAGCACCCCTCGGACCGGGTATTATTTTCTCGTCAGCAGGCGCCGCTAGCTCAGTTGGTTAGAGCAGCTGACTCTTAATCAGCGGGTCCGGGGTTCGAGTCCCTGGCGGCGCACAGACATGAAGGAAGCCCCTCGCGAAAGCGGGGGGCTTCCTTCATGTCCGCGCAGGTCAGAAGGGTGTGGCAGCGCACAGCGTGGCCCCGGAGAGGACCGTCTCCGGGGCCACACCCGATCCGCGGACCGGCCTGCTCACGGGGCGCGGCCGGGCGGCGGGGCCGGTGGCGGCGAGGTGCCGCGAAGGTGGGGGGTCACCGCGGGGGCGCGGCGGTGCCGACTGCGAGGCGTCGGATCAGAACTTGACGTCGGCGCAGGAGTAGAAGGCGTTACCGGTGTCGTGGACGTTCCAGACGCCCAGGATCACGTGCTTCCCGGACTTCTGGGTGGGGATGGTGCCCTGGTGGGACAGGGTGGCCGGGGGCTGCTGACCGCCGTAGGGCAGCGTCAGGAAGGGCTGCGGCTCCAGGGCGTCCCTGGTCAGCGGCTTGCTGGAGTCCCAGCCGTCCTTGGTGATGTAGTAGCGGAAGTCCGTGGTGGCGTGGCGGGCGGTGATCTGCCACTGGAAGGTGTAGCCCTGGCCGCCGGAGAGCTGGGTGGTGGGCCAGTCGGCCCCGCCCGGCGTCTTGGCGGCGTCGAGCTGCTTGAAGCCGGTGTTGCCGGCGGAGCAGATCGCGCCGTCGGCGGGACCGGCCGCCGGGAAGCCCTTCGGGCCCTCGACGCTCTGCGGCTCCCACTGGATCGCGCCGCAGTTGCCGACGGTGCCGTTGGCACACAGCTTCTGGCGGCTGAGGGGCTGGTCGGTGTAGCCGTGGCTGCTGGCGCCGCCGGTGGAGAAGGCGAGCGCGCCGAGCGTGGCAGCGCCGACGACAGCCGCGTATGTCTTCTTGTTTCGCATGGTGCCGCTCCCTGGGGGACGTGGGGGAACTCCGGTGAGGCGTGCGCACTGCGGTCTAGACCAACGCCGAGATTAGAGCGGCCGCATCACCATGTCCATACCAATCGCGGAACTGGGACAGCGGCACCCCTGACGTGGTATTACCTTCCGGCCACCGCCCCTCCCACCAGTGGTCTCTACCGCCCAGCCTCACCGGCCTCAGAAGTACTCGCAGGTCAACCGGGGTTTCTCAGAGGCCGCCCGACGACCCGTCAGCGCAGTGGTACAGGGGCCGGTATCGGGCGCTTTCGCCCGATCCGGCCCCTTGACGCGAACCGCACGCCAACTTCTCCCGCGACGGCGGCCGGGCGGCCTCACTCCGCGTCGGCCCGCCCGGTGCAGAACGCCACAGTCAGGTCGCGCACCAGCGCCTTGTGCTCGTACGCGTCCAGCTCGACCAGGCCGCGCGCGGTCAGCCGCCGCACCGTCTCCTCCACGGCGTCGATCGCCTCGGCGAGGACGGCGTCCCGGTGGAGCGCGTCGAGCGCGGCCAGGCGGCGGCGCCCCATCGCGGCCGCCACCTCGGGCGCGTACGCGATCCGCACCGGCTGCACCGCGAACACCTCCAGCCCCGCCACCGCCGCCGCCCCCGCCACCAGCCCGGTCAGCTCCTCGGCCACCGCCTCGGTGTGCCGCAGGGTGGGCACGCCCGGGCGGAAGGCGTCCACCGGCCGCCGCGACACCACCCGGGCGAGCGCCACCTCCGCGCACTCGCCGAGGTAGCGGGGCACGTCGTCCACGGCGTGCGCGGCCCGCGCGGTGTCGGTCACCCGCCACACCACGTGCAGGACGACCCGGACCGCCACCCCGTCGGCGTCCACGGCGGGCAGCGGCTCACTGCGCCAGTGCCGCAGCCGTACGTCGATCCGCCGGCGGGCGAACAGCGGATTCAGCCAGACCAGGCCGGTCCGGCGCACCGTTCCCCGGTACCGGCCGTACCTCTCCTGCACCCAGACCCACCCCGTCCTGCCCCGGGCCAGCCCGCCGAGGGAGACCGCCGCCACGGCCCCGGCACCGGCGGCCAGCGCCCAGGCCACCGCCCCACCCGGCTCACCCCCGGCCGGGGGCAGTGCCGCCACCGCCGGGAGCAGCCCGCCCCACCACAGCGCGGCCCCGCAGCCGGCGGTCCCGCCCGCCGCGGCGGCCACCGCGACCGCGCCGGGCAGCGAGGGCGCGACCTGTTCGGCGGGGACGGACTCGTCCAGGGCGGGCGGGCAGAGCAGCGGCCGGCGGTGGCCCTCGTCCCGCGGCCGCTCGCCCGTGCCCGGGCGGCGGCCGACCACGGTGGCGAGGCCCGCGTCGAGACCGGGCCGGAGCGCGAACGGGTCCGGGGGCTGCCCGGCCGCCGCGCCCGGCCCCGCCGCCCCCTCCGGCTCCTCGCGGAAGAGCAGGTGGACCGGGATCTCCATGGTGTCCGCGTTCCGGATGAGGCGGACGGCGCGCTGCGGGGGCGGATCCTCAGGCGGGGCGGTCGACGGGAGGCCGGTGGCGGAGGTGGCCCCGGTTGCCGGTCCCGTTTCCGGTCCGGGCTCGGGCGCCGGCGCCCCGGCGGGGGGCTCCGGCCCGGGCTCGGGGGGCGGCAGGCGCTCCGCCGGTGCCGGGCCAGGAGCGGCCGGCCCCGGAGCCGTCCCGTTGGCCGGGTCGGCCGGATCGGGGAGCCCGGTGCGCGCGACCGGTTCCGCGAGGCCGCCGCGCTCGCGGCCGGTACCGCTGCTGGTGGTGCCCATCCGTGCCTCCGTCAAGAGAAGAGTCGCCGCCACGTCTCGCGGCCCGGGTATCCGTCGGCGTCCTTGCCGCGCCAGCCCTGCGCCCGCTGGAAGTCGGCGACGTTGCGCCGGTCGGCCTCGCTCCAACGCGGTCCCGGCCCCTGCCGGTAGTGGCGGCCGAACCCCGCGTGGACCAGTCGCCGTCCGAGCCGCTCGATCGCGGGATGGCTCTGGCCCGGCCGGAACACCGCCGTCCCCGGATAGGCCGGCACGGCACCGGGCTCCCCCGGCTCCGGCGGGGTGGCCGCCTTCTTCGCCGCCGGAATCTCCTTGCCCTTCCCCCCGACCAGGTACGACCAGGTCACCGGCCCGGGCAGCCCGTCAGCGTCCTTCCCGCTCCACCCCTGCGCGCGCTGGAACGCCTCGGTCGCCTTCCGGTCGGCCTCGGACCAGCGCGGCCCGGGCCCCTCCTGGTAGAACCGGCCGCCGCCGCGGGCCACCAGCATCTGGCCGAGCCGGGTCACGTAGGCGTTGTCCGCGCCGGATCCGAACTTCGCGACGCCCGGGTACGAGCGGTCCGACCCGGTCGGTGCGCCGCCGTCGGAGAGACCCAGGTAGCGGTACGGAAGAAATTGCGAGGCGTTGGTCCAGTAGGTGTACGGGGTCGCCTGTTTGCGGGTGGCGGGGCGGGTCTGCTCATACGCCGTGTACTGGGTGCGGGAGCTGTCGGTCCAGCCGCCGAAAAGGGTGACGTGCGAGCCCTTTTCCGGGTTCTTCGCGTTGTGGAAGAGGAGAATGTCGCCGGGTTTCAGCTCGTCCTTGGTGATGCGTTCGGCGACGCTCCCGAGGCTTCCCGTCCATTCGCTGCGACCCAGATTCCAGGCCATCGAGACGAATCCCGAGCAGTCCTGCCGGTAGCCGTCGGACCAGTACGCGTCCATGGCGTACGGGACCTTCGCACGGGCCCATTTCTCCGCCCGCTCGATGATCTCGTCGCGGGTGGTCGCCCTGATCGCGATCGGGCCCCCGAGCGACGGCGCGGGCTCCCCCGACGGGCCGTACAGCGGGGCCGCCGCACCCTGCGGGCTGCCCAGCGCCGCCTCCGTGAGCTGCGGCGGCGCCCCCTGCGGCGGGGTCGGCTCGTCGGCGAGGGCGGGGGCCAGGTGCCCGCAGGCGACGGTGGCCGCGGCGGTCGCCAGCACCAGGGCTCGGCGCGCCCCGCGCTTTCCGTACCGCCCTTCCTGACGTGCCGCCAGGAACGCCTCGCCGTGGCGCCGGAGCCGGACACATCCGGCACAGCCGCAATCGGCCGCGGGGCGGAATTCCTCGAATACCGGAGCCTGCATGCGATTCCCCTCGCGAACCGTGGTGAATTCGACGCGCATCTGCACAGGCGTCAGTTTCTCAACTGCGGAGCGGGGGCGCATGTTGACGCCATGAAGGGTCAGCGGGCCGGCGCCCCGCAGAATGGGGGCACCTGGCGGGGCGGGCCGCCTGACGAGAATGCGGGGACTCTTGGCTGGACTCCCACCTGCCGGGAATGGGGCACGCTTGGCGGGGCCGCCGCCTGGGGAAATGGGGCGCGCTCGGCGGGGCCGTCCACCTGCCGGGGCTGGGGCACTCATGGCAGGACGGGCCGCCTGCCGGAAACGAGGGGCCCTGCGGGCCGGCGCGCCGGGCAGGGCCGCCGTCCGCCGGGGCGGGAGGCGCGCCGCGCGCACGGCTGCGCCCAGGGCGGGGCGACCCTGGAATCTCCGCCCACCCATCCCGTGTGACCCGGGCCACTCCACAGCCTCCTCGCGCGCGTGCGCGCACCACCCCTCGACATCGGGTAAAGTTCTGCAGGTCAGCGCGCGCCGCTAGCTCAGTTGGTTAGAGCAGCTGACTCTTAATCAGCGGGTCCGGGGTTCGAGTCCCTGGCGGCGCACAGACACGGAGAGGCCCCTCGCGAAAGCGGGGGGCCTCTTCCGCTGCCCCTGCCCTCAAGCGCCCCCCTATAGCCCGTCCGGCGTTTGAGGACACATTTCCAGCCCGTCCGGCACCTGAGGGCAGCCCCGCCGCACGGGCGCCCCACCGCCAGAGGCGCGACCCCCGGCGAACGCGCCCCCAGCCCACCCTGGCAAGCCCCCCGCCGGGGCACCCCCTTGCGATCATGCGGCCACGCATAGAACCCTGACGTGGAGCCGCGGGCTCGGACGAGACGGGCGTCACGGGACACAGGGGGACCGGACGGCCGCGCGGGGGGAGACGGGGAGGGGGCCCCGTTCGAAAACGGACGCCGGGCCGGGCATCATGCAACCGGAAGGCCGCCCGCCGTGTCTGAGGTGAGGGACGCCGCGCCGCACACGGAAGAGCGCGCCTCCCACTGACGCGTCCGCGAGGTCCAGGGGAGACCCTCGCCGGGCGAAAGAACCAACGACCACGCGGGCCTGCCCGCGTGCGGGGGGAATGACACATGACGTCGAGCCCGACGGGTGGGCGGAGCGAATCCGACCCGTCCCAGACCACCCAGTTGCGGGCGGTGTCGCACCGGACGGGCGGAGCGCGGCGCATCAAGAAGACGCTGCCGCGCTACGACTACGAGCACTACAGCAGACTCGCCGGCCCCCTCACGCAGCCGGATCCGGCCAAGCCGTACAAGGTCCGCTACCGCTCGCTCCTCTCGCAGGAGCCGCACCGCATCCGCGCGGCCGCCCTGCTCTGCGCGGCCCCGCTGCTCTCGCTCACCCTCTTCGTCTGGCTGATGCAGCCCGAGCACTGGACCGAGCGGGACTACCCGGCGTACGCCTTCCTGCCCGCGCTGGACACGGTCATGCTCGTCTCGATCGGACTGATCGAGTTCTTCCGCTGCATGAACGTCATTTCGAACGCGCACGCCACGCTCGTCGCCAGGGACCCGATACCCGTGGTGCCCGAGACGGGCACCAAGGTCGCCTTCCTCACCTCGTTCGTGCCCGGCAAGGAGCCGATCGAGATGGTGACGAAGACCCTGGAGGCGGCGGTCAAACTCCGCCACCGGGGACTGCTCCACATCTGGCTGCTCGACGAGGGCAACGACCCCGAGGTCCGCGAGGTCTGCGAGCGCCTCGGCGTGCACCACTTCTCCCGCAAGGGCGTGGCCCGCTGGAACCAGGCGAAGGGCCCGCACCGCGCCAAGACCAAGCACGGCAACTACAACGCCTGGCTCGACGCGCACGGCGACGAGTACGACTTCTTCGCCTCCGTCGACACCGACCACGTGCCGCTCCCCAACTACCTGGAGCGGATGCTCGGCTTCTTCCGCGACCCGGACGTCGGCTTCGTCATCGGCCCGCAGGTCTACGGCAACTACGACACCTTCGTCACCAAGGCCGCCGAGTCGCAGCAGTTCCTCTTCCACGCGCTGATCCAGCGCGCGGGCAACCGCTACGGCGCCCCGATGTTCGTCGGCACCTCCAACGCGGTCCGCATCAAGGCGCTGAAGCAGATCGGCGGCCTGTACGACTCGATCACCGAGGACATGGCGACCGGGTTCGAGATGCACCGCGCCAAGAACCCGGCCACCGGCAAGAAGTGGCGCTCCGTCTACACACCGGACGTGCTCGCCGTCGGCGAGGGCCCGACCGCCTGGACCGACTTCTTCACCCAGCAGCTGCGCTGGTCGCGCGGGACCTACGAGACGATCCTCAAGCAGTACTGGAAGGGCTTCTACTCGCTGCCGCCGACGAAGCTCTTCAACTACACGATGATGATCATCTTCTACCCGATGTCGGCGCTGAACTGGATCCTGGCCGCGCTCTCCTGCGCGCTCTTCCTCGGCCTCGGCGCCTCCGGCGTCAACATCGACCCGACGATCTGGCTGATGCTCTACGGCAACGCCTCGGCGCTCCAGATCGGCCTGTACATCTGGAACCGCCGCCACAACGTCTCCCCGCACGAGCCCGAGGGCTCCGGCGGTGTGGCGGGCATGGCGATGTCGGCGATGTCGGCGCCGCTGTACGCGCGCTCGCTGATGGACTCGGTGCTGCGCCGCAAGAGCAAGTTCGTGGTGACGCCGAAGGGCGACTCGTCCAGCCCGGACACGCTCTTCGGGACCTTCCGGATCCACCTCTTCTTCATCTTCGTCTTCGGCGCCTCGGTCGTGGTGTCGTTCTTCTTCGGCAACAACCACCCCGCCATGATCGTCTGGGCCACGCTGGCGCTGATGATCACGGCCGCGCCGATCGCCGTCTGGCGCCTGTCGATGCGGCAGGAGCGCCGGAGCAAGGCGGCGCACGCGGCGGGCCGCCCCCAGCCCGCCGCCCCCGAGCCGGACGCCGGGCCACCCCCGCCGGGCGAGGCCGCGGCGCCGCCCGGGCCGCGCGACGGCCAGGTGCCGGAGCACGGCCAGGCCGGGCCGAGCTGGGCCGCGAACGACCAGACGATGCAGATCGCCCTCGGGGGACGTAAGAAATGAACGACCGCTCCACCAGCCGCCGCCGGGCCCGCCGTCTCGCGATCGGCGGGGCCGTGGTCCTCGCCCTGGCGGGCATGAACGGGCCCGCGCTGTACCGTTTCGGCTCCGCCCAGTACCACGAGTACAAGATCAACCGGCCGGAGTACAAGGCGGAGAACGGGCACTGGGAGTTCGTCGACATCCCGGCGAAGTACCGGCTCAACACCATCCACGCGGCGCTGCTGCGGACCGGGAAGGTGCTGCTGGTCGCCGGGTCCGGCAACAACCAGGCCAACTTCGACGCGAAGAAGTTCGACACCGTCCTGTGGGACCCGGTCGAGAACACCTTCAAGAACATCCACACCCCCAACGACCTCTTCTGCACCGGCCACACCCAGCTCGGCGACGGCAAGTTGCTGGTGGCGGGCGGCACCAAGCGGTACGAGAAGCTGAAGGGCGACGTCACCAAGGCCGGCGGCCTGATGGTGGTGCACAACGAGGACCCGGACGCGCCGAAGACCATCAAGGCCGGGACCAAGTTCACCGGCAAGGAGAACGGCAAGACCTTCGTCGCCAAGGACAACATCACCGTCGAGCGCGCCGAGAAGGTCTTCGACAAGCAGACCGGCGCCTTCCTGCGGACCGAGGCGGGCCTCGGCCGGGTCTACGTCGAGGCGGAGCGCAGCGGCCGCAAGCACGAGACCGGCACCGAGGACAACTACCGCATCCATGGCCTCAAGGGCTCCGACACCCGCAACCTCTACGGCATCGCGCAGAAGCTCGCCCTGGACAAGAAGGACTTCCAGGGGATCAAGGACACCTACGAGTTCGACCCGGTCGCGGAGAAGTACATACCCGTCGACCCGATGAACGAGGCCCGCTGGTACCCCACCCTCACCACGCTCTCCGACGGCAAGGTCCTCAGCCTCTCCGGTCTGGACGAGATAGGCCAGCTCGTCCCCGGCAAGAACGAGGTGTACGACCCCGAGACCAAGAAGTGGACGTACGCCCAGGGCATCCGGCAGCTGCCGACCTACCCGGCGGTCTTCCTGCTCCCCGACGGCAAGCTCTTCTACTCCGGTTCCAACGCGGGGTACGGCCCGGCGGACGTCGGCCGCGACCCGGGCATCTGGAACTTCGAGACCAACAAGTTCCGCAAGGTGCCGGGGCTGAGCGACCCCAAGCTGATGGAGACCTCCGCGACGGTGCTGCTGCCGCCCGCGCAGGACGAGAAGTTCATGGTGGTCGGCGGCGGCGGCGTCGGTGAGTCCGAGCGGTCCAGCAAGAAGACCCGGATCATCGACCTGAAGGACGACGCGCCGCGCTTCACCGACGGCCCGTCCCTCGGCAAGGGCACCCGCTATCCGCAGACCTCGGTCCTCCCGGACGACAGCGTGCTGATCACCGGCGGCTCCGAGGACTACCGGGGGCGCGGCGACTCCGACATCCTGGAGGCGCGGCTGTACGACGCCAAGGCCAACACCCTGCGCCAAGTGGCCGACCCGGCGGTGGGCCGCAACTACCACTCGGGGTCGATCCTGCTCCCCGACGGCCGCGTCGTCGTCTTCGGCTCCGACCCGCTCTACGCGGACGAGGGCAACACCAAGCCGGGCACCTTCGACCAGCGCATCGAGATCTACACGCCGCCCTACCTCTACAAGGACGCCCGGCCGACGCTGAGCGGCGGCCCGAAGAAGATGGCCCGCGGCGAGAGCGCCGTCTTCGACTCGCTGCACGCCGGCTCCATCAAGGAGGCCCGGCTGATCCGGCCGAGCGCCTCCACCCACGTCACCGACGTCGACCAGCGCTCCATCGCGCTGGACATGGAGAAGACCGACGACGGCATCGAGGTGACGATCCCGGAGAACCGCAACCTGGTCCAGGACGGCTGGTACATGCTCTTCGCCGTGGACGACGCGGGGACCCCGTCGAAGGCGGTGTGGGTGCACATCGACAGCTGACGCCCCGTCGGCGCCGGGCGCACAGGAAGGGCGCCTCCACCCTGGCGGTGGAGGCGCCCTTCGCGCAGGTCCCGCGGAAGCCGGCGCTACGTCACGGCGCCGAGGCCGCCCGCTACTTCGCGGCCTTCGCCAGCCCCAGCGCGTACTCGGGCCACCACTCCCCCGCCTTCGGGCCGCCCTTGCACTCGCCGTCGGACTCGCCGGGGCGCTTGATCCACAGGTAGGCGTCGACCAGGTCGTCGCCGGTCCTGGTGGTGGGGACCTCGCCGAGGGCGCGGCCGGGCGGGTTGCACCAGCGTTCGGCCGGGTCGCCGCCGGTGAAGGGACCGTTGCCGTTGCGGCTGGTGTCGACGACGAAGGGCTTGCCGCCGACCTTGGCGGAGAGCTCCTTGCCGTAGGCGACGGAGTCCTCGGTGGAGTAGAAGTTGGAGACGTTGACCGCGAAGCCGTCGGCCTCGGCGACGCCCGCCCAGGTCAGCGGCTCGAAGATCTGGTCGGGCTTGCCCCAGCCTGCGTTGCCCGCGTCGAGGTAGACCTTGGTGCCGGACAGACCCTTCAGAGTCTTGATCGCGCCCTTCAGCAGGTCGTACCGCTCCTCGTGGAACTGCTCGGGCGTGCAGCCGTCGACCAGGTGGAGGACGGCGTCCGGTTCCAGGATGACGGTGGCCGGGCGGTCGCCGATGCCCTTGGCGACGGAGTCGACGAAGGCGCGGTAGGCGTCGCCGTCGGCGGCGCCGCCGCCCGAGTAGTTGCCGCAGTCGCGGTGCGGGATGTTGTAGAGGACCAGCAGCGCTTCCCGGTCGGCCTGCTGCGCCGCCTCGGTGAAGCCGCGCGCCTCCTCCTCGGGCTTCTCGGTGCCGAGCCAGTCGGCCACCGGCTGCTCCGCGATCCGGCGGACCAGCGCGGCCTCGTCCTTCTTGCCCTCGTCCTCGTAGGCGGCGACCTGGCGGGCCGCGTTGCCGTCCGGGTTGACCCAGTACGGGTCCTCGGCCTTGGGCTGCTGGCTCACGCCCGGCCTGGCGCTCGCGCCCGGCTCCTCGCCGGAACCGGAACAGCCGGACAGCAGCAGCGCCGCCCCCACGACCGCCGCCCCCACCCCCCGGCGCCGGAAACCTCGGCCGTGGCCGGTGTCTTTGCCGTACATCCACTCCCCCTCGGGTGCACCGTCGTGCGGCAATCCTGACATAGCCGGGCGGTCCGTCCGAGGCCGCTCCCGCTTCGTCGGACAGCCGTTACGCCCGATGCCCGACGCGTCGGCCCGCCGCCGCCCGCACCGGTGGCCGCCTCCCGTCGAAGGGGAGGCGGC